>CAYRBM010000053.1:0-31613 GCA_964422425.1 uncultured Odoribacter sp.
AATGATCCTGTCCTGAAGTTCAGGGAAATGCTGGTTGAGGTATTCAACCGACTCCTGATCAATCTCGACAACAAAAGTCTGATAGGATTTTTCGCTCAGCAGAAACTGGGTGAGTACTCCCATTCCGGGACCAATTTCAAGCACTTTTCCCACATTTGTCGCCCGAAGGCTGTCCACAATGTTCTGGGCTATGTTTTTGTCTTTCAAAAAGTGCTGCCCCAGATTTTTTTTTGCTCTTACCGTTGTCATTTTATCATTGGTGGGCGGGTTTTCCTGCCTTAAATTGTTCATAAATTTTTACCCGAATTAAAACAAATCTGTATTTTTGCCGTGATCGCTTACCTTTAAATCAGCTTGTCCGATATGTTTTGGGAATTCTGAAGCAAAAGTAAGTTAATTTCATTTCATTGTGCGTGATTACCCTTTAACAAAAAGACGTTGAAACAAAACTTATACAAATCCCTCAAATTTCTCTCTTTCTTTCTCCTTGGTATCCTCATTTTCTGGATCGTTTACAAAGATCAGGACATCAACCGTATCAAAAGTATCTTAACCAACGAGGTTAACTATTTCTGGATCATCGTTTCTGTTTTCTTGGGTTTGCTTAGTCACATCAGCCGAACTTTACGCTGGAATCTGATGATTGAACCTTTGGGGCAGAAGCCAAGAACGCTGAATACTTTTTTGGCCGTGATGATTGGCTACCTGATGAACCTGGCCCTTCCGCGCATGGGCGAAATATCCAGGTGCGGTGTGCTTGCCCGCTACGAAAAAATTCCATTCACCAAGTTGATCGGAACAGTTGTGCTGGAGCGTTTGATTGACATGCTGACATTACTTTTAATCCTGGCGATTGTGGTTTTTACGCAGTTTGGTCAGGTTGTCGAGTTTTTGAATAACAACCCGGAGGTAAAGGAGAAGCTGGTAAAAATTCTCAGTTCACCTTTTCTGATTGGAGGAATCGTTGGTTTAATGGCGCTGATCTGGTTTTCACGAAAGCGAATACGCCAAAGCTCCATCGTTCAGAAAATACTGGGTTTTGTCAATCAGTTTGTTGAAGGTTTTCGTAGTATCCGGAACATCCGGAATATCGGTGCGTTTATTTTTCATTCGTTATTCATCTGGTTCCTGTATTACGTTATGCTTTATTGTGTGTTCTTTTCCTTTGGTTTTACGTCGCATTTGGGCCCTTTGGCCGGACTGACAGTTTTCGTGCTGGGAAGTTTTGGGATGGTTGCTCCGGTGCAAGGTGGCATTGGAGCGTGGCATTTTATGGTGATTGAAGGCCTTGCCCTTTATGGTGTTGAAAAAGCAGATGGAAAAATTTTTGCCTTGCTGGCTCATGGAACAACAACCTTGGTTTTAATTGTTGTAGGTCTAATCGCTTTGCTGGTGTTGCCTTTTGTAAACGAACGCTTATCCACTAATAAATAACCTGCGACCATTGAATATCAATCTATACATAGCAAAGCGAATTTTTTCGGACAAAGAGAACCGAAATAATTTATCGCACAGCATTGTAAAAATTGCACTTTTTGGAATTGTGCTGGGATTGATTGTGTTGATTCTGGCCGTAGCCATTGTCACGGGATATAAGCAGGAAGTAGGGCGAAAGGTCATTGGTTTTGGTTCTCATTTGCAGGTAGTAAATCTCGATTCCAATCAGTCATTCGAAACTGCCCCAATCAGTTCCAATCAGCCTTTTGTTCCCGAAATCAGTCAGGTCGATGGGATCCGGCACATTCAGATTTTTGCAACCAAACAGGGAATTATCCGCACTGACGACGAAATTCAGGGTGTAGTCCTTAAAGGTGTTGGACCCGATTTTGACTGGTCATTTTTTCTGGAAAACAGAGTTTCCGGAGAACCATTTCAGGTTCAGGATACGGTGCGAAATAATAAAGTGTGGCTTTCGAAACAACTTGCTGACCAGCTTCATTTAAAGTTGGGCGACGATTTGTTTATGTTTTTTATTAGTGAATCAGAAGTTGTTGCCAGGCAGCGTAAATTTGAACTAGCTGGTATTTATAAAACCAGTCTCGAAGAATTTGACAGGATGTTTGTGCTGGTTGACATCAATCATATCCGGCGTTTGAACAACTGGAAGGATGATGAAATCAGCGGATTCGAAATTCTGGTTGACAATTTCAAAGAACTACAGGAAAAGGAACGAGCTGTAAGTCAGGTTTTGCTTCGCCATACCAGCGAGGACGCCCCCGTTTTGCAGGTTGTGAGTATTCGTGATAAATACCGTCATATTTTCGATTGGCTGAGTCTTCTTGACATGAACGTCTGGGTTATTTTGGTGTTGATGATTCTGGTAGCCGGGTTCAATATGGTTTCAAGTTTGTTGGTTATAATTTTGGAACGCACACAAATGATCGGCATCTTAAAAGCAATGGGTGCGCGAAACTGGAGCATTCGCAAAGTGTTCCTTTATTTTTCGGTCATGCTCATATTGAAGGCGCTTGTTTGGGGAAATCTTGTAGGTGTCGGAATTTGTGTTTTGCAGGAATACACTCACCTTATAAAGCTTGATCCAACCTCTTATTACCTCGACTATGTTCCAATTAATCTCACCATTTTGCACCTTGTTCTGTTGAATGTCGGAACCATTTTGGTTACCATCCTGATGTTGGTTGTACCTACATGGCTAATTACTAAAATCTCTCCGGAAAAGACAGTCAGATTTGAATAGGCTTTTTCAGTTTGAATTTGATGGAATTGTCGTTCCTGGAGAATTAGCCGAATGCTGATAGCGAATCTTAACTGATCATTAAAACAGATGTTTCTCACGATTTTTCCTGATTCGGAGGTGTGTCTGGGGAGTTTTATTGATTATATTTATACTATGGATTCCTCATTTAAAACACGTCTTAAAGAGCAGATTTGCTGTGGATTGCCGGGGCGTTTGGCTCACGAGAAAATGCTCCCGCCAGGGCGACGTTTAAGAAAACTTGAACACGAGCGGGCATTTATCAAACAAAGTAGCGTTCTGTTGCTGCTTTATCCTGAAAATGGCCGGTTGTTCACGTGTTTAATGACGCGCCCGTCAAGCATGAAGCATCATCCCGGGCAAATTAGTTTCCCGGGTGGGAAAGTAGAGGAAGATGATGTTTCGGTTGAAATGACCGCTTTGAGGGAAGCGCAGGAAGAAGTGGGAATTGATCCCTTGAAAATTGAGATTCTGGGGCGCTTATCAGAGCTGTATGTTGAAGTCAGTCAGTTTGCCATTCAGCCGGTTGTAGCCTGGGCAGATCAAAAGCCCGATTTTGTAGTTAATGCCGGGGAAGTTGATAATTTGATTTTATTTCCGCTCAGCGAATTTGTGACCAATGAGATTATTCAGGAGATTGAACTTGAAACGGTTACAGGGATGCTGCGAGTTAAATACTATCCTTTCGAGAATCAAATAATCTGGGGTGCAACGGCTATGATTTTATCAGAACTAATTGAAATTCTGAAGAAGTTATAATTTGCTAGCCTGATTCCACGGCCGCTTAGTCGTAAAATGACCAGGCCAGTCCAATGCGGAAAGTACGATTGAAATACGGATAATCCGGAGCTACGTAATAGTTGTTTCCAACAAGTCCTGCTCCGGCATTCATCAGGTTAAAAAAGAATCGTGTTCTTTTTAGCTTCAGGTTTATGTGTAAATCAATAAACGGATAATTCCCAATTCGCTGTTCGTTCTGAAGGTAAAACCGTGATGTTGCCGGATCGTAGGCATCGGCATAAAATGCACTGTTGTACCGAACGTCGGCGCCAAGTTGTGTATAAAGCACTTTTGATATAACAGTCCGGTAATTCATACTCATGAATCCCGCAAAAGCAGGCAGATGGATATAATCGTCGTTGCTGGCTTTCTGAACCAGCAATTGGGTGCGAATGATCCAGTGCCGGCTATCGAAGTCTTTATTCAGGTATGCCGAAAGAATAAGTTGCTCGGTTGAGGTTTGGGCTGGTAAAGCTTCTGCGTTGTTATAAATGTAGTTCCCAATCAGCGAATAATTGGCGCCAATGGTTGTTTTATAGCGCTGCGAGCGGATACTCGACCGAATGGTCATTTCGTTGATGTTGTCGAAATTATTCGTCCATTGAAAATGGTTGGAATAAAAATAGGAGTCAAAATAATCGGGGACTAAAGTTTTAAGGCTCCCTTCAATACGGAGACTGGTTGTATCTTTTCCTATCCGGAGCGGTTTGTTGACGAACCCGGTTAGCTCGGTTTGTCCGGCGCGGTATCCGGCGAAATACAGGCGGCCCTCAGCAGCCCATTGCCAAAATTTTCCTTCGTTTCGGTAGATGGATCCACCAACAAATGTATTGGAGAATTCGGATGGGGTATCAATTTTCCGGACGGCCATGTGGTACCAAAGTGAGGAAGAGTGAAACCACATCCGGTCATATCCCAGGTAAGCCCGTTTCCCAAATGTGTATTTGCGGTCCGGAGCCTCGTAAAACTTGATCTGAAATAAATTGGATAGCCGGGTGTATTTTACACTGTCAAGAGTGTTGACTGTGTTAATATAAATGTTCTTGAAGAAATTGTCAGAAGCATTTTCTTTCGAAAACATTCGTTTGTTGTCCGACAATTCCAACTCATAAATAAAACCAATTCTCGGGATGAAAGTTTGTACAACTTCACCAGCTGAATCCGGCTCCGATTCAAGCGTTTTCCCAACCCTGTATTCATTAAGGGTATAAGCATTGTTGTTGAATAATTTGTTAACAACGTCGTCGCTGAAAGTGGTGGTGTAATTAGCCGTTTTTATTTGGCTATCAAGAGTCTGGTTTGCCTCCAGTCCTCCGTTTTCTTGTCCGGTAAGACGGTTAAAAATGATATTCGAATGCGAAATAAACTTGTCTGACAGATAGGAGGATGCCACCGCAATGTTGTGAAATTTATTCTCCTGATTCAGATAATGTCCGGTTGAGCGGGTTTGGTTATAAATAAGTTCAAAATTTAGTTTTCGATTCACGTTTTGCGAATGAAAAACATTGAATCGGGTTTCGTTGCGCTCCATTCTGTTTTCGCTCTGACTGTAATCAAGCAGCGAGTAAGGCGTGGTGGTGTTGAAATAATTGATTTCAGAAGGACTGAGCCAATAAGCATCAAAGGAGCGGGCAAAATAGAAATCGGAACGAGGAGTACGTTTGAAAAAATCGTTCGATAGATAGGCTCCTCCGTTATTCCCGGTAAACGTATTGCTGATGCTTTGTTGATTGAATGGCAGGTAATTGTGGAAAAACCACAGCGTGGTGTCGAGCTCTTCGGCCTTGATAGTGGCTCCTATGTCCTGTAGTGACCAAATCCTGATCCGCGACGGAATCTTAGGTTTCTGATCGTCATTTTCTTGCGTTTGCTCTCCTTCTTCTGCACCATCAGTGTCAGTGCCGCGGTTATTTTGCATCCCGGGCTGGCGGTTTTGACCCGAAGCTCCCGGTCTGAGCTGGGCGTTTGCCTGAAAAATAAGCAAAAACGTGGCGAAAACTATGTAAATATATTTTCTAAACATGTCGGCGCAAAGATAATTAAATATGAAACTACCGTGTGTTGTACCCTGCAAAAAAGAGAATTTGCTGATGCGGGTAAAATTCAAATAGCTGTTACGGCATTCAAACGGAAATTTGGGTCTGTTCAGTATAATCCGATTGAAAGTATAGTTCCGGAGAAGAAAGTTATTCCTACATTGACCACCGAAAAACTGAGGCCTTGCGACTTAAACAGTGTTAGTTTTTTTCTGTTTACCCGATTGTTTTATGCTCTCGTCAAAGGATAAAAAGCAGAATATTTGAAATAGTTTTCAACCGAAGTTTGTTAGTTAAAGTCGCATGTTTGGGGCACAAAACCACCCTCGTTTTCTTTATATTTGTTGCAAATTGGAAAGGAAGTATGATGTCGAATTATGACGAAGGATCAATAAAAACGCTTGACTGGCAGGAACATATACGCAAACGCCCGGGTATGTATATTGGAAAATTGGGCGACGGTTCGGCCAGCGACGACGGAATATATGTTTTGCTGAAAGAGGTAATGGATAACTCCATCGACGAGTTCATGATGGGGAATGGCCGGAAGATTGAAGTGAAGGTGAGCAACGAATTGGTTTCGGTGCGCGACTTTGGTCGCGGAATCCCACTCGGGAAGCTGCTCGATGTGGCTTCGAAAATGAATACCGGCGCCAAATACGATTCCGAAGTTTTTAAAAAGTCGGTTGGGCTTAACGGGGTAGGGATCAAGGCTGTAAATGCGTTGTCGAGCCGTTTTCTGATCAAGTCGTTCCGCGATGGCGAGGTGAAGGAAATCCTTTTCAGCGAAGGAAATTTGGTTGAGGAAAAGGAAGTTGTTCAGGCTGATCAGCCCAATGGAACTTACGTGGAATTTACTCCGGATGTCTCTGTTTTCAAAGGATATCATTATATCAGCGACTATGTCGTTAACATGATGAAAAATTACTCCTTCCTGAATGCCGGCCTCACACTTGATTTTAATGGCGAAAAATACTTTTCGAGAAACGGACTGCGCGATCTGCTTGAAGAAAATCAGGAATCAGAATCGCTTTATCCGGTTATTCATTTAAAGGGAAACGATATTGAAGTAGCCCTTACCCACGGAAATCAATACGGTGAAGATTATTACTCGTTTGTTAACGGACAGCATACAACCCAGGGAGGAACCCATTTAGTTGCGTTCAGGGAAGCCATTGTAAAAACCATTCGCGATTTCTACAAAAAAGATTTTGACCCGTCGGATATTCGTGCTTCAATTGTGGCTGCCATCAGCATCAAGGTAGAAGAGCCGGTTTTTGAATCACAGACCAAAACCAAGCTTGGATCTAAGGACATTGGCCCGAATGGTCCGAGCGTGCGCAACTTTGTAGCCAATTTTGTGCAGAAAGAACTGGATAATTACCTGCATAAAAATCCTGATGTTTCTGAAGTTCTGTTGCGACGTATTCAGGAATCTGAACGGGAGCGGAAAGCCATTTCAGGAATACAGAAACTGGCCAAACAGCGCGCCAAGAAGGCCAATCTGCATAACCGCAAACTGCGCGATTGCCGGGTTCACCTGAACAGTACCCACGAACTGCGCGAAGTATCATCCATTTTCATTACCGAGGGAGACTCGGCGAGCGGATCCATCACCAAATCGCGCGATGTGAACACCCAGGCGGTTTTTAGCCTGAAAGGAAAACCTCTGAATACCTACGGGCTGACCAAAAAAGTGGTGTATGAAAATGAGGAGTTCAACCTGTTGCAGGCTGCACTGAACATCGAAGACAGCATGGACGACCTTCGCTACAACAAGGTCATCATTGCCACCGATGCCGACGTTGACGGGATGCACATCCGTTTGCTGCTCATTACGTTTTTTTTGCAATTCTTTCCCGAAATCATTAGGAGGGGGCACTTGTTCATTTTGCAAACGCCGCTTTTCAGGGTTCGAAATAAAAAAGATACCTATTACTGTTATTCCGACGAAGAACGGATATCGGCCATTCAGAAATGCGGAAAAGCTGCGGAGATTACACGGTTTAAAGGGTTGGGAGAAATCTCGCCCGATGAATTTAAGAATTTTATTGGCCCCGAAATTCGCCTCGACCCTGTGCAGATGAAAAAGCACGAATCGGTGTCACAAATGCTTGAATTTTATATGGGAAAAAATACTCCGGAACGTCAGGATTTCATCATCGAAAACCTGTATGTGGAGAAGGATGAGTTTTAGAAAATTTACGGGGCACTTGAGTTAAAATCACTTGTTTCGTAGCGCAAATTTGATTTCGAAGATCAACAATGACTGAAGAAAATATTCATAAAGAAGAGTTCCAGAAGGAAGAAAAGAAGGATGGCATCACCTATTTGTCGGGGATGTACCAGCAGTGGTTTTTGGATTATGCCTCGTACGTAATTCTCGAACGTGCCGTTCCTTACGTGGAAGATGGGCTGAAACCGGTTCAGCGCCGTATCCTTCACGCCATGAACGTGATGGATGATGGCCGCTTCAATAAGGTGGCCAACATCATCGGGCAAACTATGCAGTATCACCCCCACGGCGATGCTTCCATTGGCGATGCACTGGTTCAGTTGGGGCAAAAAGATTTGCTTATCGACTGCCAGGGAAACTGGGGGAACCTGCTCACTGGCGATGGTGCGGCAGCTCCGCGTTACATCGAGGCCCGGCTCTCGAAATTTGCGCTCGACGTGGTTTTCAATCCCAAAACAACCAACTGGAAACTTTCCTACGACGGGAGAAACAAGGAACCAATAGCCCTGCCGGTTAAATTTCCGTTGTTGCTGGCACAAGGTGTTGAAGGGATTGCTGTTGGTTTGGCTTGCAAAATATTACCGCACAATTTTATTGAGTTGTGCGATGCTGCGATTGCTTATTTACGTGGCGAAGATTTCATGTTATATCCCGACTTCCCGACTGGTGGTTCCGGCGATTTTTCACGCTATAGCGATGGGATTCGTGGGGCATCCATTAAAGTTCGTGCTAAAATTGAAAAGCGGGACAATAAGACTTTGATCATTACCGAAGTCCCATTCGGAAAGACAACTTCATCGCTCATCGAATCCATCATTAAAGCGAACGATAAGGGCAAAATCAAAATCCGGAAAATTGACGACAATACCTCCGACAAGGTGGAGATCATGATTCACCTGGTCCCCGGAATGTCGTCGGACAAAACCATTGATGCCCTGTATGCTTTTACCGATTGTGAGGTTTCTATTTCGCCCAACAGCTGTATCATCGAGAACGAAAAGCCAAAGTTTATTGGAGTCAGCGAAATTCTGAGAATTAATACTGACCAGACAGTAGCCCTGTTGAAGTTAGAGCTTGAAATTAAAAAAGCAGAACTGGAAGAAGCCTGGCATTTCTCGTCGCTCGAAAAAATATTTATTGAAGAGCGGATTTATAAGGACAAAGAATTTGAAGATTCAGCCAACATGGATGAGGCGATTGCCCACATCGATAAGCGACTGGAGCCCTGGAAGCCAAAGCTAAAAAGAGAAGTGACCCGCGAGGATATCCTGAAGCTGATGGAAATCCGCATGGCCCGCATCCTGAAATTCAATACAGACAAGGCCAATGATCATTTGCTGGCCATCGAGGCCGAAATTGAGGATATCAACAACAAGATTGAAAACATCATTCCGTTTACCATCGAGTGGTTCGAAAGGTTAAGGACCAAATATGGAAAGGGACGCGAGCGTAAAACTGAAATCCGCAATTTCGAAAATATTGTAGCCACTAAAGTGGTAATTGCCAATGAAAAGCTTTATGTCGATCGGGTAGAAGGGTTCATGGGTACTAGCCTGAAAAAAGCGGAATACGTTTGCGACTGTTCCGATATCGATGATGTAATTGTTTTCCGAAAAGATGGAACCTATTTGGTAACCAAGGTATCGGAAAAAGCTTTTATCGGGAAAAATATTCTGCACCTGGCTATTTTCAAGAAGAACGATAACCGCACCATTTACAATGTGGTTTACCGCGACGGTAAAAACGGGTTCATTTATATGAAACGCTTTGCCGTGACAGGTGTCACCCGCGATAAGGAATACGATCTTACCCAGGGAACTCCGGGTTCAAAAGTGATGTATTTCAGTGAAAATCCGAATGGGGAAGCTGAGGTTTTGCGGGTAACACTGAAGCCCAAACCGCGCATCAAAAAGCTGATTTTTGAGGTTGACTTTAGCGAACTGGCCATCAAAGGACGGGCTTCGATGGGTAATATTCTGACTAAATACGAAATCCACAAAATAGCCTTAAAAGAGAAGGGCGTTTCAACATTGGGCGGACGCAAAATCTGGTTCGACGAAGATGTGCTTCGCCTCAATTCCGACGGTCGTGGAAAATATCTTGGCGAATTCAGTGGTGACGATCTCATTTTGGTAATCTATAAAACCGGCGAATACCTGCTTTGCAATTTCGATCTGTCGAACCATTTCGACGATGGAATTATGCTGATTGAAAAGTTCAATCCGAAGAAAGTGCTTACTGCCGTTTATTTTGACGCCGAGCAGGGGTATTATTACGTCAAGCGTTTCCCGATGGATGACATTCAAAACCGTAAAGTTGGTTTCATTGGCGAATTCCCTGAGAACCGTCTGGTCAGTTTTACGTGGGTAGGGCATCCGCGGCTCGAGCTTCTGTTTGGCGGCAAAAATGAAGGCCGTGAACCCGAGGTGATTGATGTGGCCGAATTTATTGGCGTGAAATCATACAAAGCCAAGGGAAAGCGACTTTCGATTTACGAAATTCAAACCATTAATGAGCTTGAACCGGTTGTTCCGGATGAAGTGGAGGAAGAAGAACAGCCCGACGAAGAAAAGAAAAGTGATATTGTTATTCCGGATATTGAAGATTTGCTTTTCGGAAATGATAATTCATCGGGAGCTGATGAAAACCCAAATCAAATGTCGCTGTTTTAGTAAGCTGAACTTATTTCTAAAGTATGAGAATTTTCCTGATTGGATTTATGGGGTGCGGAAAATCAACCATGGGAAGGTCGCTCGCTGCGGCTTTGAACCTAACTTTTGTTGATTTGGATACTTACCTGGAAGAACGTTTTTTTCGGACTATCCCTCAGATTTTTGCAGAAGAAGGTGAAGATGCGTTTCGAAGAAAGGAGCGGAAGGTTTTGGAAGAAGTTGCTGCTTTTGATCAGGTGATTGTAGCTACCGGCGGCGGGGCGCCTTGTTTTTTTGACAATATGGAGTTGATGAATGAGGCTGGATATTGTGTTTTCCTGGATGTTGATATGGAAACACTCATTCATCGGCTTACTCATGCACGTATTGAACGTCCTTTGGTTAAGGGAAAATCACCCAATGAACTTCGGAAATTTATAGGAGGTTTAATGCAAAAGCGACGTCCCTTCTATGAAAAGGCCAGATATATTATAAAAGGCAGTGAAATTAAGCCTGAACAGGTTATTGAACTGGTTACCAAATAATTTTATGGTTGAGCTTTGTGCACTGGCCTCGGGCAGCAACGGAAATTGCTATTATATAGGAAACGAACGCGACGCGGTTTTGATTGATGCCGGAATCTCGTGCAAACAAATCATTAGCCGAATTTGCGACGCGGGGCTCGATGCCTCTCGCATCCGGGGAATTGTTGTAAGTCATGAGCACACTGATCATGTCAGCGGAGTGAGGGTGTTGAGCAAAAAACTGGGGATCCCGGCCTGGTTTAGCCAGGGAACTTATGACGCACTGCGCGAAACAGAAAAGCCCGAGCGATACCATATCTTTAACCCTGAAAAATCGTTTCCAATCGGATCGTTTCGCATTCATCCTTTTCTCAAAAATCACGATGCTGCCGAGCCTTGTTCTTTCCGGATTGAGCACGACGACTGGCACATTGGCGTATTTACCGACATTGGAGAACCCTGCGACCGGTTGAAACATCATCTCCGAAAATGTCACGCACTGTTTCTCGAAACCAATTACGACGAAAAGATGCTGTGGGGTGGTCCATATCCTTATTTACTGAAACGTCGGGTTGCTTCATCGCATGGTCATCTGTCGAATGATCAGGCCTACGAACTGATTAGAGATCATGCAGGGCCAGAGTTGTTGCACATCTTTTTAAGCCATCTTTCCGGGGAAAATAATCGCCCCGAACTGGCAGAAGCCCGGTTCCAGTCTTTATCCGATCGTTTTAATGTCAGCCTGACTTCGAGAAATACGTTCAGTGGATTTTGCCGGTTGAAGTAAATCCGTCCCGGAACTTTTTCAGCTGTTCATTCAAACTTTAAAACTAACCGTAGCATCTAAGATAGGGTCTTCGATTTTTTCCTATCTTTCACCCCTTCATATCGGATCATCATGTCGAAGAAAATTGCAGCCTTTGGAGAGTTGTTGTGGGACATTCTGCCTAACGGAAAAGTGCTTGGTGGTGCTCCTGCCAATTTCATTTACAGGATAAATTCATTTGGAGATGAAGGTACATTGCTCAGCCGCGTTGGAAACGACAGAGCCGGGAAAGAAGTGCGTGAAGCACTCCGGAAGCTGGGTGTTTCCGATGAAAATATACAAACCGATTATGAGTTCCCGACCGGACAGGTTAAGGTAAAAATTGATCAGGCAGGTAATGCCGATTTCAATATCATTACTGATGTTGCTTATGACCACATCGAAATTAATGCCGAGATGATGGATGCCTTTAGCCAGGCCGACTGTGTTTGTTTTGGTACACTTGTTCAACGATATGGAATCTCAAAGAATACGTTAAGGGAGCTTATTCATGAGTCGCCCGATGTGGTTAAATTTCTCGATATAAACCTTCGAAAAAAATGCTATACTGCAGCAACGATAGAGGATAGTCTGAAAATGACCAATATTCTGAAGACCAACGATGAAGAGCTTCTAATTACCCGCGATTTGCTGGGGTTGACCAGTCACAGCCTGAAAGATCTTGCCAGGGAGACTATTGAGAAATTTAATCTGGATATTTTGCTTTGTACATTAGGGGCAAACGGAGCATTTTGCCTGACTAAAGAGGATGTGTTTTTTTACGATGCAGGATACCAGATCAATCTAATTGATACAGTTGGGTCGGGCGATGCTTTTTCCGCAGGATTTGTACACTATTACATGAATGACCACCCGCTTGATGTTGCCCTTCGTTTCGGAAATGCGGCCGGAGCTATGGTGGCTACCACCACAGGCGCAACTGCTACCATACTGAAAGAAGATATACTTAATTTCATGATTATTCCTCATGGCCGGAATTCTGTCCGGTTTCAACAGTAACAAATGCTATATTTGCACGTCAAAAAAAAATATTGGCATGGTGCATAAAATAAATTTCGATGATATTCGTCCATTCGATGATTCTGAAGTAAACCATTATCTGCGCTTATTAATTGAGGATAGTGATTTTCAGCAAATTCTGCAGTTTATTTTTCAGGACAAAACCAAAATTGAACAGGTTAAATATGTATTGTCCGGAATTCAGACAGTCAGGGATTTACAGTTTAAGTTTGTTTATCAGCTGATTGATGATCTTATTCTGAAACGGACGACTGATGGTTTGACATCCAGTGGACTTGAGAATCTGGATAAGCACACCAGCTATCTGTTTATTTCGAACCATCGCGACATTATTCTCGATTCGGCAATCATGAATTTCCTCATTGTGCTTGAAGGAATGAATACGACCGAAATAGCTATCGGAAACAATCTGCTCATCGAAAAATGGATAGAGTATGCCGTAAAACTAAACAGAGCTTTCGTTGTGCGCCGCAATTTGCCTGTTCGCGAGTTACTGATGGCTTCCAAAAAGCTGTCGGAATACATCAGGCGTGATATTACACACAAAAATACTTCGGTGTGGATTGCCCAGCGTGAAGGTCGCACTAAAGATGGAAATGACAAAACACAGCATGCTTTACTGAAAATGTTGAATCTGAGTAACATCAGGGAATTTGCTGATGGGTTTAAAGATTTGAGGATTGTGCCGCTTTCAATATCTTATGAGATTGAACCTTGCGGAATATCCAAAGTAGCGGAGTTGTATAAGCGTCAGACTGAAGGATTTGAAAAGACTCAGGAAGATGATTTACGCAGCATGGGCGAAGGCTTAATCAGACCAAAGGGGCGGGTGCATTTTGGGTTCGGAAAGCCCATTGTTGAGCAACTTAACACATTTGACCCGGAAGAGAACCTGGGCTCGCAGCTCGAAAAACTGGCTGCTCTCATCGATCAGCAAATCTACACCAACTTTAAGCTTTGGCCAAACAACTACATTGCCGAAGATATTTTAAATCAAACGCAGGCAAACACTGATCATTACACTCCTGAGCAATTTGCGGATTTTACCGGAATGCTCAACGAAGCAGTTTCCTTGATTCCAGGTGATGCCGAAACTATTCGGACGATGTTCCTGCAAATGTATGTTAACCCTTTGGTGAATAAGCGAATTGCAACACAATAGTTTAATGGCCGGATCAATCGGTGGAATTATCTGGGATTGGAATGGTACGTTACTCAACGATACCAATCTGGCGGTGCAAACTATGAACGAAATGCTTGGCCGACGTGGCCTTCCATTTCTTTCGGTTTCGCGTTACAAAGAAGTATTCACTTTCCCGGTAAAAGATTATTATCAGCAGATTGGTTTCGATTTTGAAGTCGAGCCATTCGAAATTCCGGCGCTGGAATTTATTGATCGGTATAATCAGCTTGTTGGCGAATGTTCTCTTCATCCGGATTCGGTGGAGGTATTGTCTTATTTTCGATCCAAAGGCATTCCTCAGTTTATCCTTTCGGCCATGAAGCAGGAGACTCTTGATCACTGCCTTCTTCATTACCGGATTGACCATTTTTTCGAACATGTTTCAGGTCTCGGTGACCATTATGCGTATTCCAAATTAGAAAATGGATGCCTTCTGATTGATCAGCTTGGGCTAGAGCCATCAGAGCTTTTACTGGTTGGTGACACCATCCATGATTTTGAAGTTGCTTCCGCGTTGGGTTGCTCCTGCGTTTTGATTGCTCACGGCCATCAATCCCGAAAAGTTTTGGAGTCAACAGGAGCTCCTGTAGTTGAGAATTTTACGGAATTTGTACAACTTATTTCCGGTTAACTGTTGAAGTTGATTTTCGACTATTTCTAAAAATCTCAAATCTTAAGGATTAGTTCCTTTCAGAATTTCTGAAAGAAAATACGATATATTTGCAACATTGTATCAGTTGCATTGTTTTTGAATTTCGTCAATTTACGAATATGAATCCTTCTGAGATTTTACAGCACCATCAGGTCAAAAAAACAGCGCCCCGAATTGCCATAATTCAGGCGTTGCAAAATAGTAGCATCCCTATGTCAGAAAGCCAGATTAAAAACTCGCTGGGTGATTTATACGACCGGACTACTTTTTACCGCTCTATGCAAACCCTAACCGAGGCTGGTATTATTCACCGTTTGGTTGCCGACAACGTCATGGTGAAATATGAATTGAATCTTTGCGATCACGGGCATCAGCATCATCCCGATCATATTCACTTCTATTGCCGGCGATGCAAGGATCTGATTTGTATGGATGAATTAAAACCTGAGGGTTATATTTTGCCTGAAGGATTCAGCGTTCAAACCTGCGATGTAATTATCCGGGGATTGTGTAAAAATTGCAACCAATAATCAAGAGAAATGAATCGGGAACGAATACCGGTAACCATTATAACGGGCTTCCTGGGCGCCGGAAAGACCAGCCTGCTGAACCAGTTAATCAGGAAGCATCCGGATAAGAAAATGGCTATCATTGAGAATGAATTTGGCGAAACCGGAATTGACGGAGGATTAATTAAAGCTTCGTCGGATGCCATTTTTGAGCTGAGCAGCGGATGTATTTGCTGCACACTCGGCGAGGATTTTTTGAACACGCTTGAAACTTTACTGGGCAGCTCTTACGAATTTAATTATTTGTTGATTGAGACTACCGGAATTGCTGATCCAACCAGTATTATCGACTCTTTTGTTTCAGGTACATCGGTTCAGGAGCGGTTTCAGATTGACAGTGTGGTGTGCGTGATTGATGTGGTTAATGTTGAAAGCCTAATCAACAGCCAGCCGGAAGTGAGAAAACAACTGGCCCTTGCCGATTTGGTTTTGCTGAATAAAGCCGATTGCGTTGAACCCGATTCGTTGCAACAAATCGAAGAAATGATCGGTAGTATTAATCCGATGGCCCGAATTCATGCTACTTCGTTCGGTAATGTCGATGGAATTGAGGTACTGGATACCCGATCTTTTTCAGGAGAATCGGTTGGTAAATCAGCCTTGGCATATTGCGGTTGGGCACAGCCTGAGACATCCGCCCGGTCATTCATTCATAATCCGGCCGGAAAGAACGCATTTCGGCACGACATAACTTCGGTTGGGTTCACTTTCAGGGGAAGTTTTGACGTAAATAAATTTGGTCTCTGGATGCAGAATTTTCTCTATTTCAATCAGGAAAATGTGTTCAGAGTAAAAGGCATCATGAGTTTTCATGAAACGGAAGATAGGTTTGTTTTTCATGCAGTAAGGGCTTCGTTCATGTTCGAAGTTGGAGAACCCTGGTGCGAAGAGGAACGGTTTAGCAAGCTGGTGTTCATTGGCAAAGGTCTGTCGGGCATGGAGCTGGAATCAAATCTGAAACAATTATTGGTTAATGAATCGATTTAGGAAATGAAAGGATATTTGGTTTTGGTCGTTGTATTTACTGCTTTTTACTCAGTTGCACAGAATAAAATAAGTGGAAAAATTACGGATGAGACCCTCTCTGCGTTGGCTGGTGCACAGATTTTTGCTCCTGAATTGAACAAAGGAACTACGGCCAACAGTGAAGGATATTTTGAACTGACTAGTCTTCCGAACGGAAAAATTAGGGTTCAGTTCTCTTTCCTTGGATACGCCAATCGAATCGAAAGCTATGATTTGTCAGGGCTGCCGGTTGTGGCCGATGTTCAGCTTAAGCCCACTTCAATTGAAGCTGAAGAGATTGTAGTTTCGGGAGGCTACAATTCCACACAGCACGATAATGCTGTTAAGATTGATGTGCTGTCGATGAATTCGGCTTCAGTAAGAATCACTCCTAATTTTGCTGAAATTTTAACCAAAGTGCCGGGTGTTGACATGATTTCGAAAGGACAGGGTGTCTCGAAGCCAGTAATTCGTGGCTTATCCATGAATGATATTTTGATCTTGAACAATGGTGTCAGGTTCGAGAATTACCAGTATTCGAGTCATCATCCGCTTGGAATTGATGAGTTTGGAATTGAAGATGTGGAAATTATTAAAGGTCCGGCTTCGCTGTTGTACGGATCTGATGCCATTGGCGGAGTAGTGAATTTTATCCGGGAGAAACCTGTATCAATCGGAACGATTGCCGGAGATTATAATCTTCAGTTGTTTTCGAACTCACTTGGGGTAACCAATAATTTTGGATTGAAAGGAGCCTCAAAAAAATGGTTTGGAGGTATTCGGGCCGGGCAAAAGTCAAATGCCGATTATTTGGAGGGAGGCGGCAGTTTTGTTCCAAACTCCCGGTTTAACGAATGGTCGTTAAAGCTTAACTCCGGATATACCGGTTCTGTCGGAACGTTTAAGTTGTTTTACGATTATAACCAGCAAAATCTGGGATTGGTGGAGGAAGAGGCTATCGAAGAAATTTTGGAACGCGGCCGGAGGAATGAAATGTTCTATCAAACGCTGAATACGCATTTGCTGTCAACTCAAAATAAACTTTTTTTGGGGCGGTTTCAACTTGATTTGAATTCGGCTTTTCAGGAAACACAGCTGGCTCATCTGGAGAATCCGGAAGTTTACGAAATACAAATGCAGCTTTCCACATTGACTTACGAAGCCAAACTGCATTTGCCTTCCAATCAATATTCGGAGTATATTCTGGGTTTTCAGGGTTTCAATCAGAAGAATGGCAACCTAAATGACAGGGAAACTAAAATTTTGCCCAATGCCGTTACTGCAAACTATTCGTTGTTTGGGTTGGTGCAGCGAACTTTATTTTCGCAACTGAAAGTACAGTCGGGCCTGCGTTACGATAGTCGGACAATTTCGACGGAAGCACTTGGAGAACCCGCAGATGTTGAGACTTTCAGACCCTCACTCGACAAGTCGTATCACAGTTTAAGCGGTTCGGTAGGGGCCACTTTCCATGTCACGGAAGAGCTCCTTTTTCGCGGAAATGTTGCTGCTGCCTATCGTACTCCCAATCTGGCCGAGCTAACTTCGAACGGGCCGCATGAATTACGCTTTGAAATCGGGGATGCGAATTTGTTGCCTGAAAATGCCTTCGAGGCTGATTTGAGTCTCCATTTTCATAACCAGGAACTTACCTTTGATTTGGCTGGATTTAGTAATGCCATCAGTAACTTCATTTTTCTTTCTCCTGACGGGGAAAAAAGCAGTGATGGACTGAGTATTTACCGGTACAGGCAGGCAAATTCGATTTTGTGGGGTGGCGAAGCAGGCTTGCATGTTCACCCCGAGAGTGTGAATTGGCTTCATTTTGAAACAACGTTTTCTTCCGTGACGGGAAAACAACGTTCGGGCGATTACCTTCCGTTTATTCCTGCTCCCAAATGGAGATTCGAATTGCGGGCTGAAACAGAAAAATTTGGGTTTGTCAAAGATGCCTATGCCTCGGCGAATACGGTTACAGCCTGGAAGCAAGCCAGACCAGCCCCCGAAGAAACTTCAACAGATGGATACACTTTGTTGGATTTAAGCCTGGGAGGAACAATCATTTTTGAAAAGCAGCCTGTTGTTGTGAATTTTAGCCTGAATAATGTGTTTGACCAAAAATACATCGATCATTTGTCAACACTGAAAGAGGTTGGTCGTTTTAATCCCGGCAGAAATATTGCAGTCAGTCTTAAATTTCCGTTTGGATTGTAGAGGTATCGTTTCGTTTGTCAGCCAATAAATTTACCTGATCATTTAATCTTTTACGAATAACTGAAAGAAACCAGAGGCTGGAGTATGCCGGAAATTGAGGAGTACTAAATCAGGAATGGTATAAACCGCTTGCTGCGCTTCATGTACATGCGGTAAGGCTCCCCAAAATACCGGATGCATTCTTTTTCGTCGAAAAAAGCCGCCAGATAAAGGAAGATGGTTGACAGCAAAGCAACTGCTGAAAGAGCGGGAGTGATATTTTTTAGCAGAATTCCCCAGGTCAACAAAATTAATGAGGCATACAGCGGATGACGGATTTAGTGGTAGATTCCTGAATCAACCAGTGCCGAAGTTTTCTCGAATTTAAAAAGTTCCTTGTCTTCTCTCCCCAAAGTTGGTTTTCCTTTCTTCCGGAGTTGAATGGTGCCAGCCACAACCGGATAAATGGAAACAAAGAGTAGAAACCATGAGCAGATTTGTTGGAGCGAAAGTGGATCGGTAAACCAGAACCTGTAATTTGAGACGAAAAGCCAAATCAAACATTCCCAACTCCAGAAGCGATAAAAACCATGCGACCGGACATTGAATAAAGTTTTCCGCGAAAGGATGATAACGGGAATACTTAAAACTGCGAAAATGATCAGCGTTTGCATATCATTCGTTGCGACCATCTAAAATTACAGAAAAACATCACTGCTTATTCTATCAGCAATCATATTGTGCAGTTTATCCCGCCTGCTGTGCAGCTTGTCGGAAAATTATTTTAAATTGGTTGAATGAAGGATTACTTTGTGGTGAACCTTTAAATCGCCCGTTTATGAAACGAATTAGTTTGCTATTGGTTGTTCTGTTTTTCATTAAGCTTTCTTATGGAACAGATACCACTTCTGAAATCCAGTCACTGGCAAAAGAGCAGGTTGAATCCAGATTTTTAAAAGGAGATCGACCAATCAGATACAGTTCAAATATCCTGATTTTATTGCAGGGATTTCCATCGAAACAAGATTCCGCCATCTTTAATGAATTGGTTGACACCCTGAATGTTTTGATTGAAAAATGGGATGTCGCTTTGATACCGAATGGCACATCAAATTTGACGGTTGAAGTTAATTTACCGCACTCAGGCGACTGGAAAAATTTCTTTCACCAAAACCACAATCAAAGAGAAGTGATCAAAAGCACTATTTACCTGGATCTGCCAGATAGTCTGAATCTCAATGCACGCAAGAAAATAATCTATTACAATATTTTACGGTCATTAGTTGTTGCCAACCCCGATAAAAAGGAAGCAACAAAAATCCCGGGGTCTGTCTTTACTGAATCAAAAGCCGAAGATATCACATTTCATCCCGTCGATTTTGAAATAATTAAGGAATTATACTCTTCGAAGTATGAATATGAACCTTTCAAAAATAGCCGTATAAAAACTGAAAATAGGTTTGAATTTATGAAATTAGGAGAGGTAATAGCCTTAATCTTGGCATTGGTTTACCTCATATTTATATCACAAAAAGGAGTATTTATCAAGCACAATTTTGAATTTGGAGAATATCTGAAACAAGGGATTTTTTCTTTATTCTCATTGGTCATATATACTCTCGTAAGCACATTTTTCAGGCTTATTTTCGACATGCCACCGTTAAAAATATGGCTTTCTTATGGCGGACTGTCGTTTGCAATATTCTTTCTTGGAACGGTATCATTGTATATCATGTACTTTATTGAGAGGCTACTTCTTTTTAAGCGAGACAGTTTTATCCTGGAGGTGATTATCCCGTTAATGACTACTTTATTTACCCCTATCTTGCTTCTCCTGGGGTTGAGGTATTTCCTGGCCAGCAGTACTTTAGTGCCTTTGCCTATTTATCCGTTGATGTGGATTTCTCCTTTTTTTACTTTTATATTAATAATTGCGATGGCAAGGGCTTTTTATATTTTCATGAGCAAAAAATCGGAGAATATAATCCGCAAAAAAGACCTCGAATTAGCCCGGATGAGTGAGTTACACAAGCAAGCCGAACTCCAGTCGCTTCGAGCAAAAATCAATCCTCACTTTTTGTACAATTCGCTTAATTCTATTGCCAGTCTGGCATCGACCGATTCCCGAAAAACCGAGCAAATGGCTTTGGCGTTGTCCGACTTTTTCAAATATTCGATCAACCGCGAGCAAAAACAAATGAACACGCTTTCTGAGGAGCTGAGCGCTATCCGGACGTATCTCGAAATTGAGAAAGTGCGTTTTGGTGATCGTCTGAATTTCGAGATTGATTGTCCCGAAGAATTGATGACTTTGCAAATTCCGCAACTGCTCATCCAGCCTTTGGTTGAGAATGCCATCAAACACGGGCTTTCGCAAATTACCAACAATGGGAAAATCGGTATCACCGTATTCAAAGAAAATTCATTCCTGAAAATTCGAATATCCGACAATGGACCTGCTTTTCCTGATGGTCCGCTTTCAGGTTTTGGAATCCGGAATACGCAGGAACGAATTTCTCTGATATACGGAGAAAAGGCTTCGGTTAACTGGCAGAACGGTGAGAAAAAGTTTACCGAAATTCGGCTACCTTTATAAATAAAAACAAATCGATGTCTATCTCATTCACCAAATATCGCACGCTGATTGCCGACGACGAACAGCCTGCCCGCGACCGACTGAAAAAACTTTTGGCCGACTATTCCGACAAAATTGAACTTATCGGCGAAGCCATCAACGGAACTGAATGTCGCGAGCTGATTGACCGTTTGAAACCAGATTTGGTATTTCTCGACATTCAGATGCCCGGACTTACAGGTTTTGAAGTGCTTCAGCAAACGGCGCATTCACCGGTCGTTATTTTTTGTACGGCTTACGACGAGTTTGCCTTGCAGGCGTTCGAAACCAACAGCATCGACTACATTGTAAAACCCGTAAAAGCTGAGCGAATCCAGAAATCAATTGAAAAACTCGACTCTCTGAAGCACAATTCAGACAAACAGGAGTTGCTTCGTCTCATCGAAAATTACATCAGCCTGACGCCCAAAAAGGAAATTACCAGTATCCCGGTTAAACTGGGCGACCGGATGCTTTTTGTGAAAATTGAAGATGTTGCCTGGTTTGAAGCTGACGAAAAATATGTGTCTATTCACCTCCGGGATGGTAAAACTCATTTATGCGATCAGCCACTGAAAATTTTGGAAGAAAAATTAGGCCGAAAATTTCTTCGGATTCATCGTTCGTTGCTCATCAATGTTGCCCTTATCAAAGAAATCAACAGGCATTTCAACGGATGTTTCATTGTTAAAATCGATGATGCTGGACAAACCAAACTGCAATCAGGACGTGGCTATGGCGATGAGGTGAAGCAATTGATGGAAATATGATTGGTATTTGGGGAAATTGGCATTCATAGTCATTACCCGATTTTTATTGCCGGGCGACTATGAATGACAATTTTTCAATCGGAGACTAAAGTACAAGCATTGCGCTTAAAACCTTCCCATGCTGAAAAAGTTGAACCTTTTCTTCCCGGTGCAGGAGTTCAAGAGCTTGTAATACCTTGCTTTTGTCGAGATTGGTTAACTCGGTCAGTTCATCCAGCGGCAAAATACCTTCCTCCTCCAGTGTGTTGGCAATGACCGAGACATCGCGTTTTAATTCTTCCATGATTTGTATTTAAATTTCAAAAATTTTCCTGTTTATTATTTTGTGTCTGCTTTTTAAATATTCAATAAACTATAGGTTAAGACGTAATAAAACGTATTTGGGTCAACTTTGTTAAGAATTATTACATTTTTTCCTGAAAATATGTTCCTTTTGGATGATAGTACCCTTTAAATAGATCAAATTCGAGAATAAGCCCTTTCGATTTAATGCCTCAATTCGTTTGATCTTTCTGATTTTTCATCGAGTTGTTAAGCGGAAGGGTTAACCCCATGCACACATTTAAGCAATCGATAAATTTGGTACGGTTGTATTTGATCCGGTTAAACAGATAATAGTCTATTGTACCCAGTTCGACGTAAGAAAATTTGCTGATGTTTTTTCGTGAGCCTACTTTCAGTCCCAGAAATGGCGCTAAATGGACAGCATTCGCGAAATAATAATCCGCAGGATAATAGCCCGGAAATTTCAGGTAGGTATTGTCGGTAATTGAATACAAAAGGTTTGTACCGGCATATCCATTTACAAAAGTGTTATCTGAAAGTTTATGCCTTCGGAAATTGAAAGCTCCTTTGGCCGAAATGGTATGTACCTCCACGCTGTTGATTGACGATGGCAAATACCCGTAACTTGCTCCAAAATTGTGCTTTTCGTTTTCTGAAATATAACCAAATCCGATCGAGCCGAGTCCCAGGTTCCCGGCATACTGGAGGTTGATATAATCCGGAGCTATGATTTTATCCAGTAATTTCTTGTTTCTTTTTCCTGAAGCCGAAACCGTTGTGCTAACCAAAACAAGTAGTGCGAAGAACATCCATTTGGTTTTCATTTTTTTGATAATTAAAAGTTTATCATTTTAACTGTTGCTGCCTTACCTGAAAGTGAAATTCGGGCCATACTCCGCTTCGAAATTTCAGGCAACATTAGATAGGTGCGGTTATTTATTTCTTCCGTTTTGTAGGAGTGCCCGTGTCCAAAAATGCTAAGGCTGACCGGATTGGTTTCAATGATTTTTCGTAGTTCATCAGAATGTCCATTTCCCAGTTGGAAATCACCGGGATTTATATGGTAGCAGGCAATACTGGTTATTCCATCAGGAACAGCAAGTGTTTCCTGAAGCCAGTCAAAATCAGGAGCACGGTTCCCGTTTTCCCAAACAACATTGTCGAATGCCGCAAAGCGAAAATCACCAATGTCAAAATAGAAATTGGTCGGGCCAAACATTTTGGTAAAAATCAGTTTTCCATTCGAAAGGTAGTCGTGATTCCCGATTAAGGTCACAGCCGGAATGGACAAACGACTTATCAGGTGATAATAGTCGTCAAATTCTTTGTACAGGCCAAGGTTAGTAACATCGCCACACACCACAGCAAAAGAAATCCCTTGCATTTGATTGATTGCCGTTACTGCTGCCCTTAAATCTGAATAGTTGGTGTGCGTATCCGAAATGGCTACAAAAACTACCGAATCGGAGGGTTGATAAGTATTCTGAATTTCTGCAATATTTAGTGCATTAAGGTTGCTGTGTTCCGTGTTTGCATCGTAAGGGCTGTAATCGGTTAATTTATCGCACGAGCAGTTTAGGAACAATGCGATTCCTGCCAGCACGCGCCATAGCGTTTTCATTTCTGTTTGTTCTAAATTGTTTTCTGATTATGTTTTCGGCTCAATTCTGTTGTTAAAAAACGAGCATCACGCTCACTACTTTTCCTGAAGGAAGAAGTTGAACCCGCTCTTTTTCGCGCAACCAGTCGAGCGCAACCAGCACTTCTTTTTCTTCCATGTTGGTGAGGTCCTGCAGCTCGTCAATTGGCATAATGCCTTCTGCTTCGAGCGTTGCTTCAATCACCGAAGCATTATTTTGTATTTTTTCCAGTTCCATAATTATTGAATTTTAAACCCTTCCCGAAAAAAAGCTTTCGGGAAGGGTGATCATTTCATTGCTTAATTGTATGATTTTACTTCAGGAACCTGTTGTGTGAATTAAATCGCATGTTTTAAAAAGTTGATCGGTCTGTTGTTTATGAACCGATTGATATATTGAACGATTGTCAATGCAGTAATTTTCGATAAGATTCTGGTTTTAAATCCAAGAAATGTTTTGGCGTAGTTTCTTCTGATCAAAAACTGATCACACAGCTGACTGTATAGGGTTTCAATTCTTTTCCTAGACTTACGGAAGATGTAAGGTTGTTTTTTATAGTCTTTCTGATTGGTCCTCATCGGTGTTTCAAGCCTGATGTTCGCTGAATCAAACAAATCCAGTTGTTGACTGGCATCAATGTATCCTTTGTCTGCCAGCAAAGTACAATCGGCAAGGCTAACTTTCACGTCTTTTAAATAATTGACATCATGCACATTGGCCTTAGTCAGGTCAATCGAGGTAAATACCCCGTCGAAGGTACAGATACCGTGTAACTTATATCCAAAGTAATATTGGTTTTGTGAAGCACAGAACCCTTTGGCTGGAGAAGTCAAGAAATCTTCTTTGCAGATTTTCAGCCTTGATGCCCTTGCATTGCGGCAAATCTCAAGAGGCATCGAGTCAATAACAAACACATCTTCATTTTCACTGAAAGTATGGCTTAGCTGCTTACGGACAAGTTCTGTTTGATGGAAGAGTGATTTCTTACGACGATTGTATTGTGTACGATCAATTAATCGGGGGAATTCGTTCATATATTCTCCGTTCAACTTCTTGAATAACAGGCTTTCACTGTCTATCGACAAATATTCACTGGTCAGATTAAGGCTTATGACCTCCAAATCTGAGAACTTAGGTTTCTTTCCAACCTTTGGAAAATTACCTGCCGCATCTACCTTATTGAGCAACATGGATTTTAATACTTCCATAATTTTGTCGAAATTCGTCTTGATATCGTGCATGGCTTGTTTTAATATTTTTTGTTTCGCAACCTTAAAATACTAAATTTCAAATTAATGCACGATATTCTTATTCATTCTTTAGTTTCACACAACGGGTTTCAGGAACAACGTGCTCTATGGCCACTACTTCTTTTTGATGTTTCTTCAGGTTTTGCTTGTCTTTGCCGAGCAATTTCGAAATCATCACATAAATCACCGGAATGATGATCAGCGACAGAAACATCGAACTGGTCAACCCGCCAATCAGCACCCAGCCGATACCGCTTTTCCATTCCGCGCCTGCGCCGCTCGAAAGTGCCAGTGGCAGCAATCCGAAGATCAGGGCAATGTTGGTCATCAGAATGGGGCGGAAACGCAGGCTGGTGGCTTCCACAATGGCATCGTAAACTTTATAGCCTTTTTCGAGCAAATCGTTGGCAAAGTCAACCACCAGGATGGCATTTTTAGCTACCAACCCCATCAGCATGATAATCCCCATAATCGAGAACAGGCTCATACTTTTTCCGGCCAGCGCCAGAGCCAGCAATGCTCCGATGATGGACAGCGGCATGGAGAACATCACCACAAAAGGATAGGCATAACTGTCGTACAAGGCCACCATTGTAAGGTAAACCAGAAGAATGGATGCGATGAGCGCAACGAGTAAGCTGCCAAACGATTCGGATTGGTTTTCGAGGTCGCCGGCATAAACCACGTCAATACCGAGGGGCTTGTCAATTTCGGCCAGTTTGGCCTTGATTTCATCACCAATCGTACCGATTGTATTTCCGGCAACCTGGCCGGTAATGGAAACTGATGACAATTTGTTGTATCGGGTTAACATTGCCGGACCTTTCTTTTCGGTTACACTGGCAATCTGTTTCAGTTTAATAATGCTGCCAGTGCGGGTGATCAGCGACATGTTTTCAACATCCTCTTTACTTTTTTTGTTGAAATCGTCGAGTATGATGTTGATGTCGTATTCTTCGCCTGATTCTTTGTATTTCAGGTCGTTGTCTCCGGCAAATGCGATACGAAGCTCTGCACCAACTTCACCAAGAGTCAGGCCGACTTTGGCCAGTTTATCACGGTCGATATCGATATTTAATTCCGGATTTCCTTCTTCATCAGAAGTTTCAACGTCAGTTGTACCTTTGACTTGTTTCGCAATCTCGAAAACCTTGGCTGCATATTGCTTTACTTCCTCGTAATTGTTTCCACGCACGAATAATTCAAGCGGCCGGGTTCTTGTACCCATGATGCTGGCTTCGTTTACCGTAAATTTGGCCCCTGCAAACATCTCTGCCATTGCATTTTTTGTCTGAATACTGAATACTTTCGACGAAATGTCCCTTTTCTTTTTGTCAACCAGTTTAACATTGATTTCCGCCGTATTCGGGGTTTCATTAAACAAAATACTTCCACCTTCAGAACCTACTTTAGTGAAAAGTAAATCGACTTCAGGATGCTTCAACAGTTGCTCTTCAACTTTCGCGCACATTTTGTTGGTTTCGTCGAGCGTTGCATTTTTTTCAAGCTCCACTTTCAGAATAAATTCGCCACGGTCGCCGGCATCCATAAATTCGGTTTGAATGTACCCTTTTGAAACCAGCATGAATGATGAAATCAACAGGACAACCGCCGAAACCAGGGTGACCGTTTTGTGGTTTAGCGCCCAGTGCAGTGCCGACATGATGGCACTTTTGATGGCATTGACTACCGACTCAAATCCCATCAGGATACGGTCGAGCAGGCTGCTTTTTTTCAGGATTTTAATTTTCCCGAAACGCGAAGTCAGCAGCGGGACCAGCGTAAACGATACCAGCAAACTGATTAAAATCGAGAACACGATAACCAATGAAAACGAGCGAAGCAATTCGCCGGTTATTCCACTGGTAATACCAATAGGCAGGAACACCGCAATAAGTACAATAGTTATTGATACAACGGTGATTCCAAGCTCCTTGGTGGCATCAAGCGATGCCTGCCAGCGTTTTTTACCTTCTTCCATGTGGCGGTAAATGTTTTCAAGAACCACAATGGCATCGTCCACAATCACCCCAACCACAATCGACATAGCCAGCAACGTCAGCAGGTTGAGCGAGAACCCAAAGAGTTTGAAGATGACAAAAGTTGAAATAATGGAGGTTGGTATGGAAACAACGACAAACAGCAGGTTCCGGAAGCTGTGCAGGAACAATAGCATGGTGATGGATACCAGTACGATAGCAAAAATAAGATCGACCATTACGCTGTTTACGGCATCTCTCGTAAAATCAGAGGAGTCGCTGGCAACGGTAAATTTCAGGTTTTGGGTGTTGTATTTGGCTTCAAAATCTTTGAATAGTTTTTGAACCTCGTCGCTGATTTCAATCGCATTGGCCCCGCTTTGTTTTGTAATCGACAAGCCAATAGCCGGAGTTCCGTTTATTCGTGCCAGTTTGGTACTTTCTTTATTTCCGTCAACCACGGTTGCTACATCTTTAATTTTAATAGTCGAGCCATCAGCCGATGTACGAAGGATCAATTCACTAATTTCGTCAGCCGAAGCAAATTTTCCGTTTAAGCGGATCAGCGAACGGGTTTGATCGTCTTTAATATTTCCGACCGGGAAATCGAGGTTCGAAGCAGTTATCATTTGTTTCAGCAACGACAGTGAAATGCCATATTGCTGCAGCTTCTGTGCATCAGCTTTAATCTGAATCTCGCGTTGGTTACCACCAATAATTTCAACGTCGGCCACCCCTTTTATCTGCGAAACGTATGGAACAATTTCGAGGTCGATGAGGTCGTAGAACTGTTGTTCGGGCATGTCAGACGAAGCCGCGACACTCATGATAGGCATCATGTTCAAGTCCATCTTCATAAACCGGGGCAATTCGGTATCTTCGGGCAAATCGCTTTGAATCATGTTTACCTTTCGCTCACAATCCTGAAGTGAAATATCGGCATCCATATCGTCTTTCAACTGAATAACCACGATAGACATGTTCTCGAACGAATAGGAGTTGAGCTTGTCAATTCCTTCCATGCCCGAAACGGCATCTTCAATCGGTTTTGTAACAGAGCTTTCCACCTCGCTGGGCGCAGCGCCGGGGTAAATCGTCATCACCACGTTTACAGGGATGTCGATGTTGGGGATCAATTCAACATTCAGCCGCGTGTAGCTGTAAATACCAGCCAGCGCCAGAATGGTAAAGATGACGACCGGAATGGTCGTTCTTTTGATGGATATATCGGTAATATTCATTTCTGTATGCTATTGAATAATTTTCACACGGTCGCCGTCGTTCAGGTTTAACTGTCCGCTTACAACTACCTTGTCGTCTTTTTTAAGTCCGCTCACCACTTCCACGAATTTTTCATCGCTCTCGTTGGTAATAATTTCTTTTTTAACCGCTTTGTCGCCTTCCACCACAAAAACAGTGGGGTTTTTCATACTTCCGGTGATGGCTGTTTTTTCAATCAGGATGGTTTCCGCAGCTTCAACCGGAATTTTTACTTCGCTGAAAAGACCGGCTTTCAGGTGGTGTTCGCCTCCCTGGTTGTCCATCACCACTTCAGCATCGAATTTCATGGCGTTGTCGGCTTTTTCGCCAATCGAATTGATTTTGCCGGAGAATGTCTCTCCCGGGAAGGCAGGAATGGTGACATTCACTACCTGACCTTTGGACAGTTTAAAAATGTCTTTCTCCGGAACTTTTACCCAGATGCGCAGTTTAGCGGTGTTCACAATTTCGCAGATGGGCATTCCTCCGGCTACAAACTGTCCGTTTTCTACCAGTCGTTTGTTCACGATTCCCGAAATGGGCGCTTTAATTTTGGTGTCGCGAAGCGCTTTGCGGGCGGTGATGAGGTCGGCCTCGGCTTTTTTCAGGCCAATGCGTGCTTTTTCCAGGTCGTGTTTGGCAATGGCGCTGCCCTGTTCGAGGCGTTCCATGCGCTCAATATCTTTCTTTTGCTGCTCGAAGTTGGCTTCGGCTACCAACACGTTGGCTGCAATGGTTTCGTCGTCAACCTCCACAATCACTTCATTTTTCTGAACGCGGTCGCCCACGTTTTTGTAGATTTTTTTCACTTTTCCCTGTGTTTCCGACAAAACCATCAGTTCTTCGGTGGCGCTCACAATTCCGGTGGCCGAAATTTGTTTGCTGATAGTGCCAGTTTGCGGCGATACAATTTTTACCGGGACTTCGGAAATGGTTTGCGAGGCAAGTGCAGTTGTCGCTTGTATTTTTTCTTTGTTTGAATTTAAGCGAAACGCTACCAGTGCGACTAGGGCAAGGATGATCAGCACGGCTGAAATTTGTTTTACAGTCTTCATTTTCTATTTCCTTAATTGATTAATGTTTTCAGTTTTCCGGTGGCTTTGAGGAGCTCTATTTCTGCAAGTTTATATTTTAAAAGTTGCTGGTTGAACAGGTTTTCGGCTTCGAGCAGCGACGATTCCACATTTAGCAGGTCGGTCAGTGAAGCCATTCCTTCGTCGAACTGGAGTTTCACCTGGTTGTAAACCTGGCTGGCCAGTTCTTTATTTTCCTGTTGGTCCTGAAGGTTTTTCCATGACGAATGCAGCGAGTTTACGGCATTTTGGTAGCCTGTTTCCAGGTATTTTTTGTTGAGGTTGAAATCTTCCTGATTTTGATCGAATTTCAGTTGCGATTGTTTTACGCGTTGGATTCTCATTCCAGAGCTGAAAATCGGGATGGTGGCTTTCAGTCCGATGGTATTCATGTTGTTGAAGTCCTTGACCTTAAACTCGGTGGCATAGCTCGAATAATTGAATTGCCCGAAAGCTGCCAGATTTGGATAAAACGCAGCCTTACTCGACTCTACCTGCAGCCCAGCCAGTTCGGTTTGCTTTTTCAGCAATTGAAATTCAGGAAGCACTTCCGGAATAAATTCAGCAACTGTTGGTTTTTGGTAATCCATTTTACTAATCACGGCGGTGTCGAGCTGCAATTCGTTTTCATCAGGAATACCCGAGATAATTTTCAGTATCCGCTTTTGGATTTGAATGCCGTTTTCGAGTGTTTCGCGTTTCGTTTTCAGGTTGGTCAGCGTCACTTTCAGCCGGTTGACATCGGTTTGTTTTACGAAATCATTGTCGTACTGGAGTTTCAGGATGTTGTACAGTTTTTCGAGGTTCTGAATGTTCTCATTCAGGATTTTCAGGTTCGAATAATTCATCAGCACCTGATAGTAGCTGGAAGAAACGTCGTGGATAATGTCTTCTTCCGTTTTCTGAAGCATGGAACTGTACAAATCTTCCGCCTTTTTGGCTTGTTTGATGCCTGTCAGGTACGATTGACTGTAAAGCAGCTGGCTTACAGTCACCCCGGCTGATGTGGTATGCAAGGCTTTGATGTCGGCCAACCCGCCCACCAGCGGGGCAATTTCTTCGGGAAGCATCTCCAACATTTCAGGAGAAATACTGATTTCCGGGACACCCATCCGTGAATAGTTCAAACTCCCTTCTGCTTGTGGAAGTCCGTTGGCAATCACTTCTTTGGTTTTGTAACTGCTTTCTGTTTTCTGCATTTGAGCTTTTTTCATCTGGTGGCTGTTCTCCACGGCGTGTTTCAACAGCTTGTTCAGCGAGTAGGTTTGCTGACTTTTTCCTTCTGTTGGTGCCAAAAAGAGCCCCAGCAATACTAAAATTGCTAATTGTTTCATTTTTAATGTATTGTTCTGAATGTAATAAATGGTTCTGAAATAAAAGAACTAAATGAGCAAAAAAAATTAGTGTTCCTTTTTGTAGGCAATTTTTAATTCATCAAGATTTTTAATAAAGAATTCCATCCCTTTGGAAATAGTCCTCAAAAAGTTTGAATTTCTGGAGTTGGGATCTTTTTTTAGTTCAATGATCTGGTTGATGATGACAAGGTTGCGTTTCAGTTTGTTTTCCATTTCATTAACCAATCCGTCAATTTCTCCGGAAACAAAGCGGAAATAGCGTTTGCGGTCGCCGGGATAAGTGATGTACTCAATGATACCCAGAATCTCCAGGTTTTTAAGCGCAGTGCTGGCCGAGCTTTTACTGATCTGCATTTCTTCCACAATCTCTTCAAAGGTAAATTCTTCCTTATCCATGACCATCAGTAGCCCCAAAATCCGCGCGGGCACAGGCTGAAAACCTTCCCGCTCGTTTTCACGGCCGATTTGCTCAATCAGTTCCTTTTGCTTTTTTATTCTTTCTGAATCTTCCATAATTTGATTAGAAAATCACGTCACAAATGTAATAAGTTTTTTTAGTTCGCAACTCATCGAACCAAATTTTGCAATTTTTTATTTTGAAAATTAAAATTGAAAGGCATTTTCTGAACATTGTTTATTGCATTCGTGTTAATTCACCAATTCGATTCAGACTAGTTTATCTTTTTATTTGCAATTAGAATAAAAATGTCTGTTTTATTTTCATTTTAAAAAATAATGTTCATATTTGCGACAAATTATTCAGAAATGACAGGTTTTAATAACATTTCCCTACTAGGTCTTCTTCTCGGTATTCTAATTTGGATGCGCGATTGAGGATGGTATGGGTAAAACTATAAAGAGCTTTTAAAAGGCCATTCTCAGATTAGAGGATGGCCTTTTTAGTTAACAGGGATAAAAAAACAAATCTAAAAAATAATCAGATGAGCGACAGATTGTACATTTTCGACACCACCTTGCGCGATGGCGAGCAGGTTC
>CAYRBM010000054.1:0-30964 GCA_964422425.1 uncultured Odoribacter sp.
AAAAGTGTCTCTTATTTTTTATCCAAAATAGTTCACTTTGTTTTGAAGACGTACAGGTTGCAGCTTCGGAATAAGCTTCAGCAGCCGGACTGGTATTCAGTACAAACGAAATTCCAGCACCTTCCTGCTGATTTGAAAATACAAGCCTTGCAACGGGATTGTTTGCTGATAATACCGAATTCAGGATAAAAAAGCTGATTACAAAGGCAAAACGACGCATAACAGTGGATTTTTGATAGATAATTTTACTGATACAAATAAAGTACTAGGCCATTAATTCCAGCTTAATAAAGCTTTAACGGAATTAATTTTCACCCAATTCAGTACTTCTTTTCAGCTTGTTTTTTCGCAGCAGTAAATAAAAATTTCAAAAAAAAATCATCGTTCATAAAATCACTAAGATGCAATATAACAATGTTTTGAAGTCATAGCTCAAGTCCAGCCCAATCCATATTAATCCTGTTAATGATTTGTTAATACATTATTATGCCCTTCCCGATAATATTGATCCCGAATTAAATTCTTAAAAAGTCTAAACTATGAAAAAAATGAAACTTTTTCTTTTTCTGATTCTATTTCCGATATTCCTCTATTCTCAAAATAGGGCAGTATCCGGAAAGATAACAGATTCTTCAGGAGAAGGGCTCCCCGGTGCTTCTGTAACTTTAAAAGGGACCACCATTGGGGCAATTTCGGATACGAATGGCGATTATCGCATTAATGTTCCCGAAAGCAAATCTGCCACATTGGTCTTTAGTTTTATTGGGTTAATAACCCAGGAAATAGAGGTTGGCAGTAAAAATACCATCAATGTTTCCTTAATGTCTGACAATATCGGGCTTGAGGAAGTTGTTGCGGTAGGTTACGGTACTCAAAAGAAAGCAACGATAACCGGCTCGGTAGCATCAGTGAGAAACGAAGAACTTATTGTTACCAAAAACGAAAGCGTTGTCAATATGCTGACCGGTAAATTGCCCGGTGTGCGTGTGGTTCAGAAGAGTAGTGCACCAGGCGCTTACGATGCAACAATTGATATTCGTGGTATGGGAGCTCCGCTGTTTGTTATTGATGGGGTTACCCGCGACCAGGCCTATTTTGCCCGAATGGATCCGCAGGAAATCGAAAGCGTTTCGGTACTAAAAGACGGTTCGGCCGCTATCTATGGCTTGCGCGCCGCCAATGGGGTAATCCTGATTACTACAAAAAGCGGCACATCTATGGCCGGAAAAGTAGAATTCTCGTATACCGGCAACTATTCGGTACAACAAGCCCTGTATGTGCCTAAAGGAGTAAGTGCAGTAGATCACATGATGTTGCGCAATGAGAATACTTTCCAAAACTTCGCAACAAACTATTTGGTACGCCAGAATCCGGTATTCAGTCAGGCAGATATGCAGCCTTACCTCGATGGAAAACCATCATACGACTGGATGGATGCCGCTTTCGAGAAGAACACTCCGCAACAACAACACAACTTCAGTGTAAATGGCGGTAGCGACAAGTTACGCTACTTCATGAGCCTTGGCTATGCAAACCAGGAAGGTAACTACAAAGGTGGAGGCTTTAATTCCGATCGCTGGAATTTCCGTTCGACAGTAGATGCGCAGCTTACCAAAGATTTGAGTACAAAGGTAACGATTGGCGCCATTATTGACGAGACCAACAGGCCAAACTCAACCGATTGGTCAACCATGAAGACAGCATGGCTGATGCGCCCCGATGCACCGTTTTATGCCAACGACAATCCTGCTTATCTGAACGGAGATGCATCAACTTTGTATGTTGGACGAAATGTTCTGGCAGAAATTGATCCGGCAATAAGTGGAACCAACACAACCAACACCCGCAGGTTAAACGGTACACTTCAGTTAAACTACAACATACCAAATGTAAAAGGTTTATCGCTAAAAGGTTCCTATGACTATGCGATGGAGCTCCCAGACCAAACCCGTTTAAAAAAGAGCTACAATTTATTTGTATATAATCCGGGCACTTCGGTGTATTCACCTGTGGTTGTCAACTCTCCTTCAAGCATCGAAAGAAATGCCAATTTTGATTTCGATACCGACATGCAGCTCGGCATACATTACGATACCAAGTTTAGGGAACATGATATAAAGAGCTTTTTGATTTTTGAAGAAGCATACAGTAAATGGGACAATTTCAGGGCATACCGCGAGTTATTGATTGATTCGGAATACCTGTTTGCAGGCGAAGCGCTGAACCAGGAAGGTACAGGAGGTACACCAGGCGATCGCACCAGTCAGTCGTTAATTGGTTCGTTAACCTATGCTTACAGCGGTAAATACCTGCTCGATTTCAGGTTCCGTTACGATGGATCTTCCCGGTTCCCGAAAGGTAAACGCTGGGGGTTCTTTCCTTCAGTTTCAGCAGGATGGCGCATTAGCGAAGAAAGTTTCATGAAAGAAAGCCTTCCTATGATCAGCAATTTAAAATTACGTGCTTCGTACGGCGAAATGGGCGACGATGGTTCGGCAGCCAACTATCCACCGGTTTTGGGCTACGGCCTAACTACCCGCATTGGATGGATGTTTGGCGATGCATTGAGTGGTGGACTTCAGCCACAGGCAATTCCTAACCCGAACCTTACCTGGTACGAAATTAAGATGTACAATGCAGGGGTTGATTTTGGTGTATTCCAAAACAAACTAAGTGGATCTTTCGAACTTTTCAGACGCGACAGAACAGGATTGCTGGCAACAGGCGACGCAGTTGTTCCAGGTACCGTTGGAGCCAACCTGCCACAGGAAAACCTGAATGCCGACCGTAATTTCGGATGGGAGTTAACACTCACATGGCGCGACCGCATCAACGATTTCGGATACTATATCAACCCGCTTATTTCTTCAACCAGGAGTATGCGTACCGATTGGCTCGAAACAAGGGCCAATAACCAGTACGACTACTGGCGCAACCGTACCAGTGGCCGATACAACAATATCTGGTGGGGAAACGAATCAGCCCACATGTTTACAAGCATGGAGGAAATACGTACCTATAGACTTCCTATGGGACAAGGCGCGACTCCCGGCGACTGGATCCTCAACGACTGGAACGAAGATGGGACAATTAATGCATCCGATGAGCATCCGATTGCTACCACAGGTTTACCACTCTTCAACTATGGTATTAACATGGGTTGTTCGTGGAAGAATTTCGACCTGGCTGCCAATTTCCAGGGATCTTATGGCGTATATGTTGAGTATGGCGAAGTACTGATTTCTCCATTGTCGTTTGGCGGAAATAACTCTTTGTCATACTTCATGGACAGGTGGCGTCCGGCTGACCCCAATGCCGACTTTTTTAGCCCTGCTACCGAATGGATTCCAGGCTATTACCCGGTAACTGGCCACGATGGCCGCCGCACAGGTACCAACCTGGTTCAAAATGCTTCATACATGCGTTTAAAGACTTTGGAACTGGGTTATACTTTACCAAAGAATTTATTTTCAAAAGCCGGGATAGATGATTTAAGGGTTTATTTAAGCGGATATAACCTATTGACATTTACCGGATTGAGAGATGTTGACCCGGAACGTCCGGGTGCAGCAGGGGGAGCATCAACCAACACTGTTGATGTGTACAATTACCCGGTCAATAAAACCTTTACAGTAGGTGCAAGCATTAAATTCTAAAAAATGAGAATCATGAAAATAAAACTTATTCTATTTACATTAATATTTGGGTTTGCTGTTTCTTCATGCCAGGAGCTGGAGTTGAAACCCAAGGGCATCTTAGGCGAGCCCGAACTATTTGGCACCGCGTACGGTGTGCAGAAATACTTCGTTCAATCATACATGAATCTCCCGATAGAGGATTTCATTTATTATGCCATCAATTCTCCGAGTAATAATTTTGGTTATACTGGCTACATGCCCGGCAACAACAATTACTGGCAGGCATACAAAAATAGCCTTGCCAGCATGAGTGGTGAGATTTACGGGTGGAACGTAGATATCAAAGAGGAAGGCGTAGGTTTCTGGCCATACGACCATATCCGCGTCTTAAATGTTTTTATCAACAATTTCCCCAATTACAAAAGCAAGTACGACGATGCTACCTATAATTCATTAATGGGTGAAGCGCGTTTCCTTCGTGCATTCTATTATCAGGGAATGGCCAAACGTTACGGCGGCGTGCCAATTATTACCGAAGTACAGGATCCTGTAACTACCCCGGCTGAAGACTTGCAGGTACCACGTGCAACCGAGTACGATACCTGGAAATTTATCTATGAAGACCTGAAGTTTGCGATGGAAAACATGAAGCCAACCAGCATTTCGGGCCGTGCCAACAAATATGTGGCTGCCGCTTTAATGTCGCGCTCTATGCTTTATGCCGGAAGGGTGGCCAAATATACCCAGTATTTGGGTTTCCAAACAGAAGCTGCTATGCAGGGAGGCTTTGCAGGGATAGATCCGTCGAAGGCCAATGAATTTTTCCAGTATGCTTACGATGCTGGTTTGTTTATCAAAAACGGCCCATACGCACTGTACACTAAGAATTATCCCGATAAAGCAACCAACTTTGCAAACCTCTTTTTAGACAAAACCTCTTCAGAAACCATGTTTGTAAAAGGGTACGACGGCTTAACTTTTGGCCATTGCTACGATGCACTGATGAGCCCCAACCCCGATTTCTCTTCATTTGTGGGCGCTGAAGGTGGTCCTGTCTTGCAACACATGCAAATGTACGACTTCCCGGCTCTCGTTGATGCACAAGGTAAACCAGTACGTTTCGATAAACGCAGCGACATCAAGAATGAAATGGAACCCCGCCTGTTGGGAACCTGCTATTTTGATGGTGATCAGCTTCGTGGAAAAACATTCAGTATCCAGAGGGGTGTTTACGTGAAATATACCGGAACGGCTGCTGATGCACAAAGTGGCAGCAACGCGGCTCCAATCAACTCGACTGCTAACCGCAAATTGGGCAACCTGGGCGATAAATACAATGGAGTTGCAATCACCGGAAATCACGGGATGTTTGCAAACAGGGGCGGCGAGAACAATGCCTTTATGGGAGCATTTATCCGTAAATACGTTGATGTAAACAGACCTGCGAATTTGGTTAATGTGAACAAATCGAACCAGTCCTGGATTGCTTTCCGTTTGGGCGAAATTTATTTGAATACAGCAGAAGCTGCTTACGAATTGGGCAAACGCACCGAAGCTTTTGATTATATTGAAGCTATTCGCGATCGCGCAGGTTGTAAAGTTAAACGCCCTGCCATCGATCAAACAACAAGCAGCACCTACGGCTATCCGATTGAGGCAGGTCTCCAGTTTATCCGCGACGAACGTGGCCGCGAATTGTATTGCGAAAACCATTACTGGTGGGACCTCAAAACCTGGAGAATTACCGATCAGGTAATCAACAACCGTTATTTAAGGGCGTTAACCTGCTATTATGTTTTTGACGAAGGCAAGTACATCTACCTTGATGAGGTTAACAGGGACAACCGTACCAAAACAGCAGCAAAACGTTCGGCTTACGAGAAAATTCCACAGGGTGAAATCAACAGGAATCCAAAACTGTTGCCTCAAAACCCGCTTTATTAATAATTAACCATTGAAATAGATGAATATGAAACGAGCCATAAGAGATAGTCTCACACACAGGAGCATCATTATAATGGCGAGTTCCATCTGACAATTAAAAAACAAATTATAAACAGATGAAAAATATACTGTATTTACTAATAGCGGCTCTCCTGTTATCGTTCACTGCATGTCAGGAAATCGATAACTGGGAAGAACCAAACGCCCGGCTATATGGAAATGTAATTGATAAATATACCGGCACCAATTTGTTGATGGATCAAAACGACTGGCAAATCAGGATAATTGACAGGACCTGGGAAGAAAAAAATCCCGGCGCTGTTGCTCAATTCCAATCACTGGCAGTGATGAAAGATGGCGTTTATAACAATTCCAAACTTTTTTCAGGAACCTACGACATGCTTCCCTACGATGGACCTTTCTGGCCGGTTGATACGATAAAAGGTGTAATCCTTGATAAAGAAACCAAGCAAGATTTCACGGTGACTCCTTATCTTCAGCTTACAAATTTCAAGGCAACATTGATTGGAACGAATCTGACCCTTGAATGTAATGTGAAAGCTCCAATTATTACTGGATTGCCAAACCTTTACGAAGTGAAGGGTTTCTTAAGCCTGACAACTTTCTGTGGTAACTCAAATTACATTAACATCAACGAATACAACAACCTAAGGAAGAATATCAACAAGACCTGGGCCGCCGAAGTTGGCGCTGCCGACAACAAGAACTACACTTTAGGCCCATTCCCAGTAAAATCGGGTTACACCTATTATGTGCGTATCGGCGCAAATGTAAACGCTTTAAGTCGCAGGTATAACTATACTGAAATTTTAAAAGTGGTTGTGCCTTAGTTGCGATGTAAAAATGATGTAATGCAGGCAGCAGAGGTGCAGAGCGCCGAAATTTTGGAACGCTTGTTTTATTTCGGTGCGCTGCACCTTATCTGCTTGCATCATTTTTTTACTACAACTATCTTGCGGCGCTGCCGCTTTCAGATTCAAATGAACTACCAACAAAGGATTAAATGAAAAACATTCCTAACGGTTTGATGCTGACTGCAACCCTTTCAGGATTAAGCTATACCATGCCGGCTCTTGCTTTGCAAAATACCGACAAAAAGCCAAATGTTCTTATCATCCTGACCGACGACATGGGTTATGGCGATATTTCCTGTTACAACTCCAATCAGGTAAAAACACCCAACATCGACAAGTTGGCAAAAAAAGGGGTCAGGTTCTCCAACTTTTATGTACCAACTCCCTATTGCGCCCCTTCGAGGGCTACTTTATTGACCGGACGTTTTCCGCTTCGTCACGGGTTGGTTCAAAACCCCGCGCCCGATGCAGGAATTAACGATTGCGGTATAAAAGCGAGTGAAATTACCCTTGGAAATGTTTTTCAGGAGGCAGGCTACAAAACCAAACTCATCGGGAAATGGCACCTCGGGCACAAACCCGAATATTTCCCGGTAAAACATGGCTTTGACGAATATTACGGTATTCTGTATTCGAACGACATGCGTCCGGTTCAACTCATCGAAAATATGGATACCGTGGAGTATCCGGTTGATCAGCAGCTGTTAACGCAAAAATATACCCGAAAAGCGATCGAATTTATCGAGTCAAACAAAGACAAACCGTTTTTCCTGCACTTTTGCCATGCCATGCCGCACAAGCCACTGGCGGCTTCATCCCGGTTTTACACGCCTGAAACGCCCGGCGATCTGTACTCCGATGTCATCCGCGAGCTCGACTGGTCGGTAGGAGAAGTCGTAAAAACATTGAAAAAACTGAAGATTTTGGACAATACCATTGTCATTTTCATGTCCGACAACGGACCGTGGTACGGTGGCAACACCGGCGGGTTGAAAGGCATGAAAGCAACCAACTGGGAAGGTGGAATCCGTGTTCCGTTCATCATTTCGTATCCCGAAGTTTTTCCCGTAAACTCAAAAGTTGATGTGCCATGCTGGTCGCCCGACATTTTTCCAACGCTGCTTTCTCTCACAAAAGTTTCATCCAATACGCCCATTAAATTGGATGGTGTTGATATTACTGAAATAATAAAAGGTAAGCAGACTACCCACAAGCCAGTTTTCAGTATGCACAACAGCCAGATCATGTCGGTGCGCAAAGGCGACTGGAAATTGTTTGTGCACAATCCCGGATATTTTAAACCGGTTGATTTAAGCGTCTGGCGCGATTCACGCGGCCCCGACGGAACAACGATCATTGCACCTGCAGAACAATCAAATCCCGGACATTACCCGGGCATAATTCCGACCAAAACTGAAAATGACATACAACTATATAACCTTCAATCCGATCGCACAGAATCCCACGATCTTTCAGGAACAGAAAAGGAAAAGGTGAAAGAACTCCTTGATGAACTGCAGAAATTTAAAACATCGCTTGAAAACAACGAATAAAATGAACATCAGGTTGCTATCGATATTTCTGTTTTCCCTTTTTGGCGCATTAATTTCAAGTGCACAATCGCCAAAAGATCTGGAGAAGCTGAAGCAATTCTACAGCAAAACAGTTATCTACAAAACGGTTGATGGCGATACACTGGATATGCTATTGTTTTTTCCTGAAGTGGAATCAGCAACAAAGACGCCGGTAATGCTCTTCATTCACGGAGGTGGTTGGGGCGGCGGAAATAAATATAAAATAGCAGGAGCTCCATTTTTCGGAACTTTAGAATCACTCCTGAACAATGGAATTGCCTGTGCCACCATCGAATACCGCTTAACCCGGTTGGGAAAATCAACCGCATTCGATTGTGTGGTCGATTGCAAAGATGCAGTTCGCTTTTTAATGAAAAATGCTGATGAATATTCGTTGGATACCAACCGGATGGGTGTTTGGGGCGATTCGGCCGGTGGTCACCTTTGTCTGATGACTGGGCTTGCCGACAACAACCGCTTCCCGGGTGACGAAACACTAAAAAAATACAAACCCAGATTTCAATGCGTTGCATCATATTATCCATTAACATCGTTCACAAATCCTGAATTTCTGAAAGGATCAAACTTTGATAAGCCTGAACGATTCATTCCGTTGCTGGGCGGACTCGCATCCGAGAAACAAGAACTGGCAAAGTTGCTAAGCCCTGTTGAATGGATTGATAAAAACTCGCCACCTGTTCTGCTTTTGCATGGCGAACAGGACAAAGTTTTGCCCATTCAGCAATCCATTCACCTCGAAGAAGTTGGAAAAGCAAAAGGAGCCAACATTCAACTCCTGCGCGTAAAAAATGCCGATCACAGTTTTAATGGCGAAAATCCGGTGCCTTCGATAGAAGAAATAAACAAAATAGCCGCTCAATTTATGATTGAAAAACTAACAAGTAAGTGAATGAGTTTCCTCCGTGTAACTCTGTGAATACTCTGTGGTTCTCTGTGTTAGATGAAGGGTTACACAGAGGTTCACGGAGAATGCACCGAGATTCATAAAGAAAAAATATACCAATAACCTGATTTAATGATGACTCTAATGAAGAATTCCATATACATCCTTTCGTGCCTGTTAATACTGTCTGCCTGTTCAGGAAAAACCGAAAAGCAGGCACAGCACGACAATACCAACTATGTGAATCCATTTATGGGCACCGGCGGTCACGGGCATACCTTTCCTGGAGCAACGGTTCCCTACGGAATGGTGCAGCTTAGCCCCGATACCCGTACTTTTGGGTGGGATGCCTGCGGTGGTTATCATTATTCCGACAGTTCTATTATTGGTTTTAGTCACACCCATTTGAGCGGAACAGGTATCAGCGATTTGGGCGATTTTCTGTTTATGCCTTTTTCGGGGCAGGCAAAGGTTATTCCCAGTACTCCTGAAAATCCTGATGAAGGCTACCGTTCACGGTTCAGGCATGAAACAGAGAAAGCCAGTCCCGGCTACTATTCCGTATTACTCGACGATGATAACATTCAGGCGGAGCTGACAACCACTATCCACGCGGGTTTCCATCGTTACACATTCAATCAGGACAATGAAAAAGGGATCATTATTGACTTATCGCATACCATTTATCCCGACCATAATCCGTCGCACGAATTTCAGGTGATCAGCGACACCGAGATTGCCGGGTACAAAGGTTCGGGCGGCTGGGCCAAAGAGCAGCATACCTGGTTTCATGCCAAATTCAGCAAACCTTTTCGGATTGTTTTTTACGAAAATGGGAAACAATTGCCCGATGCCAAATCAGCCAAATCGAAAAAATTGCTCGCTGTATTAACCTTCGATACAACGGATAAAGTGGTACTTGCCAAAGTGGGTGTTTCGCACGTTGATTACGAAGGAGCAAAAAACAACCTTGAGTCTGAAATTAAAGGCTGGAATTTTGACGACACACGGAATGCAGCCCGGCAACTTTGGGCAAAAGAATTGAATCAAATCCAGGTAGCAGGTGAAAATGAGGATGATAAAACGATTTTCTACACTTCGTTGTACCATACCTGTATCAGCCCGAATACCTTTAGTGATGTGGATGGCCGCTACCGCGGAATGGACCAGCAGATACATCCATCCGGCGACAAACCAGTTTACACCGTATTCTCACTTTGGGATACTTTCCGTGCAACTCACCCATTGAAAACCATTCTCGACCCTGACAGGGACAATGCGTTTATCGAGTCGCTGCTTACGAAATACGATCAGGGTGGAATGTTGCCGATGTGGGAATTAATCGGAAATTACACCGGTTGCATGATCGGCTATCATTCTGTGCCGGTAATTGTTGATGCCTACTTCAAAGGAATCCGCAATTTTGATGTCAAAAAGGCGTATCAGGCGATGGTCGAAACGTCAACCTATGACACAATCGGAATACTTTTTCCGTCGAAAGATGTTCAGGAGAAATTAGTGCCCAAAGCCAAATTATACAACGAAACGTTGGGTTACATTCCTTGTGATCTCGATATAAAATCGGTGTCGAAAGCACTGGAATATGCCTATAACGACTGGTGTATTGCCCAAATGGCCAAAGAACTTGGGAAAACCGATGACTACAGTCGTTTTATTGAACGCTCAAAAAGATACGTGAAGTATTACGATGAGGCAACCGGTTTTATGCGCGGGAAAAATCAGGACGGCAGCTGGCGCGAGCCATTTGATCCGCGCAATTCGCAACACAAAGGCGCCGATTACACCGAAGGGAATGCTTTTCAGTGGTCGTGGTTTGTACCTCATGATGTGAATGGGCTGATTGATTTGGTGGGAGGAAAAGAGAAGTTTGCTGAAAAGCTGGACACCCTTTTCTCGACCAGTTCTGAATTAACCGGAACCGATATTTCGGGTGATATTACCGGACTAATCGGGCAATATGCACACGGCAATGAGCCCAGCCACCACATTACACACTTGTACAATTTCGCTGGTCAGTCTTGGAAAACCCAGAAACTGACCAACCAAATCATGCGCGAACTTTATTTCAACCATCCCAATGGGTTGGCCGGAAACGAAGACTGCGGGCAAATGTCGGCCTGGTATGTTTTGAATGCGATGGGGTTCTATTCGTTTTGTCCCGGCGAACCGGTTTATTCCATTGGTCGCCCGATGTTTAACCAGGTTGAAATTAGCCTTCCTTCAGGAAAAACATTTACCGTTTCAGCCAAAAACAATTCTCCTGAAAATAAGTATATCCAGTCGGTGAAACTGAATGGCGTGGCTTTGAATAAACCATTTTTTACCCACGACGACATTTTAATGGGTGGAATTCTGGAATTTGAAATGGGACCGGAGCCTAACAAAGGATTGTTCAACTAAAATGATATTAAAAGAAAACAAAAACGGCCTGAAAGGCCTGCATATTCTAGCCCTGGGCAATCCCGGTAAAACCGGGAGGCGCCCTGGGTTTGAAAACGGACAGGAAAGTCGTCCGAGAGATGACGTTCGTAAAAGGGAAAATCTTATTTCGGACGAAATGGAGAAGGCATATTTCCTGGAATTCATGGATTTGTGCTTCGTTCCAATTCGTTCACTCAATTCCGTCCGAAGCTATGATATTGAACTGATCAATATTTTTGCGCGGACGGGTTTCTCTTTAATCATTTTACCCCAGGCGTTGCCTGGGGCTAGGATAAAATGGCCTTTCAGGCCAGAAAACAAATTACAACTTCTAAACTAAACGATATGCAGCGAACAATCCTCGTCATCATCATTGTCCTCTTTGCGGCCCTGAATTTAAATGCACAAAACAAGCATTCAAAAGCCAGTAAATATTTAAGTTACAACGGCCTTGTAATGGCCGGATACCAGGGATGGTTTCGGGCGCCCAAAGACGGCATGCTGTACCCCGACGAAAAACAGGTACGGATCGACATGTGGCCCGACGTGAGCGAATACGAGAAAACCTATCCAACCGGCTTGAAGCTGGCCGACGGAAGTACCGCCCGGTTTTTCAGTTCAACCGACAAAAGTACGGTCGATCTGCATTTTAAATGGATGAAGCAATACGGCGTTGATGGTGTTTTTATGCAGCGCTTTTTTAACACGACCAGGCCCAGCGGCCCACGGAGCCGAACGACCGTTGTGCTGAAAAACGCCTTCGAAGCCGCATCGAAATACGAACGGGCGATTGCCGTCATGTACGATTTGTCGGGCTTAAAAGCCACGGGTGAAGACTGTTCCTCGATGATTGAAGACTGGAAATACCTGGTTGATTCGCTTAAAGTCACCAATCAGGAAGGGGCAAAAACCTACTTGCAGCATAACGGCAAACCGCTGGTGACCATTTGGGGCATTGGTTTCCCCGACCGACCTTACAACATTCGCAAAATCGGTCTCGACCGCTTAATCGATTTTCTGAAAAATGATCCCCAATATGGTGGTTGTTCGGTGATGCTGGGCGTTCCAACGTTTTGGCGCGATCTGAATGCCGACTGCAATCCCGACCCGTATTTGCACGAGCTGATTAAGCAGGCCGACATTGTGCTACCGTGGATGGTTCAGCGCTTTTCTCCGCTGCTGCACAACGACATGGACCGTTACCGCGATGTGATACTTGCCGACATGAAATGGTGTCGCGAAAATCACATCGACTATGTACCCTGCGTTTATCCGGGTTTTAGCTGGCACAATTTAAGCCGTTTTGAGTTTCCCGATGATGTGAAACCATCGGGCTCAATTCCCCGTCAGGGTGGACGTTTTTATTGGCAACAAATCACTACGGCCATCAATGCCGGAGCAACCATGCTTTATGTGGCCATGTTTGACGAAGTGAACGAAGGAACCGCTATTTTTAAATGCTCCGACAATCCGCCGGTGAGCGATGTAGCCAAATTTGTTGGAATGGATGGGAAACCTTCCGACCATTATCTGTGGCTAACCGGTGAAGCCGCAAAAATGCTGCGAAAAGAGATTCCGGTGAGTTTGAGAATGCCCGAACGGGGGAAGACGAATAAGTAACAGGCACCTCAATTTTTAAATTCATACAAAACAACAAAAAGAACAGAGGATGCATTGAAAGCAATTGAAGACGTTTGTTTTTACCCCGGAGGGGTATAATATCAATATAAAGAGGTTTTAACATGAAAAATTCAATGTTGCTCATGGCTGCCGTAGCCGGATCGCTAGTTGCTCACGAAGCTTCGGCGACAAAGACAAACCGGCAAAAATCTGATAAAAATGTACTGTTTATCGTGGTCGATGATCTGACTACTACCTTGGGTTGTTATGGTCATCCAACAGTTAAAACACCCAACATCGATCGATTGGCTAAAATGGGTGTCCGGTATAATCATGCCTATTGCAATTATGCGGTTTGCGGCCCCAGCCGCTCGTCGTTCCTCACCGGATTAAAGCCCGAGACAACCACCATTCTCGATAATCGGAAAACCTTGCAATCCATTCTTGGCGACCGCATTACTTTGCCCTATTTGTTTAAGCAGAATGGTTTTTACACCATGAGTCTGGGCAAAGTGTTTCACGGCGACAAAGAGCACAACGACCCCAAAGCCTGGGACGAAATTTATGGGTATGGACCAACTCCGATTGGTAAAACCGGCGAAAAGCGCAACATGACCAATGGCGAATTAAAATGGTGCGAATGGATGGCTGCCGAAGGAGACGATGAAGATCAGCCTGACGGACAAATTGCCCGCAAAGCAGTCGAATTTATTTCAGCAAAAAAAGAAAAGCCATTCTTCCTCGCAGTGGGATTTCACAAGCCCCACGACCCGTTTTTTGCGCCTAAAAATATTTTGACCTATATCCGCTTGAAGTGTGCAATCCACCTGTTTTGCCTGAAGGATGGCAGCCTCCCTACAAGCACACTTTGCCAACAGAAACGGCTATATTCAATAAGTTTACCGATAGGGACAAGCGCGAATTTCTGCGATCGTATTATGCGTGCAGCAGTTTTTTGGATGCACAGGTGGGCAAACTCCTGAAAGCCCTGGAAGAAACCAATCAGCTTGAAAACACACTGATCATACTCTTCGGCGATCACGGATACCATTTGGGCGAACACAACTGGTGGAACAAAGTGACCATTTTCGAAAAAGGAACAAGGGCGCCGTTTATCATGGCCGGTCAATCGGTTGGTAAAAAAGGAGTTGAATCTGATGCCATGTTCGAGTACATCGATATTTACCCAACACTGGCCGATTTGTTGAAACTCAAAAATGTTCCGACTTACCTCGAAGGAAAGAGTTTTGCCAAAGTGGTAAACAATCCTTCAAAGCCTTTCCGGAGCTATGTTGAGGCAGTTGTGAGCCGTGGCGACATGCTTGGGCGCATGGTTAAAAATGAAAAATGGCGGTACATCGAGTGGGACAAAGGTCAGAAAGGCATTGAGCTGTACGATCAGGTGAATGACCCGGTGGAGTATAATAACCTTGCCACTCGTCCGGAATATGCCAAAACCATTCAGGAAATGAAGAAGTTAATGTATCCTTGAGAAGAAATTCAAACCAATTAAATACAAAAGATAAACCTGATGAGATCAATTTTCACAACCTTCCTTGCACTGATTTTCCTATTACCTCTGGCCGGAAAATCGCAATCGGATAAACAACCTGTTGACCATGTCAATCCCTACATGGGAAACATCAGTCATTTGTTGGTACCCACCTATCCAACCATACATTTGCCCAACAGCATGTTACGTGTTTATCCTGAACGGTCGGACTTTACCGGCGATTTAATTAATGGATTACCGTTGGTTGTTACCAGTCATCGTGGCAAATCGGCCTTCAATCTAAGTCCCTTCCATGGAACCGACAAGGCACTAAAACCTGTTATTCCGTTTAGTTACGATCTGGAAAAAGTTACGCCCTATTCTTATTCGGTGTACCTCGACGAGCAGCAGACAAGCATTGAATACGCTGTCTCTCATCAGGCGGCCATTTACAGCATGGAGTTTGCCAAAAAAGAACCGGTGTCGCTCATCGTAAATTCAAAAGATGGCGAGTTGAAATGGGATGGCAAGGCAATTTCAGGCTACCAGCAACTGGAAAACAACACCCGGGTTTTCATTTATCTTGAACCGGAAACAAAGCCAGCGAAGCAAGTTGCATGGGTTAATAATCAGGTCAAGGAAGAACAAAACACCGCGAAAGGCAGGAATGCCTGTTTGGTCTTAAAATATCCTGAAAATACTGGTTCATTAAAAGTTCGCTACGGAATTTCGTTCATCAGCGAAGAGCAGGCTGCAAAAAACCTTTCCCGTGAAATCTCAAATTTCGACCTGAAAAAAGTAGCACAAAAAGGCCGTGAAATCTGGAACAAAGCGCTACAAAAAACAAGCGTGAGCGGCGGAACAGATGATGACCTGACCGTTTTCTATACCTCGGTTTATCGTACTTACGAGCGTCCTGTCTGTATTTCCGAAGATGGAAAATATTACAGCGCATTCGATCACAAGGTTCACAGCGACGAAGGAAAACCTTTTTTCACCGACGACTGGATTTGGGATACCTATCGGGCCACGCATCCGCTTCGCGTGATCACCGAACCTGAAATGGAGCAGAATATCATCAATTCATTCCTCCGGATGTCGGAACAAATGGAAAACTTTTGGTGGCCAACTTTCCCAGAAATTACCGGCGACAGTCGTCGAATGAATTCCAATCATGGCGTGGCTACCGTAATTGATGCCTACCGAAAAGGACTTCGGGGTTTCGATCTGGCCAAAGTGTACGAAGCCTGCAAAAAGGGCATCACCGAAAAAACACTGGCTCCGTGGTCGGGAAAACCTGCCGGAGAACTGGATAAGTTTTACAAGGAACATGGCTACATTCCGGCATTAAAAGAGGGCGAAACCGAAACGATTGCCGAAGTGCATCATTTTGAAAGAAGGCAGCCGGTTGCTGTAACTCTGGGCACAGCTTACGACGAATGGTGTCTGGCCCAAATTGCCAAAGAGCTCGGCAATACCGGCGATTTCGAATATTTCCAAAAGCGTTCATTGAATTATCGCAACCTGTTTCACCCTGAAACCCAATTTTTCCATCCCAAAGACAAGGACGGAAAATTCATTCAGCCATTCAATTATGTGTTTTCAGGAGGACAAGGGGCAAGAGGTTTCTACGGTGAAAACAATGCCTGGATTTACCGTTGGGACGTGCAGCACAACATTGCTGACCTGATCAAATTGATGAACGGCAATCAGAATTTCATTAAGAATCTGGATGACATGTTTGCGCAACCTTTGGGCAAGAGCAAATTCGATTTTTATGCCCAATTGCCCGACCATACCGGCAACGTAGGGCAATTCTCGATGGCCAACGAGCCCTCGCTTCATATTCCGTATTTATACAATTACGCCGGTCAGCCCTGGAAAACCCAGAAGCGCATACGTACCTTGCTCAATCAGTGGTTCCGCAACGACCTGATGGGTGTTCCCGGCGATGAAGACGGTGGCGGGATGTCGGCTTTTGTCGCATTTTCGCTGATGGGTTTCTATCCGGTAACTCCCGGATTACCAATCTATAACATCGGAAGCCCGGCATTCCGCGAATCAGTCATTCAGTTGCCCAATGGCAAGAAATTCAAAATCATTGCTGAAAATGCCGGTCCTGAAAACAAATACATTCAGTCGGCAAAATTGAATGGCGTAAACTGGGATAAGCCTTGGTTTAGTCACGATGACCTGAAAAATGGCGGTGAGTTGTACCTCATCATGGGCAACAAAGCCAATACTTCATGGGGTGCAAAACCTGAAAATGCACCTCCATCGTTTATGTACAACTAATTATCAATGAATTGTATGAAGATATCTTCAAATAGATCTCTGTTCATCTCGATTGTTGCTTTGAGCAGCTTAACTGCCAACCAGGCAATCGCCGCTCCAAAGGATAAAAAACCGAATCTGCTGTTTATCATGACTGATCAGCAGCGGTTCGATGCCTTGAGTATTGCCGGAAACCAGGTGCTCAATACGCCCAATCTCGACCGTCTGGCCAAACAGGGAGCGTGGTTTCGAAATGCCTACACGCAATGCGCAGTTTGTGCCCCTTCACGAGCGTCGATGTTAACCGGCAGAACCGTCGAAAATCACGGAGTACTCACCAATAGTCTGGCTGAATCAACAAAAAGCTCGGGAATAATGGCCATGCCAACTTACGACGAATTGTTGAGCGAACATGGGTACAGTTGTGAGTATCACGGGAAATGGCACAGTCCCGAATTTCATGCTGAAGTGTACAAAAATCCGGTTCTAATTACGAAAAGTGGCCGATCGGTTTTTGCCCCCGGAGGAATGGGCCGTTTATACTTCGACTACATCGACCCTGTATATCCGGTTGCACCCCTGTTGCCCGGCGAATTATACGATACCTTCACCAAAAGGCCCTACCTGATGAATCCAATGGACAAACGCTATGGAATGACCGAGCTGCAGGTAAAGAATTCAGGGAAAACCTATGCGCAGCCCGACCTGCATGGCGTTTTAAGAACACCGGCAGAGCATTCGTTTACCGCTTTTCAGGCGAAACAGGCCATCGAAGCGCTGGAACGTAACAAGGACAAGGCTTTCAGTATTACCTGTTCGTTTCATTTTCCGCACGCGCCCATGCTTCCGGTGAAGCCTTATGCTGATATGTATCCGTTTTCTGAAATGAAAGTTCCGGCAAGTATTGGCGATCCAATGTCGAATTCGCCTTACCGGTCACAAAACGGAAGGCTGAATAACCCGGAATATGCTGATCCGGAGAAGATAAAATACATGATTTCAGAATATTATGCCCTGGTAAAAGAGATTGACGACTGGGTTGGAAAAATTCTGGATAAGCTGGATGAACTTGGATTGGCTGAGAATACACTTGTCATTTTCACCTCCGATCACGGCGAAATGCTGGGAGCTCATGGCATGCGCGAGAAAAATGTTTTTTACGAAGAATCGGCACATGTTCCGCTGATGATCAGGTTTCCGGGCCGTATCAAACCAGGCACGACAGTCGATGGATATGCTTCGAACATGAATTTGTTTGCAACCATCCTCGACTATCTGAATATTCCTGAATATCCCTCGGACAGTAAAAGTTTACGCGGAATGATGGAAGGTACCGACCAGTCGATGGGCAAAATGGTGGTTACCGAGTGGTTGTACAACGAAGACAAACAGCCTGCATACATGATTTTAAAGGATAATTGGAAGCTGTTTATTCCGTATTCGGCCGAATCAAACGTAATCAATGCACTGTATAACCTGAATGAAGATCCGCACGAAATGAACAACTTAATTGGCAATAATCCTTACCGGACAAATTACGAGACAAAAGCCAATGAATTGCGAAATGACTTGCTGAACTGGTTGAAAGAGCACAAATCCAGCCATTACGATGGCGTTAAATCGCGCGATCTGATGAAAGCCGATTCGTTCACCGGAAGTATCGATTGGAATAAACAGCAATTTCGGGTATTTCCCAATCCAACTTCAGGAAAAGTAACGCTGGACAGTTTTACTGAAAAAATTGAGGGAATTGGAATTTACGATCTGTTGGGAAGAGTGATTTATGCTGACAAGGAGGCTTTTTCAGGTCAAAAAACAATCGATATCCCTTTAAAATCGGGTGTTTGCATGATCAAGCCCATTGGGAAATATCCGTTTCATACACAAAAAGTAATTGTGCAATGAGCAAAAATAGTTTGATACAAAAAGCAATCAGCAGTTTGTGCCTGATTTTACTGTTGGCTGGATCTGCGCTGGCTCAAAAGAAAAATCAGGCAAATCACTGGTTTTTCGTACAACTGACTGACCCACAGTTTGGGATGTTCGATAGCAATACCGGATTCGAAAAAGAAACAGCTTTGTATGAAAAGGCGGTGGCCGAAATAAACAGCCTGAATCCTGATTTTGTGGTAATTACAGGCGATTTTGTGCATGATCCGAATTCTGCCGCGCAAATCAATGAGTTTAAGCGGATAACAGCAAAGATAAAGCCTTCGATACCAGTTTATTATTCGCCGGGGAACCACGACATCGGGCAGGTTCCGAATGAGGAAAGCCTTAAAAAGTACGGAAAAAACTATGGCAGCGACAGGTTTTCCTTCCGGCACAAGGGTTCGTCGTTTATTGGTTTTAACACCGGTATCATCAAGGCTAAACTCGAAAAGCCTGAACAAGAACAATTCAAATGGCTCGCTGGAAAACTTCAGCAAAGCAAAAAGGCACAGCACATTATGCTGTTTACCCACTATCCGCTTTTCAACAAAACGGCAAACGAGCCAACCGCTTATTCCAACATCGATCAGGAATACCGCGAAAAATACCTTCGCCTGTTTAGCGACAGCCGCGTGACTGCCGTCTTTTCGGGACATCATCACAACAATGGGCTTTCAACCTACGAAAATATCCAGTTGGTAACAACCAGCTCTCTCGGAAAACCGTTGGGGAAAGCTCCATCCGGCTTCAGGATAATAAAAGTGTACGACGATAAAATTGAGCATGAGTTCTTTGGGCTGGATGAGTTGCCTGATTCAGTGGTGTTTCGTTAAACGTTTAAACTAGTGACCATGAAAATTGCATCATTTTTCATCATTCTTTTCTGCATCAATTTTTCGGTATCGTTTGCACAGGAAAGCAGTTTTATGGTGCTTGGCGATATTCATTACGATCTGCTGGAAGACCATGACATGGATTGGCTCAACACGAAACCTGATGATTTTCGGCAGGTTACCAAAGAGTACACTGTTTATACCCAAACGAACTGGAATGATTTTGCGGGAATTCTGAAACAGAAGGCCAAAACGGTTTCTCCTCCACTAAAAGCAGTTATTCAACTGGGCGATTTATCAGAAGGACTTGCCGGATCGGAGCAAAAGGCAGAACAAATGGCGGCAAATGCGATGAAGGCAATTGAAGCTGTCAATATGCCCGCTCCCTGGATATTAACCAAAGGCAATCACGATGTTACCGGGCCGGGCGCCGTTGAAGCGTTTCAGAAATTTTATGTGCCGATGATCAGGCGGCAGACCAATAATCCGGAAATTAAAAATGCCAGTTATTCCTATACCGTTGGCGATGTGCAAATTACCTGTCTCGATCCGTGGGATAAAACTACCGATATGGTCTCTTTTCTTGAAAAGGAACTTTCGGCATCGAAAGCAAAATTCAGGTTTGTAGCGATACACGAACCGGTCATTCCGGTGACAGAACGTTGCTGGCATACGTTGAGGAATAATACGGAACAACGCGAAAAATTGCTGGAAGTAATTGCCCGTTACAAAGCGATCGTTTTAACAGCCCATTTGCATCGCTACTCGATTGTTTGCCGGAATACGTCATTCGGTCCAATCGTTCAGGTGATGGTAATCAGTGTGGTCAAAGATCGGAATTACCTGACCCCGTCGCGTGTGATTACTGAATATGGCCCGTCGTTGGCTGAAAACCTGCCCGACTGGCAACCCGAAACACTGGAAGCCCGAAAAGCAATTCTGGCCGAAGAAGCCAAACATGTTTCTTTCTTCAAGCAGACTGACCTGCCGGGATATGCTATCATTAAAACCGATGGCAAAAAAGGTACCGTAAAGCTCGAATATTACGCAGCTTTCGGGAAAGACCCCTACGATAGCATTGATTTGACTAAGTTACTAAAGCCTTAACCTGATTTATTTACTTAACCGATATAAACTATGAAAACGAACTTATTCTTGATTCTGATATTAGTTATCGGCATAACCCGTTTAAATGCAGCTGAATTAATCAGCATTCAGAAATTTGATGTAAAGCCCGGAAACAGTGCGGCAGTTAACAAAATCAACCTGCAAAAAGCCATCGACTGGGCAACTACCAGTGGAGCTGCTTTGTATGTTGAACCTTCGGAAGAGCCCTATTTTGTTGATGGCGGGCTCATCCTGAAAAAGAATGTTTCGCTGGTGGGCGTGCATGGCCCAACTCATCGTGGAACCGTTCATGCGACCAAAAAACAGCCGGTTGGAAGTGTATTGGCCATCACCGACAAAGAAAATGCTTTCATCACCGTTGAAACCGGAACCCAAATCAAAGGCATTCAGTTCTGGTATCCCGAACAAACCATCAAAGATCCGGCGGCCATTATTCCGTACAAGGCGACCATTCAGGTATCGCAAACCAACAGGGCGCAGGGCATTTTTCTATCCTGCCTCACATTTTACGGCGAATACCTGGCATTCGATTTTAACGCCACCCGGAACAATCCCTGCGAACTCATGACTTTCGAGCATTGCTACGGCTATCCTTTGAGCGGCGAATTTATCCGGATGGATTATTGCTACGACGTTCCAAGGATTCTGCATTGCCATGTCAATCCTGCCGCACAACGATACATCGGCGGCCAGTACAGCCGTGCCGTTGTGGATGCCGTGATTGCAAAAAAAACGTATGCCTACACCATCAATCATACCGATAATGCGCAGATTATCGACCTTTTCACCTTTGGAACTTATGGCGGTATTTTGCTTGATGCAGAATCGTACGGACAGCTGACCAATTTCAATTTCGACTGTGTTGCTGTTGGGATTTTGAAACGCGGGAGCAACACGAAGAACCGCAACTGGCAAATCGCACAAGGTTCAATCATTGCCAACACCGGCGAAAAAGTAGAGAACGTTCACCCCATTATCATCGAAGGGCAAGGACACACTTCGTTAAGCAATGTGGAGGCATTTTCAGGCGGAAACGGAGCGCTGACCACGGTTCCTGAAAACCAGTCGTGGGATTTTTTGCTGGTTCGTGGCGACAAAAAACTAACCGTTTCGGTGTGGGGCAGCCGTATGAGAAACTATGTGTCCAACTCGCCGGTAACGGTTGAAAATAAACAGGCAATCATCTACCTGTCGGGTTGTTTCGACAAGGATGAAAATTTGTACAACAAGACGTTTAACTGATTTCATTCAAATTTTTAACGAACATGTTACAGAATCAAATCATAAAAAGGTGTCAGAGTTCATTTTTCCTGATTCTCTTTTTCGCACTTTGTTTCAACCAACAATCTGCCGGACAAACGGATTCCTCAAAATCAAATTCCGACAAAACGCTGAAACTGATGACTTACAATCTGAAGTTTGCCAGTCCCGATTATAAGCCATCGTGGGAAGTGCGGCGCGAAATGCAGGTGGAACTGATACGAAAATACAATCCCGACATTATCGGGACACAGGAAGGGCTGAAGGAACAGATTGACTGGCTGGCCGATCATCTTCCGGAGTATGTAGTGGTTGGAGAAGGCCGAAAGGGTGGCGACGACGACGAGCACATGGCCGTCTTTTTCAAACGCGATTGATTCCGGCTACGTGAAATGCAAAGTTTTCAGCTCTCCGAAACGCCCGAAATCATTGGAAGCGGACCGGAAGTGAATCCGCGAATGGTAACATGGATGCGTCTGGCTGTAATCAACCGTCCAGCTGACGGCGAAAAAAGCCAGCACCCGCAAGATTACCGCGGACATTGGGAAAACACAAAGGAGTTCTACATTTTCAATACCCATTACTTTAACGGGCGGATAGATACACTGGCCAGGTTGAATGCTTCAAAATTAATCCTGAAAAGAGTGAAAGCCCTGAACCGTTTTGGTTCGTGGACACCGGAACGTCCGGTATTTCTGATGGGCGATTTCAACTGCCGTCCGGGCAGCGCTCCGTACAAGGTTTTGGTGGGCAAAAAGAATTCGACCAATCCTGATTTATTTAAAAACTCCTTTGAAGATTCAGGAAAAATCGACTGGATTTTGTACAAAGGAGCTGTTAAAGTGCTGAAATACGAAGATGTGGATTTCAATGTAAATGGTGTTTATCCTTCTGACCATAAACCGATTTTGGTTGAATTTGAGCTTCAGGATAAGTGAAAAAATAGATAATACAACATCGATGAAACAAGCATTTTCAATTCTTCTTTTGCTGATAAGCTATTCGATAACAGCACTGTGTGGAAATATCGTTTACCCCTGGCGCGCCACAACAGCCATACTTAAAAGTGGTGAAAGCTTCGAAGTCTGGTTCAATGCCGATGCCGGACAAACGGTAAACTTAATTCAGCTGAATGGCCCTTATAATACAGTAAGCACCACCATAAATATCATTTCAGGAAATTGGGTGTATGATCCGGTGTCGGGTAACTCCTACAATAACAAAATCACGGTAATTCTACCGAAAGATACTCCGGCCGATCGCTACGACCTTGTTTTGAACACCTCGACAGGCGCGGTTACCTCCCCTGGTGGTGTAAAAGTTGTAAAAGAGTATAAGGATGAATATTACATCATGCACATTTCCGATGGTCATTTATTTCAAGGTGGTTACGACTCCGATGTTTTGCTGCAACGGAAATCAGCCATGATAGATATTGCCAATATTATGGATGCTCAAATTATTATCGAAACGGGCGATAACATGTATAATGTGATTAATCATCCTGAACGGGAAGAATATTTCTTTCTGGGCAATGATTCCATTAATACAAAAGGAATGGCAAAGGCCTCCGCCGCGACTTTTATACTTCCCGGAAATCATGATGCCCCGGTAGCAAATGATTTTAACAAAGCCACTGCACAACAAAATGCCGATTTTTTCAATCGTTACTATGGAATGCAAAACCATAGTTTTAAGTATGGCAATGGCAGATTTATGAATATTAATAATGCGTGGTCGGTTACTGCAACCAACGCAGGAGACCACCAATATCAGATAGACGAAGCCATCGCATGGCTTCAAGGCATAGGAGCAGGCGGAAATTTTCATTTAGCAGCAGGTCACATTTACAATAAATTGCATAGTTTAATTGATTCGGAGACAAAACTAAGTCTGGTATTAGCTGGCCATAATCATCATCTCTTTACAAAAAATCCGTATTCATTCACTGAAGGGAGTCCGGCAGTTGCTTACATTGCCGCATCGATAAGAGAATATTTTGAATTTAATCTGTTTAAAATCAACAACATCAACGGTGCCCTCACAACACCTTCCGGCGCTACCGCATCAACGAATGTTCTTTTCAGTGGTTCGAAAGATTTACCATCGAGCTGGATACCCAATTTAAAGCTCACCTATTCATCACCGAATGATGGAAGTGTAAAAACAAATTCAGCTATCATCGAAAATAAATTTCCATTTCCGATTACCGGTGCAAAAGTGCGTTTTGCCTTGCCCAAAGGATACAATTATGCAATTTCAAATGGTACGATTGAACAGGAATTCGAAGGCACTTCGGTTCATGTAGTTGATGTTTCAGTAAATCTGGAAGCAAACAGCACAACAACGGTTGGTATTTTTAATAAACTCACCACCGATGGTCCAACCGGGATAAACGACTTGAAGCATGAAAAGATCGGAAAGAGTGTTTCCATTTATCCCAATCCATTTACCCGGGGTAAATTATCGGTTCAGTTGGTTGGGTTCGAGAATGTAAGAAACGCGCAGATTAAAATTAAGAATCTCGGTGGACAGACGGTTTTTCAGGAAAAAGTAAAAAGCAAAAACATTACAGAATTAAACCTATCAGAACAATTAACCGACAGTGTTTACCTGATTTCAGTTGAAGCAGGTGAAACAAAACTGACGAAAAAACTAGTTGTAAACCAAACTAAAAAATGACGAATTTAACCTTCTGGGGGCTATCCCTTCTCGATATTGCCATTATCATTTTCTATTTTGTACTCATCGCCATTATCGCAGTGCGTACTGCCCGTAAAATAAAAAACCGTGATGATTATTTTATGGGGGGACGCCGGTTTGGCAAACTAATACAAACTTTTGCCGCATTTGGCCAGGCCACATCAGTAGAGAACGTTACCACCACCTCAACCATGGTTAACACCAACGGTGCGTCGGGTATTTGGGCCATGCTGGCTGGCGGATTGATAAACTTACCCGTGTTTTGGATGACTTCCATCTGGTATCGACGTTTACGCTTGCTCACCCTGGGCGATTTTTTTGAAGAGCGTTACGGTTCGAAACGAATGGCTGCTTTTTATGCCTTGTGCCAGTCGATTTACTTTGTGCTTATTGCGTCCATTGGTTTTGTGGCCATGTCGAAAACAGTTTCAGCAGTTGCCTCGAAGCCAGTGGAGGAATTGAATCCTACTGAACGAGTGGAATACTACAAAGCAGTGGAGCGCGAAAAACTGGAAGCGGTTGATTTTGCATTGCTTTCGGGTGAACAAAAAACGCGTTTAGTAGAACTTCAGGCACAAAATCCTAAAAAAGAATATTCCTATTTCAATGAAAATTGGCTCATTCTTATTGTTGCATTTATGTCGTTTTTGTATGCAACCAAAGGTGGGCTCACGGCAGCATTTATGGTCGATTTGGTGCAAGGGATATTTATAATCATCCTGTCGGTTCTGCTCATTCCGTTTGCTATGGCAAAAATTAACCTTCAGTTTGGCAGCGAAGGTGTTATGGGTGCATTCGAAACCATGCACAAAGTTTTACCGGCTTCGTTTATGGAAATCTGGGGTTCGCCAAATTTGATTGAATTTTCGTGGTATTGGATAGTCGGTTTTTCAGTAATGATTGTAATAACGACAGTTGTTCAGGCCAATCAGATGACCGCCTGCGGTTCTGCCAAAAACGATTATGTGGCCCGATATGGCTTTGTTTCAGGCATGTTGCTGAAAAGGTATTCGAGTGTTATGTGGGGGTTTGTGGCATTGTTGACGATCGTGCTTTACGGAAATACAATTTCAGACCCCGATTACGTCTGGGGACATGCAACACGCGATTTGCTCGGGCCCTTAAAAATGGGATTGGTAGGTTTAATGATTGCCTGTTTGATTGCCGCATTGATGTCGTCAGCTTCGGCATTTATGCTTACTGCAGCCGCGCTGATCACCAATAATTTGTACCGGCCCTTTCGCCCAAACTGTACCGAAATACATTACATCTGGGTTGGCCGGATTTTCGGGGCCTCCTATATGTTGTTTTCGGCATATATTGCTACACAATCGAAAGGGCTGTTTGAGCTTTTTAAAATGACCATGATGTTTAACTCCATCCTGGCGGCTGCTTTTTGGATGGGAATGCTTTGGCGAAGGTCGAACCGCGCCGGCGCATGGATTTCGATGCTGGCCATGTTTGTAGCAACTGTTGTTTTGCCATTCGGGATGCCGCAGTTGCCCGGAATGCGAACTTCGGAGTATTTGAACAAAACTACCCATGCGATTCCGGTAACCAGAACCTACACTGCCCGCGAAATGGATGTTCAGCAACGAAACGAGGCAATTTCAACATGGGAAAAGCTGAATGCCATCGGAAAATCGGAAGGGGAACGTCCTGCAATTCTTCAAACAGGAGATAAATTTGAAAAAACAGTATTGCTTCCAAAGAAATCAATCTTCTGGAGTGAAGGGATTAATTATTCAGATGGACAAACTCTCGGGAAAGGATATTTGAAAGTGGAATTAATTGCTTTGGACAAAATGGGCTGGGATTTATCCAGCAATTCCTACTCGCTCAATGAAACACTGACTTTCCTTTTCCGGATTATTTTCCCATTCCTGATACTGATGTTGGTGGCTTTCTTTACTAAACCCATTGAAAAAGAAAGATTAGACCAATTCTACGGAAAGCTGCTCACTCCGGTTGTTGGCGAAACCAGCGAAGAAGATGATCGCGAAATGGCTCTGACACGAGCCAACCCAACCCGCTTTAATCACCTGAAGATTTTCCCGGGCTCGAACTGGGAATTCCGCAAGTGGAACCGTGAAGACTGGACAGGCGTGATCGGTTCCTGCATCGCTGTTGTAAGCGTTGTAGCTTTGTTGATGCTGATTGTGAGTTTAGGGACAGCCCCCTAAATCCCCCGAAAGGGGACTTAAAGTGACTTCTAATTGATTATGTTTTTAAACAATAGTAAAATATCGAAACAACATTCTCTATTCCCCCTTCGGGGGGTAGGGGGCTTTAAATCAAAACAATGAAAAATACAGCTTTAATAGCAGATGCCATCCCGAATATGCCATGGGAACCTAAACCCGACAATTGCAAAGGAGTGGTTTGGCGGCACAGTACAAATCCGGTGGTCGATATTAACCCCTTTCCCAAAGCACGCGGCGTTTACAACAGTTGTGTCATTCCGTGGGAAGGCAAATTTATTGGAGTATTTCGGGCCGACTGGCATTGCATGACGCCCCATCTGCATTTTGGGACCAGCGAGGATGCCATTAACTGGAAATTTGATGAAGAACCGATCCAGTTTATATCGCCCGATCCTGCACTGGGTGAATTGACTTTTGCCTACGATCCGCGGGTGTGTAAAATTGACGATACCTATTACATCACCTGGTGCAACAATTATTACGGCCCAACCATCGGGCAGGCATGGACAAAAGATTTCAAGACTTTCCACCAGTTGGAGAATGCCTTTCTTCCTTATAACCGGAATGGAGTTCTCTTCCCCAAAAAAATTGGTGGAAAATATGCGATGCTTAGCCGCCCAATGGGTTTGGGCATGGCAATCAATTACGGCGACATTTTTTACAGCGAAAGCCCTGATTTGGAATATTGGGGAAAACACCGGATTGTATTTACCAGAGGTCCCCGAAAATGGGAACGCGTAAAAATTGGCCCCGGCCCAATTCCCATTGAAACTACCGAAGGTTGGTTGCTACTTTATCACGGTGTTGCCGATACCTGTTCGGGTTTTATTTACAGCATGGGGGCTGCACTGCTCGATTTGGATGAACCCTGGAAAGTGCTTTATCGCTGCCAGTTCCCGATTATGACCCCTGAAGCGCTTTATGAAACCACTGGCAGTGTGGATAATGTGATTTTTCCAACATCGGTTTTGGCCGATGGCGAAACTGGAAACATGGCCATTTTTTATGGTGCTGCCGATACTTTTTCGGCAATTGCTTATGCCAATGTCGATGAAATTATCGCCTACGTAAAGGATAATGCCTGGAAGTAACCACTTACAAACCTGATTCATTTTAAATACGATGCAAAAAATAGATGATTTTTCGATGGAGTTAAACTTCACCGAAACATACAGAAAGAACAAAAACGAACACATCGCCATTCGGGAAGCCAGATGCCATCAGGCACAATTCCCTGCAATACTTTCTGAAATTCAGGACAACGACCGCTTGGCAGGACGTACATTCTGGGGTTGGGTTGGGTTTAGCCCGCACAATGCTCCCAATGGGGCAGCCTATGGCTATTTCTGCCACGAACAAAAGATCATCGAAGCCATTGAACGTGGCAATATTCCTTTTGAACAGCGAGATGGGGTACACGAAATGCTTCATTTCTGGAAAAAGGAAACCTCGAAAGCCAAGGTTGAAGCTGCTTTTACACAGAAAATGTTGCCGGTGCTTTTTCGCGATGAGATCGTTTCGCTGCCTTATAATTTTAAGCCTCTGATTGCTAATCCGATTTACCGCATGGCCGGTGTTTTTGTGGATTACGAAAAACTACTGCGTTTGGGTATTCCGGGATTAAAAGCAGAAATTTCGGAATACCTTGAAAAAACGAAAGCGTCGGGCGGTGATTACCAGCTTTACGAAGGTATGCTGATCGCATTGGATGTTTTTGTGGATTCATGTCGCCATTACGAAAGGCAGGCACTGGAAAAAGCACAGATTGAGAATGATTCGCAGAGATCAAAAGAACTTTTCCAATTGGCGAAAGTCTTGAAGAAGAATGCAGTATCTAAACCCGAATCATTTTACGAGGCCCTTCAATTGTCGTGGTTGTACACTCTGATTTGCGGCTCCCTGGAATTGGGTCGGGTGGATGTTTATTTAGGCGATTTTTATGTGAATGATATTGACAATGGCATTATTACAGAAGAAGAAGCTTTATCGCTCATGCATTCGTACTGGCGACTGATCAACGAACTGTTCCGCGATGTGGATGGTCGTGTGATCATTGGTGGTCGTGGCCGACGAAATGAAGCCAATGCCGACCGGTTTGCGTTGTTGGTGCTCGAAACCATGCGTACCTATGGACGAGCAATTCTGCCTCAAACAACCTTGCGGTTTTATGAAGGGATGAATCCGGAATTGATGGAAAAATCCATCTCGCTCATTGGCGACGGACACACGTTCCCGTTGCTTTATAACGATGATGTTTTGGTTCCCGGCGTTGCCAATGCGCACAATGTTCCGCTTGAAGATGCAGAACAATACATGCCACTCGGATGCGGCGAAATTGTAATCGATCACATGGGATTTGGCACACCAAGTGGCTCACTGAATGTATTGAAAGCACTGGATGTGACTCTGCGCAATGGGGTGGACCATATTACTGGTAAACAGCTCGGACTTCAAACCGGTCATTTGAAAGATTTCAAAACCTTCGATGAGTTTTTTGATGCCTTCAAGAAACAACTGGCCTTCTTTATTGAAATACTGGCAGACCACGAAGAATTAGAGTATGTTGAATCGGCAAAACAAGCGCCTTACCTTTATTTGAGCATGTTGTACGACGATTGTATCGCACGCGGAAAAGCAATTTTTTCAGGAGGAATAAAATACCTGGGTGGTTCGCTGGAATCGTTTGGCAGCGTAAATACAGCCGATAGTCTGACTGCCATCAAAAAAATGGTTTTCGACCAGAAACTGATTTCGCCGGAAAGATTGATAGCTGCTCTGGACAACAACTTTGTAGGATTTGAAAAGGAACACAAGTTACTGAAGGAATGTCCGAAATACGGAAATGATGACAAGTATGCCGATGACATTATGGTCGAGCTGCACGACTTCATGTGCAACACCATTCGCGACCAGCGCGACCGCACCAACCTGCACTGGTACCTGAATGTGTTGATCAACAACAAGCAAAACACCATTCTTGGCCGCTGGGTTGGCGCTTCAGCCGACGGGCGCAAAGCAGGCCGTGAAATGGCGAATGCCAATACACCTTCCGGAGGAAATGACAAGAAAGGTATAACGGCCCTAATCAATTCATTGGTTAAACCAAGTCATGCAATACATGCCGGAACGGTACAAAATATGCGGTTTGGAAGAGATTTCTTTACCAACGACCGGGCAAAATTTGAAATCATTCTTCATACTTATTTCAAAAAAGGAGGTGCACAGGCCATGATTACGGTGATTAACCGTGGCGATCTGGAAAATGCACTGGTTGAACCCGAAAAGCATCAGGATTTGTTTGTGCGCATCGGCGGTTTTAGTGCCCGTTATATTGATTTACCCCGCGATGTTCAGTATGAAATTCATAGTCGCGTAACGTATTAGAAGGTTTAAATGAGCGAAAAAGCAATAGTTTTCGACATTCAGCGGGCATCGTTGCACGATGGTCCGGGAATACGGACAACCATATTTCTGAAAGGTTGCCCGCTGAATTGTCTTTGGTGTCATAACCCGGAAGCAATTGCATCAAAACGCCAGTTATTTTTTCATTTCGATAAATGCACACAATGTGGCGATTGTGAAATAGTGTGCGAAAACGATGTACACCATTTTATTGATGGGAAGCATACCATCGATTACGATAAATGTACGTTCTGCGGAAAATGCGTTGAAGCCTGCAATTTTAATGCACTGAAAATAATTGGGAATGAGATGAGCGTTGACGAAGTGATGCGCGAAATCATGGCTGATGTCGATTTCTACAACAATTCGGGTGGCGGAATGACATTGAGCGGCGGAGAGCCCTTGCTGCAACTTGATTTTTCGATCGAACTACTTCAGCGTTCCCGGGAAATGGGTGTAAAAACCTGCGTTGAAACTTCAGGATTTATTGCTACTGAACAGTTTAAAAAGGTTTTGCCGCTGGTAGATATTTTTCTGTTCGATTACAAAGTGACTGGCTCTGAAGAACACCGAAAATATACCGGTGTACCGAATGAACGAATTGTAGAAAATCTTGATTTGGCTTATCAGTACGGAGTTCCCATTATCCTGCGTTGTATCATTGTTCCCGGAATTAATGATAACGAAACGCATTTTAGGGCAATAAGCGACTTGAATGAAAAATACCCCGATTTATTGG
>CAYRBM010000055.1:0-30633 GCA_964422425.1 uncultured Odoribacter sp.
AACCAAAATCAGACGTGTTGCCAGTTACACCATAGGTCAATCTTGAAATCGTCTTTTCGTTAAAGACGGTGCAAAAATATAAAATTTATTTTTCTGGCATCTATTTTAGGTGTAATTTTTATTCTCCTAAGAATTTGAAATGAAATTCATTTCAAACTTCCAACACAACACACTAATATACAACAACATAAAACTTAAAAGATTCGTACAACAACTATGAATTGTTACGAAATGACACCCAACCGGGTTGCCGAACAGGCAGTGATTATCCTCTGCATAACGAAACAGGAAATTACAGGATACATGCCGATAAAAAAATTCTAATATTTGTACAGAATAATCTAAGGCAACACTTATTTCAGAGCTAATTTTTTAAATCCAGCTGATAACGAAACATTTTATATAGGATAGAAGTATTGTATAAGTTTAAAAAATCAAAATATAGACCTATGAAAGAGTTTTTTCAGGAAAATAAAAAAATCGCAAAAACGATTAATGAAGTAGCTGGGCTGGCTAATTACCTTTGGCAAAAGGGATGGGCCGAACGTAACGCCGGAAACATTTCGGTAAACCTGACGGATATTATGCCGGAAATTGAGTTCGAACTGGATCATTTTCCTATGTTTCAACTCGAACGAAGTTACGATTCCCTGGCTGGTCTGTATTTCTTCGTGACCGGAACGGGCAAACGAATGCGTGATCTGGCAATCAATCCCATGAAAAATGCATGCATCATAAAAATGAATAAAAAAGGGAATGCTTACCACATCATTTCGATGAACAAGCGTAATCTTTATAATTTCAGGCCTACTTCAGAATTACCAACTCACCTGTCAGTGCATAATTTGTTGGTTAGCACCGGATCAAAAAACAAAGCTGTTGTTCATACCCATCCGAATGAGTTGGTTGCCATGACTCAGATTCCTAAGTTTCAGAATGCCGAAACGTTGAACAAAACCCTTTGGGGAATGCACCCCGAAGCCTTTGTTTTTGTGCCGCGCGGTGTGTTTATGGTACCTTATATTTTACCAGGAAGTCATAAAATTGCTGATGCAACCATTGAAGGATTCAAAGCAGGGCACGAAGTGGTAATATGGGAAAAACACGGTGCATTTGCTATTGGAGAAACCGTTTCGGATGCTTTTGACATGATTGACATTCTGGCTAAATCGGCACAGATTTGGTTTATGGCCATGCAAACCGGCAACGAACCTCAAGGTTTGAATGAAGAACAATTGCTTGAATTGAAAGAAGCCTTCCTGAAGAAATAGATGCCCTGCAATAAATTCTGATTCAGAGGGGCTGTTGGTTGTGCTATGTGTATAGTTTGGTAAGCAACTTTCTGCCCCTCGACTTAATTCCTGCAGAACCATGATATTCAATCTCCTGTTCAATCAACCCAATTAGTTCACCTTTAAAATCAGGTTCACGTTGCGAAATATTGAATAAAACCTGCATGGCATGAACTCTAACTGCAACAGGGATGGAGGCATTCGTGAAAATATCAACGCAATAGTTCAGCATGGTGGCTAAATAAGGTTCAGGAATTTCATTCAGGCTGATTATTTTTAGCAAATGTCGCCTTTTACTGTCATTCCTGGTACGAAGAGCAAATTCGGTCATTTCAGTTAAATAAGGAATCACCAGTGCCGGATGCTGCTCATGAATTTTATCCATCAACCAAATGGCTCGCCAGTTTTCTTCCTTTAGATCATCAAAAGCAAGGTTAACCAGCACCTTGAAATCCTCCGGGTGATCACCAATATGCTTAACGATCAGATTCAGATTTTCCCATGAATCAATGAGCTCCTGAAGTTCCTTTTCACCCATGACTATCTTCTTGAAAAATGAGACATAAAAACTAGATAACGGTATGTATTGCGAAGCGAAAAACCAGCTAACATTGGTTGAATAAAGATACTTTTTTCCTAATTTGTGAGCTCAGCTTTCAAAAAAAGATAGTTCATGACAGAAGTTTGTTGTGCCATCATCATTCAAAACTTAAAAATACTGGCTGTTCAGAAAGGGACCCAATGCAGCAATCCACTCAAATGGGAATTCCCCGGCGGAAAGATTCATTCCAAAGAAACTGCCGAAGCATGCATTATTAGAGAAATTAAAGAAGAATTGCAGATTGAGATTCAGATTATAAGACAACTCGATTCGATCAGCTTTGATTACGGCAATAATCAGATTCTCCTGATCCCGTTTATTTGCCTCATCAGCAATGGAGAAATCACACTGACAGAACATATTGCTATGCAATGGATCGATCTAAAAAACTGGAAATCGTTAGATTGGTCGGGCGCCGATTACCAGTTAATTCAGAAAAACAAAAATGAATTAATTAAGGAATTGATTTGATTTATAATATGTTACCTCATCAAATTTGGAAAAATTAAAGCAAAAGCAACAAATACTGCTGTCCAGCTAAGTATCGACAGAACCATGAAAGGCATTACAAACTTATGCTTTGAATAATATTTATTGAGCAGAAAAGCACCAATAGGAATACTTAAAACAACCGGTGAAAGAATTAAAATTCCGGGTAATCCAAACTTAGCCCTGAAAGTAGCAATCAGCCTGTTTCGACGGGAGAAAACCCGCTCTCCGGTAACCTCTTTCCGCCAGCCAACTAACTGACGATACTTTGCACGAACTGATGCCGGCAAATATTTACGAAGAAAAGTTTTTATGTGATGAAACCTTCGAATTGCAAAACCACTAAAATGGTAGAAAAAGAAAAACCCCGCAATTCCTCCGAGAGTAACCGAAATAAGAGTTTGCTCAAAGTTAAGGCCGATTAATACGGCATAAGGAAAGGTTAGAACATATTTTACAGTAGCCAACAAAAACACCTGAACGAACTTCAATATCGCAATCATAAATCTCCTCCGCTGATAATTTCCGAAATAGAACGCCAAAGGTCGGTAAAATGTTGTTTGGATGTTCAGTTATAAGCCTGATTTTTAGCTTTATTAAGAATTTTTAAAGCTTAACATTCGGCGATTTTTGTTAAAAACTGCTGAAATTGCAGTCTGGTGCGGGTTTTTCCGCTTCATTTACTTAACCACCCGATAATCAGGCTTAATACAAGAAAACAAAAAAGTGTAATATAAGTGTTCCTGTGAGCAAAATTAAAAGTCCAACCCATCGATCTCGAGCGTTTCGGAACAACGAGACGGCTGTCATTAGCATTGAAATAAAAAATCCCCCACTTGTAATTCAGCGGGTCGTTAATCATTCTGTTGTTTTCCCATTGGTCAAAATTGTTTTTCATCAATAGAAAGTGTAAGGTTTTTAAATATCAGACTCCCGGGATATTTATCCCCCTGATTTTCCGATACAGGTCGAGTGCATACAAATCGGTCATTCCAGCTACAAAATCGACAACGGCCTGTACCTTTTCATAAGTCGAAGTATGATTTCCGCGATATTGATCGGGAATTAACTGGAGCATTTTTTTCGAAATTCCTTCCTTTGGATTAAGAATCGCCTCGATAAAAACATCCAGAAGTGTTCCGATTATCTGATAACCGGAAATTTCAACCTCAACTACCGATCGATCGTTATAAATATCACGAATACTTACTTCCTTTATTTGCTTTATCGCATTTAAAGATTGAGATGAAACATGCTCAATCAATGGTCTCTGAAAATCACCTGAAAAAATTTCGGTCTGTTTATCCCGGAAAACATCAACACATTGCTTCACCAATTTACCGATGACACTTGCTCTCAGGTAAGCAATCTGCTCATTCGGATCAGCAACCAATTGAAGTGTTTCTTTGATTCGCTTAATTTGACCTGACTCGGTCTGTTCATCAAAAAAGCCCATCAGCAACGATCTTGTCTGATAAAACGAATGTATCTTTAACTTGTGCGCATCCTCAAGATCCATAAGCTGATAACAAATATCGTCGGCTGCTTCAACCAAAAAAACCAGTGGATGCCGAATGTATTTATCCGGATTTTTCGATAGTTGAGTCAATCCAAGATCACTGGCAATACGCTCGTAAATTGCTCTTTCCGACTGAAAAAATCCAAATTTAGGTTTCTCTGTCAGCATCGACTCAAAAGGATATTTCACAATAGCCGCTAAAGTTGTGTATGTCAAGGCAAAGCCACCCTCGCGGCGTCCATTAAATTGATGACTAAGCAGCCGGAAAGCATTGGCATTCCCGTCAAATAAAATAAAATCCTTCCATTGCCCTTCCTCCATCTCATTTTTAATCCGGGGGTCAGCATCCTTTCTAAAATATCTGGAGATAGCATCTTCACCCGAGTGGCCAAATGGAGGGTTTCCCATGTCGTGAGCCAAACAGGCTGCCGAAACGACAGAGCCAATTTCTTTGAAAAGCGGATTTTCGATTTCCATTTTCTCTATCTCTGCCCGCTCAACAAACATACTTCCCAATGATCGTCCAACGCTTGCAACTTCAAGACTATGTGTCAATCTGTTATGTACAAAAACGCTCCCGGGAAGCGGAAATACCTGTGTTTTATTTTGCATCCGCCGAAATGGAGATGAGAAAATAATGCGATCGTAATCGCGCTGAAACTGTGTGCGGCTGTGTTTATTTTCTTCGTTAGCGAGATATTCCTGCCCCAACCGGGTAGTCGATAGAATTTTATTCCAGTTCATCATCAATTTGTTTAAGCAAATGTAATTCGTTTCAGAATGTTTGAGTTCGGAAATTTTTCATTTCTCTGTCTGCTTTTCGGGCATTGGGATAACATTGTTCAAGCAGGAGCCAGAATTTCTCACCATGATTCTTAATCACAGTATGCACCAACTCGTGTATCAGCACATAATCGATTAAATGCTCCGGAATGCGCATCAGGTGAAGATTCAAGTTGATATTGTTTGCTGAAGAGCAACTCCCCCATCGTGTTGAAGCATTTTTAATACTGACATTCTGATAACGGAAACCATGTTTTTCGGCTAATTCATCCAACCGCTTTGGAAGATAAATTTTTGCTTCCCAACGCATCACATCAATCAGCGTATTTCGGATAAACTCCTGCACTCTTTCGTGTTCATGATTAATTTTTTCAGGCACAAAAATCTGAACAACCCCGTTCCCTACCCGATTATAAACCTTATTGGTATTGCCCTTGGTAATAGCCAACCGGTGAAATCTTGTTTTAAAACAGCAATCAGGAGCGAATACCGTTAAACCAGCCTGTATTTTTGATTGTTGTTTCTGAATCCAATCGGTTTTGGATTCCACAAAGCGAATGGCATCGCGATACAGAACAGTTGAAGGCATTGTAACAACTATCTCTCCGTCAGATTTCAGTCGAAGGCGAATTCTTGTGGAGCGCTCATTAATTGTGAACGAAACAGGTCCAACTTGTTCAATATTTATGTATTTTGTACTCATTCAATCCTGACCGAATATTTGGCTAAAGTAATCAAACCAAAAAAACTAACGATATGGAACAGAACAAACGATTCGAAGTTTTTGGAACATTGACAAAAACAGAAACCGTTTTCACGGTCGATCAGAAAAACATTCCCGGAACCCTTGTTTTTGAAGCTCTGCAGCCTTTTCCCGGCTACTTCAACGAATCTCCAATGGAAGCAAAACCGGTTTATTTGTACCTGGCCCTCGAGGAGCAGTACACCCTTGAGGAAATTCTGCGTGCTTCGCAAAAAATTCAGGAATTTTTTGATGCGCCCTTCGATGCAGGGAAAGGCTTTCTTCAGATATACGACACTAAATACAATGTACTTCGTGTAAGGCACCTGAAAAATTACGACTTGCTCGAAAAGCTGCAAAGGTCATATACCGAGAAAGGTATCCGGTTCCTGACCAAATCTAAAAAATACAAGGATGAACTAGCCCATATCCGGATCATCAAATTCTTTTCATTTGAGGAAGTTGCTGATAAAATTTACCTCGACACCCGGGAAGAAAACCACGCTTACCTGGAAATCCCTAGACATTTATCGTGGAAAGAATTCGATAGCGTGACCAACAAAGTGAAATACAACTGGGAAGAAAGCAAATTTGATGCGGCATTGGGATCATTTTATTATCAGGGTGAATTGCACGAGGTTGTTCGTATTTATTCAGACAAAATTGCTCCTGATTATCTCAAAGAATTAAGAAAACTCTACCTGGAAAAAATAAAATAAGCACAAAACTGGTGTGATGCTGGCGGCTATTCTAGGTATAGGGTAGCCGCTTGTTTTTGTGTGTTTCGAAACATGCAAATACAGCACAGTACAGGATTGTACTGCCCTGTTAAAGTTGTATTTTTATTTGAAATTTAATTTGAAAACGTTGTAAACCTAAACTCCATCAAATGAAAAAATTAGCTTTTATTTCCTGTTTATTCATTTTGCTGACAACAAGTATAAATGCTCAGCAAAAGCTTTTCAAAGAAACTGAAGAACAAAAAAAAGAACGGATGGCCTGGTGGGTAAACGACCGGTTTGGCATGTTTATTCATTGGGGATTGTACGCACTTCCTGCCCGGCACGAATGGGTAAAAAATCAGGAACGTTTAACTGATGAAGCTTATCAAAAATACTTTGAAAACTTCAATCCCGACATGTACGACCCGCACGAATGGGCGAAAATGGCTAAAGCTGCCGGTATGAAATATGCCGTTATAACGTCGAAACACCACGAAGGCTTTTGTCTTTTCGATTCGAAATTCACCGACTACAAAGCCACGAAAACTCAGGTTGGCAAAGACCTGCTCAAAGAATGGGTGGATGCTTTCAGAGCTGAAGGCCTGAAAATCGGATTCTACTATAGTCTGATCGACTGGCACCATCCGGATTTTACGGTTGATCGTGTGCATCCGCAACGTACCGACGACAAAGCAAAACTGGCAGAGCTAAACAAAAACCGCGACATGAGCAAATACCGGGAATATTTGCACAACCAGGTGCGCGAGTTACTCACAAACTACGGAAAAGTTGATATGCTTTGGCTTGATTTCTCCTACCCGGGAGAAAACGGGAAAGGTCATAAGGATTGGGATTCAGAAAAACTCATTAAGATGGTTCGTCAGCTTCAGCCCGGCATTTTGGTTAACGATCGCCTGGACTTGAAAGATTACGAGGATGGTTGGGATTTTACTACTCCAGAACAGTATAAAGTAGCCAAATGGCCTGAAGTAAACGGGAAAAAGGTTTATTGGGAAACCTGCCAGACATTTAGCGGATCGTGGGGCTATTACCGCGATGAACATACCTGGAAAGACACCAAGCAATTGTTGGTTTTGCTTATTGAATCGGTAAGTAAAGGAGGAAACCTTTTGCTTAATGTTGGTCCGACTGCCCGCGGTACCTTTGACGAACGTGCACAAAAGGCACTTGCCAACATGGGATCATGGATGAAATATAACAACCGATCCATCTATGGTTGCACTCAGGCACCCGAAGAATTTAAAGTGCCCGAAAACAGTCTTCTCACCTACAACCCAAAAACAAACCGTTTGTACATTCATTTATTGGATTATCCGTTGCAGAATTTCAATCTACCAGGATATGCAGGTAAAATCAAATATGCGCAGTTTCTTCACGACGCATCAGAAATAAAAATTACTGCAAGATACGGACATGGCATGAAGGAAGGAGAAAATCCAACAGATCTGAATCTGAGTCTCCCCGTGACTAAACCTAACCTGGAAATTCCGGTTATTGAATTAATCCTGAAATAATAAATTGCTTCTCTTAATTCAAAGGCGGTCATCCATGTGATCGCCTTTTATTTTTTACCACAAACTTTGCATGCAATGAGACATTGTAAATCATCTTTTTTCGCTATCATTAATACTTTCAAATCAAAACGATATGGATAAGGATGCTGTTTTAAAAAAGCTCAAACTGGTACCAGACCGTGAGAATTTAATTGTCAATGCCCCGACAGAGTTTCTTGCATTTATCTCTGAAGTTAATTTTGACACTCTTCCGGATAGCTCAAAAATCGGGAAATACGATTTTGTTCAGGTATTTGCTTCATCTCAGTGCGAAATGACTAACCTGCTAAAAAGTGTGTTTCAGTACGGAAAGCACGATTGTCTGTTTTGGGCCTGTTACCCCAAAAGTATCGGGAAACAAAAATACGACCTGAACAGGGATACTATTTGGTCATTACTGGCACTGGTTAATTTACGACCAGTATCACAAATTGCAATCGACGAAAAATGGAGTGCCTTGCGAGGTCGTAATCCTGATCTGGTGGGAAAATGAAATAAAGAACTTCGGAACACTACTTCTCTTTTGTTAAAATAAGTTAAAACCTACAAATTCATCTAAAAATGTAAAAATGCCTTTAGGGGTAATAGTCACTACAACTGTTTTATAATCGTATTGCGGAATTTTTTTTCATAAGTTTGTTTTGGTTTTTGACTTTAGACTTTTAGTCTGACTTAAAAAACTTTAAAGGGCGCAGGTTAATTTCGGCGCCCTTTTTAATTCATTAATCTCTCTCAGTCCCTCTTGATTGAGCTAACTTTTGGTAAGCGGTAATACAAAATAAAATACACATCCATCACCTTCCTTATTGTTGCTTTCAACACCAACCTCCCCCCCAAGTTTTTCAATGATCCGCTTCACAATCGAAAGTCCAAGACCATGTCCTTCAGCCCGAAGTGTATCCAAACGTGTAAACTTATTGAAAAGCTTTGCCATTTCATCCTCTGAGAGGCCATTTCCGTTATCCTTTATCCAGAACCTGACTTTCCCCCCAGGAAGAATATCATTCCCAATCTGAATTACAGGCGGATTTCCTCCATATTTCAGGGCATTACTAATGTAATTAACCCAAACTTCTTCAAGCCACGAATGAAATCCCCAAACTTCGGGGCACGATTGATTCATTGTTATTGAAGCATTTCTTTCTTTGATGAAATCTTTCAGGCGTCCGAGCGATTCTTCCAAAACCGGAATCATGTTTACAGCAACAGGCTTTATCTCCTGCTGACGGACAGAAGCAAGAGTTAGCAACTCGCGCGTAATGTGCATGGTTTTGGTCGCCGATTGACCAATTAATTGAATGATATCCAGCATTTCAGCTCCTGATAAGTCGTCGAAATTTGTTTGAATTAAATCGCTGGCATTCACAATCGATCCAAGCATATTCTTCAAATCGTGAGCTACGGTGTGAGAGAACGCATCCAAATCGCTGATTAGTTTTTCTTTTTCTTCAATCTCGCTGGTAAGCCGAATGTTGATCTCCTTTGTTTTTTCTTCGGAAAGTACATGTCGGGTAATATCTTTCAAAATAACCAGATGCCCGGTCAATTGCTTATTCTGATCAAATAGTTTATTCGAATGCACATCGTAAAACCGGGGTTCACCGTCAACATCTGTCTCGATTTTAGTTTGAAAATCTTCATGATCTATAATTTGTTCTATCAACTCTTTCCTGCGTGGGAATATTTCATTTACACTTTTGCCAATAATTTTACTTTTATCAGCCCCCAAGAATCGAAGCATGGTTGGGTTTGAATCGGCAATTCGCAACGAATTATCAAAAATCAAAATACCATCAGGCAAAATATCAATAAGTGTATTTCGCCCAAATGGTACAAGATCAAACATTTTATATTGAGCCATATCTATGGCGATTAATATTCCTGTAAACAGAAAAGTGAATGGCGTCCAGTCGAAACCTGGAATTGGATTAATCTTAAATACATAAATCAAGTTACCTAAAGGGGGAAGTAATGACGCAACAAACAAAAGGGTTATTTGCCGCCTGTAGTATGGTGAAAGCCTGAAATAGAGTAAGAAAACATTTACAATCCCGGTAAAAAGCGCAAAATAGGCGAATAAAGTCATCAGCCAAAACAATGGGCCATAAACGTAGTTCATCGAATTTATGGCTGGATTTATGGAATAACTCCTCCAGTGTAGATGATGTAGATCATTTGTAAACGGCGAAAGAATAAATAATGTGGCCACTCCATAAACTAACCAGATATATTTTGCTTTCAGAAATTTATTTTTCGATGAAAACGCCAGCGAAAAAAACATGAACGAAACGGGTCCATTGACAATACCGAGATAAGAGAGTTTTGACCAGAAAATTTTGGTAGCAAGGTCAATCGCTGCAAATTCAAAAGCATAAGTAAATGCCCAGATAGAAGAAGCCAGTTGCCAAACCAGCATAAACTTAACGCCTGGTGTAGAACGGAATTTGAGCAAAAAGAAAAAGGTAATAACTCCAATCAATCCTCCCACATGCAGAAGTATAAAAAGAGGAGAAATGACGTAATTGCTTAGACTAAAGGTTAGACTGTCCATTTTTAACGTACTTTATACCAGCACACTTTCAAATGATACATTTGTTCAAAGGTGGCGTTAAGTGTTGTGAAAATACGAATTAATGGTGATTTACACTGTTTAACCATTAAAAAAATGCTCGAAAACAATTTTACTCCCAATAAATATCAGTATAAAACCACCAAAGATTTCTGCATACCGGTTAATTCGTGGGCCCGTTTTTTTTCCTAAAAGAATCCCAAGCATTGAGGCAATAAATGTAACCGAACCAATAATCAGTACGGCTATCAAAATTTTATCGAGTAAAGTTGCAAAGCTGAAACCCACCGCCAATGCATCGATACTGGTGGCCAGGGAAAGAAGTAAAATTACCCGGAGATGGAGAGGATTTTTAATTTCGCGCTCTTCCGAACCAGCCAAACTTTCTATAATCATCTTCCCGCCAATGAGCAGAAGTAATCCAAAAGCGATCCAGTGATCGACAGGCTCAATCAACGATTTTATGCTATTCCCAAGCAACCAGCCGATAAGTGGCATTGAGGCCTGAAAAAATGCCAGAAAAAGGGCAATTTTCGCTGCCTGAAAAAATCTAATTTTGGGAAGATTTAATCCACTGCAAACCGAAACAGCAAAAGAATCGAATGAAAGACCGACAGCCAGAAGAAAGACAGTTAATAGTTCCATCCAGTAATAATTGAGCCACAAAACTATAAAAAAAAGTTCAGCCCAAAAGCGAATTAAAAAATCCGACAATCAATAATGGGAGTACATTAATCCAGTTATTCCTATCTGTTTTGCATGATCAATCGCACATCATGCAAATGTCCTTACGTGGATTGATGAGCATCACCGGAAGATTTCCGGCCTGTTGCACAATACGTTTCTCCGGAAGTCCGATCAGCAAATCGAGCAGTGTGATGGAACTGCTGCCAGAAAAGATCATCAGGTCGCCCTTCCATTCAGCCGAACGGTTAAGCGTTTCCTTACAGATGCCCCAGCTCGACGATTTTCCCGCCACCAGTTGATGGCGAACATGCAGACTATTCAGGAATTTATCGAAGAAACCAACGTTTTTCATCAAGCGGGTTTCGTCGTCGCGGTTTGTTTCACGGGCATAAATTACCTGAATCAGCGCCTTGTTGAACCGGCCAAAATACGAGGCCCACAACGAAGTTTCTTTCGAGGCTTTCCGGTAATCGACCGGCACCAGTACATTTTTATACTGAAGATATTCCGGAGAATTGCCGCTGACATACAAAAAGGCAATGCTGCTTTCGCGAAAAGCTTTCAGGGTCGCACCAATCAGCGACTGATGCAGTACCAGCAAAACAGCATTGTAGTTATCCACCAGTTTCGCGATGTTTGTTTCCAGTGTATTTTTCAAGATCAGATTGGAAATTTGCAATTGCGGTAGTTGTCGTTTCAGGTTTCGGCTCAGTTCAATCAGTTTTTCCTGAACCTCCGTTTTTTGCGACTTGTTTTTCCAGAGGCCAAACAGGCAAAGCTCCTTTCGCAACATATCGGCCATGCGAGCACCATGAACGATCACTTCGTTCATTTGCCCGCTAAAATCGCACAACACAATAATTTTCTGGTCGGAGATAGGTTCCATGCGGTTTGTTTCCGGAAAAATTTACAACAAACATAACAGTTTTTCCTGAATGAACTTGATTTGCAAATGCCGCAAAAAGTCAGTTACTCCGGAAATGCTTTTGCTAACTTTGCTTCTTCAAACCATTCATCATGATCACACGCGAATTAATCGAACCGAAAAGCATTGTCGTTGTTGGCGCCTCCAACAACATTTCCAAACCAGGTGGAAAATTGCTCAAAAACCTCCTCGACAACAATTATCAGGGCGATCTTTGGGTGGTCAATCCTAGCTCCGAAACTGTTCAGGGAGTAAAATCATTTCCTTCAGTAAACGATCTTCCGCCGGTTGAGATGGCCGTTTTGGCTATTCCTGCCGTTGCGTGTGTTGAAGCCGTTGAAGTACTGTCCACACAAAAAGGCACAAAAGGGTTCATCATTATTTCGGCCGGATTCAGTGAAGAAAGCGAGGAAGGCCGGATTCTGGAACAAAAAATCGTCAAAATCATCGAAGAAAATGGCGGCAGTCTGATCGGTCCCAACTGTATTGGCGTGATTACCTATGCGCACACCAGCGTTTTCACAACGCCCATTCCCAAATTGGTGCAAATGAGCTGCGACCTGGTTTCAAGTTCCGGAGCTACTGCCGTTTTTATCATGGAATCGGGCATCCCGAAAGGACTGCACTTTGCCAGCGTTTTCTCGGTGGGCAACGGTGCGCAAAACGGCGTGGAGGAAATCCTCGAATTCATGGACGAAGTTTTTAATCCGCATACCAGCACTCGGGTCAAACTGTTGTACATCGAAAGCATCCGCAATCCCGACAAACTTTTGAAACACGCCTCATCGCTTGTTCGGAAAGGCTGCAAAATTGCTGCCATTAAGGCTGGAAGCAGTCAGGCCGGAAGCCGCGCAGCCGCGTCGCATACCGGTGCGCTGGCCAATTCCGATCTGGCCGTCGAAGCGCTGTTCCGCAAGGCAGGTATTGTTCGTTGCTACGGACGCGAAGAACTGACCACAATGGCCAACGTGTTTCACTGCAAACCGATGAAGGGCAAGCGGCTGGCCATTATTACCCACGCCGGAGGGCCTGCGGTGATGCTGACCGACGCTCTCGAAAGCGGCGGATTACACATTCCGCACATCAAAGATTCGGAAGCCCGGCAACAACTCAAAAACAAGCTGTTTCCCGGTTCGTCGGTTGAAAACCCGATTGACTTTTTGGCCACCGGAAATGCTGAACAGTTGGCTGCCATTATTGATGCCTGCGAACACGATTTCGACGAGATTGATGGCATGGCCGTGATTTTTGGCAGTCCCGGACTTACGCCCGTGCGCGACGTTTACCAGGTTTTGGACGAAAAAATGAAGACCTGCAAAAAACCAATTTTCCCGATTTTGCCGTCGGTAATCAATGTGGCCGACGATGTGGCCTATTTCATTGGGCAGGGAAACGTCAATTTCCCCGACGAGGTGTTGCTGGGAAAAGCGCTGACATCGATCCTGAAAACGTCGAAGCCGCACGAAGAGAAGATTTTTCTCGAAAATATCGATATTCCTGAAATCAGGCGAATTATTGACCACACCGAAAACGGGTTTCAGTCGCCAGAAACTATTCACCGCCTGTTTGCTGCTGCGGGAATCCCGATGGTGAAAGAAATGACCGTAAGATCGGAGGAAGAAGCCACAGAAGCGGCTAGAAAAATTGGGTTTCCGCTGGTAATGAAGGTCGTCGGCCCCATTCATAAAACCGACGTGGGCGGCGTGGTGCTGAACGTTCAGGATATTGAAACCGTGCAACACGAATTCAAACGACTTATCCGGATCAAAGACACGAATGCGGTGCTTATGGCAGAAATGGCTTCAGGAATCGAACTTTTTCTGGGCGCCAAGTACGAAGACAAATTTGGGCACATCATTTTGTGTGGCATGGGCGGCATTTTTGTCGAAGTACTGAAAGATGTCACTTCGGGTTTGGCCCCTTTGACCATGTGCGATGCCGCGTCGATGATAAAAAATCTGAAATCGTACCAGATGATTAAAGGTTACCGCGGAAAAGAAGGTGCGAACGAACGCAAATATGCCGAAATTATGGTGCGCCTCTCTACCATGCTGCGTTTTGCAGTCGAAATCAAAGAACTCGATATTAATCCGCTGATGGGGAACAACGAAAAGTTGGTGGCAGTTGATGCAAGGATCAGAATAGAAAAATAGGTAAGCTAGATTTTGTGACTTTGAATTTTGGTCAAGAATAACTGATTTTTTTCGTTTAGCATTCAATTCATCCAACAACCAATTCCTTTGGCCAACTGTTTAATTTATTCATTAAACAATCATTCGGCAATGGAAAACAGAAAAAAACTATCTCTGGAACAGAAGGAAGATCTCATTCAAATACTCAAAACCCGCTTTCAAAAAAACGAGAACCGCCATCCCGGATTGGAATGGGAAAAGGTACTGGTAAGATTGGAAGCCCAGCCAGAAAAACTTTGGTCGCTCAACGAAATGGAGCAGACGGGTGGAGAGCCCGACGTAATTGGTCAGGACAAAAACACAGGAGAATTCATTTTTGCAGATTGTTCGGCCGAAAGCCCCAAAGGACGCCGGAGTTACTGCTACGACCGCGCGGCATGGGAATCGCGCAAAGAATATAAACCCGAAAACAATGTTATTGATGTTGCTGCAGAAATGGGCATCGAACTGCTCACCGAGGAGCACTACCGCCAGTTGCAGCAATTGGGACAGTTCGACACAAAAACATCGAGCTGGATTAAAACTCCCGAAGAAATAAGAAAACTGGGAGGCGCTTTGTTTTGCGATCGTCGGTACAATCAAGTTTTTCTGTACCACAACGGAGCTGAATCGTATTATGCAGCTCGCGGATTTCGCGGATTATTGAAGGTTTAAGTCCGGACTGACCCTAAAAACGAAGGCTGATAAACCCTGAAAATTTTACTTTCCGTTGTTTATCAGCCTTTATGCAGTTGGTAAAGAAAAGTACTTTACCTTTTGAGTTCAAAATAGGAATGATCCTAGTATTCTGATCTGCGATTGCCGCCGCCCTGGCTTCCGCCGCCTCTGTTGAAGCCGCCTTTATTGAAACCACCACGATCGCCACCACGGTCACCACCGCGGAAACCACCGCCTGAGTTGCCACCACGGAAACCACCACCACCAGCGTTACCGCCACGGAAACCACCACGGTCGCCACCACGGAAACCACCACCTGCAGGACGTCCGCCCTCTTTCTTTTCTTCAGCTTTATTTACAACAATTGTCCGGCCTTCAACCTCTGCGTTATTCAGTTCTTCAATTGCTTTTTTAGCTTCTTCTTCATTAGGCATTTCAACAAAACCAAAGCCTTTTGAACGGCCTGTAGCTCTGTCCATAATAATCTTCACCGATGATACTTCACCGTACTCTTCAAAAATTTCCTGTAACTCGCTTTCCTCAATTTTAAAGGGAAGGCTTCCAACAAAAATGTTCATAAAAAAAACTGTTTAAATAATGGATAAATGTCCACCAAATGTAGTTATATTTTGGTTCAAAATACGTTTGGCTCAATAAATTATTCGATTTTACGGTATTTACTACCCTATTTAGTGATCTAATGGATAGTTATTTACATTAATTTGATTTTTGAGCTTGGATTTATACTCCTGAAAATGACTTCTGAACAGGTGGAAAACATCTCAAATCACTAAAGGTATTATTTCAAAGCTACGAGGAAATTATTCAAACTGAATCTAAATTGTTAGATTATGATTTTGCTAAATATTTTTACCGATTGTTTATAAATGCTTTATAATAACCTGTTTTACCTTCCAAAATGAAAGTTATTCGATTTGATTGCTTACAACTTCAAAATTGATTCATTTGCAGTGTCGGAGAAAACTTTTACTTTTGGTTTCTGATCTGAAAAAGGCTAACCTAGTTGTTTGTGTTACACCTCATTCAGTAAAAACCTTTTTAAAAACCAAAAATCAAAACCGACGATTTCCGGAGAGAAATCCGGCATGTTTTTAATATGCCGATTCGTCATCTTTTCGGAAACGCAGGAAACCCTACGTCTGATGAAAAATTTATTGTTTGTCATTTTGCTATTGCTTTTTGTTTCGGTATCGGGACAGGAAGCCAAACCCAAAGAAACTACCCTCGAATTCTACGGATTTGTTCGCTACGAAGCCTTTTGGGACACGTACAAAGGCCTGAACGCCGCCAACGAACAGTTTTTTGTTCTTCCGCTTTATGCCGGAGCCGACGTCAACGGCGAACATATCAATCAAACGCCAACCTACAACTTTTCGTCGATGGCCACCCGCTTCGGAATGCGCATCAACGGACCGGTGATTTTCAATGCCAAAACCACCGGGAACATCGAAACCGACTTTGCCGGTGATTTGGGAGCCAATCCTGCCATGTTTCGTGTGCGTCAGGCCAATGTCGTTTTTAGCTGGCCCAAATCGTCGCTGCTGGTGGGCCAAACCTGGCATCCGTTCTGGAGCGGAAAGGTTTTTCCAACCGTTGGCGGGCTGAACACCGGTTGCCCGTTTCAACCGTTCAACCGCAGCCCCCAGGTGCGATACGACTATAAACCCAACGCAAAATTCATCCTGTCGGGAGCATTGGTTTCCGAGTTTCAGTATAAATCGTATGGTTTCTCGAAAATCGAAACAATGACCATTGATAAATCGGATGCCTACACCCGAAACGCTGGTCTTCCTGAAATGATTGCCAACCTCGAACTGAACAACGGAGGTTTCACTCTGGGAACCGGGGCCAGCCTGAAATACATCAAGCCTACCTTATATACTGTTGGAGCTGAAAACAAAAAGTATGTTTCCGACGATCTCGTTCGGGGAGTTTCGTTCATTGGATACACGCAATACGTAAAGAACATGTTCACCATCAGGGCGAAAGCTGTTTTGGGGCAAAATATGAACCACCTCACCATTCCCGGTGGCTACGGTGTAAAATCGCTTGAAACATCGACCGGCGCTATGACTTATACTCCTTATAATACACTCACCAGTTTCATCAATCTGGTTTACGGCAAAAAGTATCAGCTTGGCTTTTTCGGCGGATATCTGAAAAACCTTGGCACTGCTGATGCACTTCATAACTTTGGAAATTCAACATCTCCGGTTGCTGTGACCCCAGGTTTGGTTCCCAGTGTGGCTTCGATATACCGTGTTGCTCCACATTTTGCCATCAATGTATCGAAACTGCGCCTTGTGTTCGAATATGAACTCACTTCGGCCGAATTCGGAACAGGAAAAATTAACCTGAATGACGGACTTTACAGCACTTCAACCGACGCGACCAATCACCGCGGACTATTAATGCTGATGTATTCTTTCTAAACCAAATCACCATGTACTGGGAAAACGAACTCGAAACCCTCGAACGAAAAAACCTCAAAAAACTGCAGGTCAGCAGACTGAAGAAAACGATTCAGGCTGCGATGAATTCACCATATTACGGAAATCTCTACAAGCAAATGGGATTATCGGCTGATTCGGGCAGCACGGTTTCCGATATTCAGAAGCTGCCCTTCACCACCAAGCAAAACCTGCGCGACAATTTCCCTTACGGATTCCTCGGATTGCCTCAAAAAGAGCTGATCCGCCTGCACAGTTCGAGTGGAACTACAGGTAATCCAACCGTAATCTTCCACAACCGCCACGACATCGACTCGTGGGCCAACCTGATGGCGCGCTCGCTGTTTTGCGCCGGGGTGCGCGATACCGATGTTTTTCAAAATATCTGCGGATACGGATTGTTTACCGGAGGACTGGGTTTTCAATATGGTATCGAACGCCTCGGTTGTTTGAGTATTCCGGCCGGAGCGGGAAACAGTCCGCGCCAGATTAAGCTGATGCGCGATTACGGAACAACCGTTGCACATGCCATTCCGAGTTACCTGAACCGTTTGTTCGAAGTTTTTCAGGAGGAAGGACTGGACCCGCAACGCGATACCAAACTGCACACATTCGTAATTGGTGCAGAACCACATACCGAAGAACAGCGCCGCCGGATTGAAGAAATGTTTGGCGTAAAAGCATATAATTCGTTCGGGCTTTCGGAAATGAATGGTCCGGGTGTTGCTTTCGAATGTACGTACCAAAATGGACTGCACATTTGGGAAGACGCCTACATCGTTGAAATCATTGATCCGGATACGCTGCAACCTGTTCCTGAAGGAGAAGTGGGCGAACTGGTGATGACCACACTCGACCGCGAAGCCATGCCGCTCATTCGCTATCGCACGCGCGACCTGACCCGCATTTTGCCCGGTGACTGTCCCTGCGGAAGAACACACGTTCGCCTCGACCGCATCACCGGCCGGAGCGACGATATGTTTATCGTGAAAGGCTGCAACGTGTTCCCGATGCAGATTGAAGGTGTGCTGATGAAAATTCCGGAAGTGGGTGCCGACTATTTGATTACCTTAGACACCATCAACGGATCTGACGAAATGATCATCGAAGTGGAAGTGAAAAAAGACTGGTTCAATGGCGACATTACCCGGCTCGACAAACTTTCGCGAATCATTGGCAGCCAAGTTCGTGATGAAGTGCTGGTAAAACCAATCGTCAAATTGGTCGAACCGGGCTCATTGCCTAAATCGGAAGGAAAAGCTGTCAGGGTAAAAGAGCTCCGGAAAGCGTTAAATTCGTAACTGGCTACTGGCAGCTTGTTGCTAGATACTGATAAGAACTGATTTCTCTTCTTCCCAGTTGCTAATTGCCAGCTGCCAGTTGCTAAAAAAATTCATAATTCAACATTTATCATTCATAATTCTCATGGCATATCAGGTTTCCATATTCCTCGAAAATAAGATCGGTCACCTCGAACGAGTTACCGCGGTGCTGAAAGAAGCCCAAATTAACATCCGCACCATGAACCTGAACCACACGGCGAGTGGCTGGGGAATCCTGAATCTTGTTGTATCGAATCCAATGTTGGCCCGCCAATTGCTGGTCGAAAAAGGACTTTCGGCAGCCCTGCGCGAAATCGTGGTGATTGAAATGAAAGACCAACCCGGCGGGCTCGACGATTTGCTAAAGGAAATCGTGAAAGCCGGAGTGAATTTCACTAACGCTTACGGACGCTCGGCTTACGCCAATGAAAAGGCCTACTTTGTAATCGATACCGAAGATGTTACCGATGCCCGGAAAAAACTTCAGGAAGCAGGATTGCCTCTCTTGTCCGACGAAATTATTTATGGAATTTCGAATTAAACGCATATTACCCCGAAAATTAATCCCTTCAAAATATGATCTGGAATGAAAAAATGGAATGTGCTACTCGCGAAGAAATGCGGGCCATTCAGTCGGAACGGCTAAAAGATACGGTTAGAAGAATTTACCACAACGTGCCTAGTTACCGTCAGAAAATGCAGGAAGTTGGGCTGGTTCCCGATGATATCCAGTCGGTTGACGACTTGGTGAAACTGCCGTTTACACTGAAGACTGATATGCGCGACAATTATCCATTTGGGCTTTTTACGGTCCCGATGAGCGAAATCGTGCGTATTCATGCATCTTCAGGAACAACAGGAAAACCAACCGTGGTGGGATACACCCGCAAAGACCTTAATAACTGGGCGGAAATGGTGACCCGGGCGCTTTGCATGGCTGGCGTGCACCGCGACGACATTGTGCAGGTGGCCTACGGCTACGGACTTTTCACCGGTGGACTTGGCTTGCATTACGGCTGCGAAAACCTGGGCGCTTCGGTCATCCCGATTTCAGGAGGAAATACAGACAAACAGTTGCAACTGATGGAAGATTTTGGCTCGACAGTAATTGCCTGCACGCCATCGTACTCGCTGCACCTGGCAGAAGAACTGAAGGCCAAAGGCATCGACAAAAGTACATTGAAACTGCGCGTGGGCATTTTTGGCGCCGAACCATGGACCGAAAACATGCGCAAGGAAATTGAGGCCGGACTGGGCATTAAAGCCATCGATATTTACGGATTGAGCGAAATCATGGGACCCGGTGTATCGTGCGAATGCGAGCATCAGGCCGGAATGCACATCATGGAAGATCATTTCATTCCTGAAATTATTGACCCGGAAACCTTGCAGCCGCTGCCGGCAGGCGAAATAGGCGAACTGGTTTTCACAACCATTACCAAGGAAGGCATTCCGCTCATTCGTTACCGCACCCGCGATTTGACCCGCCTAAACTATGAAAAATGTGCCTGTGGCCGTACACTCGTTCGCATGGAAAAATGCAAAGGCCGGAGCGACGATATGCTGATTATCCGCGGTGTGAACGTGTTCCCGTCGCAAATCGAAACCGTTCTGCTCGAAATGAGCGAAACTTCGCCACACTACCTGATCATTGTTGAGCGGGAAGGTAACTTGGATACAGTAAAATTGATGGTCGAAGTTCAGGAACAGTTCTTCTCCGACGAAATCAGGCAACTCGAAAGCCTGCGCAAGAAAATTACGCACAAGCTGCAAAGCACACTGGGCATCTCGGTCGATGTGAAACTGGTTGAACCAAAAACCATCGAACGCACTGCCGGAAAAGCCAAACGAGTAATCGACAACCGTAAACTATAGGAGGAAATTAGCATGATTATCAAACAACTATCCGTATTTCTGGAAAACAAAACCGGACGCCTGAACGAAGTTACCCAACTGTTGGGAAATGCCGGGATTAACATGTCGGCCTTCAGTGTTGCAGATACTTCAGAATTTGGAATTTTACGTGTGATTGTTTCCGATCCTGAAAAAGCCCTGACCATATTGAAAGAAGCCGAGTTTTCGGTACGTCTGACCGATGTGATTTGCCTGAACAGCCCCAACGAACCCGGTGCCCTGGCCCGCGCCCTCGACATCCTTTCAGGCGAAAATGTGTTTATCGAATACCTATATGCCTATTCGATGAACGACCAATCGGCCAACATCGTGCTAAAACCCGACAACATTCAAAAGTGCATTGAGGTACTTCAGAGGCACCAAATGGAACTGGTAAAAGCCAGCGACATGTACAAAATTTAAATTCATCGTCAGAATAAAAACTGAACACCGGCTTGTTTGTTATCTTTGCAAACGTTAAGGCGGGTACGAATCAGGATATTTTGCGTAAATTGTCCCGGCTTTGACCGGGACTTTATTTTATAAAAATGAAGAAAGTAGCGATACAGGGAATTGCGGGTTCGTTTCACGAAGATGCGGCACGCCGTTATTTCGAAGAAGATATTGAAGTCGTTGAATGCAAGACATTTAAACAAGTTTGCGATTTAATCGACACCGATCAGGTGGACATTGCCGTGATGGCGATTGAAAATTCCATCGCGGGAAGCCTTTTGCAGAACTATGGCTTAATCCGCGATTACCATTTGAAAATAATCGGAGAAATCTATATTCACATTCAGATGAATCTGATGGTTTTCCCGGGAGTAAAGAAAAAGGCCATTAAAGAAATATACTCGCATCCGGTGTCGTTTATGCAATGCGCCGAATACCTCGAAAAGTATTTCCCCAATGCCGAACGCAAGGAGTTGGGCGACAATGCCAAAGTAGCCAAACTAATTGCCGACGAGAAAATAACTCATGCTGCAGCTATCAGTAATCTCAGGTCGGCCAGTCTATACGGGCTTGAGGTTTTGGATAAAGGCATAGAATCGAACAAAAAGAATTACACCCGGTTCCTGATTCTGGCCAAGCACGGCAACCCGGCCGAAGGGACCAACAAAGCATCGCTATGTTTCGAGGTTGGCCATTTTTATGGCTCACTGGCTAAAGTCCTGAATATTTTTGCCGAGAATAAAATCAACCTGACCAAGATTCAGTCGGTACCAATCATCGGCAAACCCAACGAATATACATTTCACGTTGACGTGGAATGGGATGAGCTTCAAAATTACGAGCACGCCATTCATATTATCCTGAAAAACGTTTCGAGTTTATCAATTCTGGGCGAATATGTTCGCGGAGAAGTAGCAATACACAATCAGTAAAATTCATTATTATGAGCAAAATCGGATTATTTTTCGGTCCTTTAAAAGGTTCAGTTCACCGTGTTGCTGAAAAGGTAAAAGCAGCCATTGGCGAAGAACAGATAGAATTAATATCGGTAAACGATGCCAGCGCCACCGATCTGGAAAAATACGACAAGATAATTTTTGGTATTTCCACCGTTGGAAAAGAAACCTGGGACTCCAATTATTCCAATACCGACTGGAGCAAATTCTTCCCCAATATCAGCAAAGTTGACTACTCCGGAAAAACCGTTGCTATTTTCGGGTTGGGCGACCACATTACCTATTCAGGTTATTTTGTGAATGCCATGGGCGTTTTGGCTAAAGAACTGATGAATAATGGCGCGACCATTGTCGGACAGGTTGATCCTTCAGGATACGAATTCGATGAATCGGAAGCTGTAATCGACGGTAAATTCATAGGTCTTCCGATTGACGAAGATTTTGAACCGGAACTGACCGACGAACGTGTTGCCAATTGGGTGAAAACCATCAAACCAGCCTTCGGTCTCTAGAAAATTCAGAAACATGATAAAATTCAGGCACGAAATTTTGGCCTGTTTTCTGACAAATCAAAACTGAATAGGGTTGCCTGCTTTCAATTTAATATTCGGCAGTTCGCTGAATTGCCGATTTGCGATTGCAACTTTTCGACCCATCAAAACCAGTTGATTTATAGCAAATTCTTTAGTTATTTTTACTCCGTAATTCCGACTTTTCAGATGAGCAATACACCTGTATCAAAAGAAATAGTAAAAAAATACCTCGAACAACTCCGGATAACTGACCCGGGAAAAGCTTCGATCAGGGAAATTGTTGCCCTGGTTAATTTCATTGAAGCCGAGAGCAAAACACGTTTCATCCGCATGGAGATGGGTGTTCCCGGATTACCTCCGGCTCAGGTTGGTGTCGAAGCCGAAATTAAAGCCCTTCAGGCAGGTGTTGCTTCGGTTTACCCCATGATGGACGGTATCAAACCTCTGAAAGAAGAAGCATCGCGTTTCATTAAACTATTTATGGATGTGGATGTGGCACCGGTTAGTTGCATACCAACTTCTGGCGCCATGCAGGGAACTTTTGCTGCTTTTCTGGTTGCCGGAAATGTGGACAAACAAAAGGATACCACCCTGTTTCTCGATCCAGGATTCCCGGTGCAGAAACAGCAGATGACCGTGATGGGTCACAAATACCAGTCGTTTGATGTGTTTGATTTCCGCGGAGATAAACTTCGGGATAAGCTTGAGTCGTATCTTTCGCAGGGGAATATCAATGCAATGGTGTATTCGAACCCGAACAACCCCAGCTGGATTTGCCTCACTGAAGAAGAATTGCAGATCATTGGAGAACTGGCCACCAAATACGATGTCATTGTAATGGAAGACCTGGCTTACTTCGGAATGGATTTCAGGAAAGATTTATATACGCCCGGAAAGCCGCCTTACCAGCCAACCGTTGCCAAATACACCGATAATTACGTACTGTTTATCTCCGGATCGAAAATATTCTCGTATGCGGGTCAGCGCGGAGCAGTGATGGCTATTTCGAATGCACTTTGGGATCGCCAGTACGACAACCTCGAAAAGCGTTTTGGCAGTCGCCCGTTTGGTTTTACCATTGTTATGCAGGTGTTGTATGCCCTTTCTTCCGGAGTTACCCATTCGACCCAGCATGCTTTGGCGGCTATGTTTAAAGCAGCCAGCGACGGAAATTTCAATTTCATCGAAGATGTGAAAGAATATGGCCGGAAAGCCAAAATCATGAAAGATTTGTTTTTGGCCAACGGATTTCATGTGGTCTACGAAAAAGACGGGGATGAATCGATTGCCGACGGATTTTACTTTACTATCGGCTATAAAAATATGACCGGAGGGCAACTTCTGGAAAACCTGCTATATTATGGCATAAGCGCGATCACCCTAAAAAATACCGGCAGCGAAAAAGAAGGATTGCGGGCCTGCGTTTCGCACGTCAAACGCGATCAGTTTGGCGATCTGGAACAGCGACTTAAACTCTTTAACGAAAATTTCGGATAGGAATATGAATACAGGGATTGACCATCTGATTTCGGGGTATAACCAGACCCTTGTGCAGTTGAAAGAATTCTTCTCAAAGAAGAGCCCTGTGAATTTAAAGAAAGGTGAAACTTTTCTCGACTATGGGGATCAGTCGCAAAAGTTGGGTATTGTACTCAACGGCCTGCTTTATTCCACCTATGTTTCGGAGAACGGGCAGGAGTGGATATCGAATTTTTTCTATCCGCCAAACCATGCCATCATCAGCAGTCACGAAAGTTTTTTATTAGGCATCCAATCCACCGAATCCATCCGGGCTTACGAAGATTCGTCGATTATATATATTACCAGATCAGAATATGATACCCTGACAAAGCAGAATCCACAGTTGGAACACATGGTTCGCGTGATGGCCGAGGCCAGTTACGTACAGGCATTGAAACGCGTTTATGCTTTTCAGTCGCTTACTGCTTTGCAACGGGTTAAAAAATTCATTGCCGAAAACGGTGATTTGGTTACAAGAGTGCAGCGACAACATATTGCCTCGTATTTGGGGATTCACCGGAACATCTTTACCCGGGTGCTGCACAAGATTTGATTTCGCAACATTTGTTGCGCAGGCTGATTTTCAGAACAATTAGATTTGTCGAAACCGGCTCAGTTATAGTGAGAAAAAGTATAAAATAAATAACAGATCATGGCAAAAGTTATTGGTGCTGTAGAGGTTGACAAGGAAGAATGCAAAGGCTGCGGATTGTGCGTAGTCGCTTGTCCCCAGGATGTTTTAGGGCAAAACAAGCAGGTTAACAGCCGTGGATATCACTATTCGTTTATGAAAAATCCGGAAGCCTGCATCGGGTGTTCCAACTGCGCGACGGTATGCCCCGACAGTTGCATCACGGTTTACCGGGTGAAACTATAAAAAAGTGCCTAGAGTGCACTAAAGTATTTAGAGTGCCTAAAGTTGGGTAATCAAGTACTCTAGGCACTCCGAACTCTAGACACTCCGAACTTTCATCAAAAAAATACAAAAGAAATTCAAAGAATATGGGAGAATTAAGATTAATGAAGGGAAATGAGGTCATTGCCGAAGCAGCCATTCGCTGTGGTTGCGACGGTTATTTCGGCTACCCCATCACTCCCCAGTCGGAAGTTATGGAAACCCTGATGGACCGCGAACCCTGGAACGAAACCGGGATGGTCGTTCTTCAGGCCGAAAGTGAAGTGGCTTCCATCAACATGTTGTATGGCGCGGCAGCAACCGGCAAAAAAGTGATGACTTCCTCTTCAAGCCCGGGCATTAGCCTGATGGCCGAAGGAATTTCGTACATCGCCGGGGCGGAGTTACCCTGCGTGATCGTCAATGTTCAGCGTGGCGGCCCCGGACTGGGAACCATTCAGCCATCGCAGGCCGATTATTTCCAGAGCACAAAGGGTGGCGGACATGGTGATTACCGCTTGATTGTTTTGGCACCGTCATCGGTTCAGGAAATGAACGACTTTGTTGAGCTGGGTTTTCAATTGGCCTTTAAATACCGCAATCCTGCTATGATTCTGACCGATGGAGTAATTGGGCAGATGATGGAAAAAGTGGTTCTGGCTGATTATATTCCCCGATTGACTGCCGAAGAAATTGACCAGAAATACGGGACCTGGGTAACCAACGGAAAGAAAGCGCACCGCAAACAAAATATCATTACTTCGCTGGAAATGGATGCCGGAAGAATGGAGAAAAACAACCTCCGCTTTCAGGAGAAATATGCGAAAATGGAAGAAGAAGATGTGCTTTTTGAAGAAATTCAATGCGAAGATGCCGAATATCTTTTGGTGGCATTTGGCTCTTCGGCTCGTGTTTGCCAGAAAGCTGTTGATTTGGCCCGCGAAAAAGGCATCAAAGTTGGTCTCCTGCGGCCAATCACACTCTTCCCCTTTCCAAAGAAACCTATTGCACGCTATGCAAAACAGGTGAAAGGAATGCTGGTTGTTGAAATGAATGCCGGACAAATGGTTGAAGATGTTCAGCTGGCTGCCGGTTGTCAAATCCCGGTTAAACATTTCGGACGTATGGGTGGAATTATTCACAGCCCGTCGGAAGTGGTGGCCGCACTCGAACAAAAACTGATAGGAGGTTAAGCTATGGAACTGGCACAAATCATGAATCCAAACAACCTGGTTTACGAGAAACCCAAATTACTGACCGACAAAACTATGCACTATTGCCCCGGCTGTAGCCACGGTGTGGTACACAAACTGTTGGCCGAAGTGATTGAAGATCTCGACATTCAGGATAAAACCATTGGCGTTTCGCCCGTTGGCTGCGCAGTGTTTGCCTACAATTACATCGACATCGACTGGCAGGAAGCTGCTCACGGACGTGCTCCGGCAGTGGCCACAGGCATTGCCCGTACCAATCCGGACAAGGTAGTTTTTACCTACCAGGGCGACGGTGATTTAGCCTCGATCGGAACAGCTGAAATCATGCACGCCTGCAACCGCGGCGAAGACATGGTGGTGATTTTTGTGAATAATGGTATTTACGGAATGACCGGTGGACAAATGGCCCCGACTACGCTGTTGGGCCAGGTGACATCGACTACACCTTTTGGCCGCGATGCGAGCCTGAACGGTTATCCGTTGAAAATCACTGAACTGATTGCGCAATTGCCCGGAACATCGTATGTTACACGTCAGTCGGTACACACACCGGCTGCCATTCGCAAATGTAAAAAAGCGATCACTAAGGCGTTTCAGGCAGCACTCGATAAAAAAGGAACTTCGTTTGTTGAGGTAGTTTCGACCTGCAACATGAACTGGAAACTTTCGCCGGTAAAGGCCAACGAATGGATGGTTGAAAATATGTTCCCATTCTATCAGCCCGGTGATTTGAAAGATAGTTCGAAAAACGACCCGGCAAGTTACACTCCACTAAAAAACTAAACGATCATGACCGAAGAAATTATTATAGCCGGATTCGGCGGACAAGGCGTACTTTCGATGGGAAAAATTCTGGCCTATTCGGGCGTGATGGCCAATCAGGAAGTATCGTGGTTCCCGTCGTACGGGCCCGAAATGCGTGGAGGTACCGCCAATGTGACTGTCATTTTGAGCGATACAAGAATAAGTTCTCCTGTACTGAACGAGTTTGACACGGCGATTATTTTGAACCAGCAATCGATGGATAAGTTCGAACATGCGGTGAAACCAGGAGGCGTGTTAATTTACGATCCGAACGGGATTATTCATCCGCCAACCCGCACAGATATTAATGTTTACAAAATTGAAGGGACACTGATTGCGGCCGAACTGGGCAACGTCAAAACGTTTAACATGGTTGTTTTAGGTGCTTACCTGAAAGCCAAACCTGTTGTAAAAATGGAGAGCGTTGAAAAAGGATTGCAAAAGTCTCTGCCCTCGCGCCACCATTCGCTGATTCCGATGAACCTCGAAGCTGTTCAAAAAGGCTACGAAAGCCTGGAACTGGTTCAGGCAGTATAAATACTTAAAATTTTATCTGAAATAAAAATCCCCGCCGGAGACAATCTGGCGGGGATTTTGTTTTGGTGATCCTTAATTTACTCCACTTTTATCTCTATCCTTCCTCTATTCTTATTAATCGCCACGGGTATCGCCTCCATCCCGGGTACAAAATTGAAAATGCGCTTACCAGTCGTAGGAAGAACAACCATGTCAGAATCGGAAGTAATTTTTATCAGCACGTTTTCTTTGCGAATCCGAATTTCACTTGAACTGATCATTTCTACTTCTTCGGATGATTTGGAAATCACCGGCAAGACAATCCGGATGAAGTCTTCATCAAGCGTTGACTTTGCCTCGAATTCAAGCACAATTTTATCCGGAAGAAATGTATAAACAGTTTGGCACCCAATTTCGCCTGAAGTGGGTGAGTTTTGATCTTTATCAACCAGCTTTGAATGTGCTGCTATGACAATGGCCAGTTCATCATATTTAACGTCAATCGTTGCAGCTAAATCACAAATATTCATAAAGAGACCATCCTTTTTCAGTTCAATCCGCGGCGTCAATGGCATCGAATTCGGGTCAATGTCAGGCTGCATATTATTGGGTTCTTTCATCTGGTATTCATTCATGCTGGCCGATAACAAAGGCCCTGCTTTTTCATGCCACAATAAAGTTAACGCGCCGCCAGTGGCATGTCCATTTTTCATGGTATATTCCCGATCATAAGCCGTAACTGTTGCCCTGAATCCTCCAACCGAAATCAGAGCAGTCTGAATGTCCTGAAAGAAGCGGCTTCCGTAAACTTTTTCACGTGGAAGTTCAAGTGCTTTTACGTCCTGCATGGGAGATTGGATTCCATGATCGAGGATGGTTGCCAGCGCCTTGGTATGGCAAAAGGTATGATGAACACAAGGCAGTACATCGTGCGACACACAATGAGGCCCACCATACAACAATCCATTGTGAGTTGTAGCTTTCAGAAGTTCAGTGCTTTTCAGGGCAACTTTATAAAACCGCGGATCGCGATCGGCCATCAATGCGTAGGCAGGCTGACAACCATCGGTGGTTCGACTTCCCCAATAAGTCCATTTAAAGTTCCGGGTTCCCCAGCTGTTGTCCCAGGAACCATCAGGAAGCATGAACTCCATGTGCGTTTGCAACGAGGGAACAATAGCATCAAGAACTTCCTGATCGTTGGTCAGCTTTCCGTACAAAACCAGCGCAGGAAGCGACTCCTCGACGTTGTACCCCAGGTCAACGGAGAAGCATCCTTTGGCGCTTGGCTGGTCAATCGGACCACCTTCCCCATGAATAAACTGATCGTTTTTGCTGAGGAAAGCCAGCGAATCGTGGGCAAATTGTCGTCCCTTTTCCCTGAACTCTTTTACGTCAAGCAATATTCCCAGCAGCGACAAACAATATGAAGCATTGATCGGGTAATTGATGTTTCCATACGAAATAGAAAAATTGCTGAAAATATAGTCGCCTGCTTTTCTGAGCCGCTGCTCAATTTCTTTCCTGAATAATGGATCCAGCAATTTGCCATGATTCATAATAGCTTCAGCCAAAGCAATTGAGGTAAATACGGTGATTCCTTTCCACGAATTTTTTTCGGTGTCATTCAGCCACGATCCGTCAGGCTGACTCACATTTCGCTCCATCCAGCGATATAACAGCGCGGCTGCATCTTGGTATTTCTGATTTTTGGTTTGATCGGCCATGAACAGGAGCGGGTAAAACGCATCGCAAACCCGACCGTGAATTTTCTTACAAGCAGGGCACCACAATCCGCCGTACTGGTCTGCTTTTGTTGTTTCAAGCTTTTGCAAGGAGAGTAATCTATCAGTCCATGTACTTAGTAAATCTAAACTTAGCCTTGACAATTGATCAGTATGTGGTTGAGAAGCTAATAGTAAATTGTAAGAAAACCAAGCTAATGCCATACTGCCAAAAGCCGTCAGTTGAAAAAAGTTTCTTCGTGAAGTCATCGTTTCAAGTTGGTTTGTTAGCTTCTCAAACTTACAAAAACGATAGACTCTACAGACCAAAATGGGGGAAAAACATAAAAAAGGTTGACTGTTTTATAGCCAACCTACCCGATAAGAAATATCCTAGTTTAAAATACTATCTGGATTTTCGATACAAAAATGATTCCTAATTTATTTTATTAATCGAACCTGAGTTGCACTTGGTCCTTTCACTCCTTTTTCAACAACAAAGCTGACCAAATTACCCTCTTTAATAGGCTCAAGCAACTGATTAACATGAACAAAAACACTCATTTGTGTTTCTGCATCTCGAATAAATCCATATCCTTTCGAATCGTTATAAAAACTAACAGTTCCTCTCCTAACCAAATCATTTGGATCATCTACTTTTCTTGAAACACTAATTTCAATATTTTCAGTACTAATTTCAACTTTTTTATCCGGATCCGGTGGTGTTGAGGAAATCATCCCATTCTCATCAACATAAGCTAACATATCCTCCAAACGACCAGATTTTTCATTATCCTTTCGATCTTGTCTTTTTTGCTCTTTTTCCTTGCGTTTCTTTTCTTTTTTATTTCTAACTTCCTTCTTGTTGTATGTTTCCTGCGATCTTCCCATATTTAATAATTGTTGATTTGTTTCAGAATGTTGATTATCCGACAAAAAAAATTATCTACACAATCCTGTTCTGATTAAGATTTGCTATCGAGCTTAAATATAACACTTCTAAGATAAAATTCATTACCGAAAGTCCAATAAAAAACCCCCGACTCAATAAAGAATCGGAGGCTTATTAAAAAGTGGCGACGACCTACTCTCCCACAACTAAATGCAGTACCATCGGCGCTGGCGGTCTTAACTTCTCTGTTCGGAATGGGAAGAGGTGGAACCCCGCCGCAATAGTCACCTTAAGCTTTCATGGTGGCTTACGTTTTGCAACACCAAAATATTTTAAACATATCGGGAATAAACAGAAGCGACAATAAACCTGTAAACACTAGCGAAAGTCTTCGGGCAATTAGTACTACTCGGCTATGACGTCACCGCCTTTACACCTGTAGCCTATCAACGTCGTGGTCTACGACGACCCTCAAAGGAAATCTCATCTTGAGGTAAGCTTCGCGCTTAGATGCTTTCAGCGCTTATCTCGTCCATACTTAGCTACTCTGCAATGCAGCTGGCGCCACAACAGATTCACCAGAGGTATGTCCACCGCGGTCCTCTCGTACTAGCAGCAGGTCCTCTCAAATTTCCAACGCCCACAACAGATAGGGACCGAACTGTCTCACGACGTTCTGAACCCAGC
>CAYRBM010000056.1:0-30554 GCA_964422425.1 uncultured Odoribacter sp.
ATTGAGGCGCGAATACAGCTTTTGCTGATTGGCCTGACACTCGTGCAACTCGTAATTTCGTCCAAGTTGTGTCTTGAAAATTGGCGAAGCGGTCCAGCCTTTGTCGATGGCAAACTGCGCCAAATCAGGCAAATTCTGAATGTTCTGCCGATCGACCACCATGCGCAGATTTACCGGAATATTGTGGACAAGCAACTCATCAACTCCAGTAATAATGCGGTCGAACGTGGCATCGCCGCCTTTCAGAAAACGTCGCTGATTGTGCATGTCGCGCGTTCCGTCGAGCGTCACCTGAATCTCGCGAATCTTTCCTGATTTCAGGATTTCCAAGTATTCCTGAAGGTGATAGCCGTTGGTCACAGCGGCAATTTCCAGGTTGAGCGAAGCCGCTTTCCGAATGATGTATTCAATGTTTTCACGGTGTTTGGGTGCATTCAGGAACGGTTCGCCGCCAAACAGCGTGATGTACTTTCGCCGACCAGCCAGTTCCTTCTGGATGTAGTTGAAAAACGCGTCAATCACCTCTTTCGACAAAGCCACCGGTTGCGCCTCGTAGCCCGCCTGGTAGCAATACGAACAATCGAAATTGCACGAGTAATTGGTCACAAAAAAGATCTGAACTTCGTCCTTTTCGCGGTCGTCGAGAAACTTCAGGTATTTTTCCCTGAAAAGCTTTTTCTCCTGCGCCGGATCGACCAGGTAGCCATTTTCGGCAAATTCAGGATTTTCTTCTCCAGAAATCAGGCTATGGTAAGTTTCCTGATCAAGCACATCGGCCTGACCCGACAAGGCGTTGACAACAAACCAGTCGTCGGAATCCTTAATTTTTGAAATGATATTGTATTTGGAAAGCTGCATGGCAATTGGATTTTGGATGAACGATTTCAGATTAACGATTATTGATTTTCAGACTTCCGATACTTCGTTAATCATCAATCGCTAATCGTTAATCGTCAATCGAAGACGCCGCTTAGTCGTGGCATCCGGCAACGATCTGTGATTGTTTGGCACAGCATTGCGCTTGTTTAACCTGGCCCTTGCGGGTTTTCTTTACTAAACTCTTCATTCAGTGAATTTTTGTATTGATTAAACTATAGGAATAAAAGTACCGGTTTTGAACCAGATACTTTCAGACTTTCAATTTTAAATTGGCTCCGTTCCATCCGAAAAAAGACATTCGCTTCTGCTATCGTTCTAGCGCGGACGGCCGCTTCTCCAGATTCTTTAGTTTCTACAAATATTTCACCTCTCCGAGGTTAGTCCGCACCTGTTTCTTTTGGAACTTGAAACTTGGAACCTGAAACCTGGAACTGTTTTATCCGCAGCAGCTAAAATCGTCGCGCTCAGCCGTGATGGTGAAACTCGAAACCTTGATTTTACCTTTCGGGTAGGGCTGACTTTCTTCCAGCACCTGCACGTAGCGGAAACCGGCGCCTTTAATGATTTTCATATATTCATCGCGGGTTACAGAACCAGCCCAGCATTCGGCCACTGCTGCCGGATCATTGGCATATTCTTCAGGCACAGGCTCGCTCGAATAAATGTCGCTGATCACAAACCGTCCGCCATTTTTCAGGATACGGTAAATTTCGCCCCAAACTTTTCGCTTGTTAGTCACGTGGTTCAGCGTACAATTCGAAATAATCAGATTGGCTGTTTCATCGGGCAACGGAATTTGTTCCAGGTCGGCCTGAATAAATTTTACGTTTTCGACTCCCATTTTTGCCGCCGTTGAGGTTGCTTTGCGAATCATTTCCTCGGTGACATCAATGCCATAAACAAAGCCCGTTTCGCCCACCTGCTCAGCCAGGCGCAACACGTCGGTGCCACGACCGCTTCCCAGATCAACACAAACTTCACCGGGTTTCACCTCGCTTTTGTCCACTGCCCCACCACACGACAAACAACAGGTATCGTTAGCCAGCGGCGCATATCTTCCTATGATTTCGTTCACATCCATATCACAAAATTTATAAGGCAAAGGTAGGGCAAAATTCAACTCAAAACAACATATCTAGATTATTTAATATGTTTCTAAATTAGAGTTTCCGTTAACTTTTTGTCAAAAAAAACAGATAGAAAAAACTTTTGAATGAGTTGAAAAATAATCGTTAAAGCAGGGTTACTATTTAGCCAAAATCAGAATAAAGACATTGAAAGCTAACTGATTATATATCCATTACAGTCATTTTGACAATGTAATCGATTCAGAAATAAGAGTTTAACATCTTTTATTTCTTTTGATTTCTGAAAATTGATCTGATTTCGGGTTCTGTTCTGAATCACCCAAACGAAGAACAAAACCTTTTGCGCTCAAAAAACCAAAATTCAGGTAAGATTTTGTTGACACCACCCAATTACAACAAAAATCTTGTGTGCCATGATTTACGAAGCGTTGCAGATTATCAGTGAACAGCTAAACAATTACCTGTCAGCCGCGGGCTTGAACAACCTGGTAACCCTCGATAACGTGGGCATGGTTGAAACATCTTCAGAAAACACCGACCGGCTCGAAAACAAAGTCATCATCACGCTGATCAATCTGGAAGAAGAACCAACCCTCAAAAATCTACAGCATTATAAAGTTGTTGACAAGCTGACCACCGAATACCGCCACCCGCCGGTTAATGTCAACGTGTATTTCATGGTCAGCGGAAATTGTACCTCTTACACCGATTCTCTCCGTGCCGTTTCAAAAACCATCGAATTTTTTCAGGGGAAAAACATTTTTACCTCCGAAAACACGGTGTACGAAGAGAAAGAAGATTTTGACGTGCTGGACTCTTTTAAACTTATCGTGCAGCAGTACAGCGCTTCTTTCGAACAACTTAACCACATCTGGGGAACACTCGGCGGACGGCAGCTTCCCTCGGTAATCTATAAGATTCAGCTTATCAAAATAGACCAAAAACTATTGCAGGGAACTGAAAAGGTCATCCTTCAGGTCACCGATACACTCAAATTTAAATAACAACCTCATTAGCTTATCTGAAGTAATTAAAACTATAACTAAAAACAGAGAATTATGGCAACAACGTACAAAACACCCGGTGTATATGTCGAGGAAATTGCAAAATTCCCGCCATCGGTCGCACAGGTCGAAACTGCAATCCCCGCCTTTATTGGCTATACCGAAAAAGCTACCAAAAAAGTATCAGGAGATTTGGTCCTTGATCCATTCCGAATCACTTCATTGCTCGATTATGAAACGTATTTTGGGGGAGCTGAGCCGGAAACCGGAATTGAAGTCAAAATTAACGATGTAACAGTAAACGGTGTTCTGAAACGAACAATTACTGTTCCCCAGCCAACCACAAAATCACCTTTCCAGATGTACTACGCGATGCGTATGTATTTTGCCAATGGCGGAGGTCCGTGCTACATTACTTCGGTTGGAACCTATGCGTCGGCCAAAGCGGCAAATGCTCTTGCACCGGTTCAGTTAGGCGATTTGCAGGACGGACTTGCCGCAATCGAAAAAGAAGATGAACCAACGTTGTTGCTTTTCCCTGATGCCAATGCACTTTCGTCGAGTAATTTTTATGCTATTTACAAAGATGCATTAACGCAATGCAACAAACTTCAGGACCGGTTCACCATCCTCGACACCATTTCCGACGATGAAACAAATGACCCAACGCCAGTTGAAGAATTGCGTGATGGAATCAATCTCGAAAAGGATTACCTGAAATACGGAGCTGCCTACTATCCTTATGTTGAAACCTTGATGAACTATGCTTACAACACCTCGGCAGTCACCATCAAACATACCACCGACAATTCGCTGGTTTTAACAGCTACGCTGGAAGATGCCAATGCGGCACTCGACGACATCAACGATGCTCTGGACGACAGCGCCGATTTAATCACCGCATTAACCACTGCACAAACAACAATCAACGCACTTTCAGCACCTGATGCTTTGGCGCAGGCCAGCACAGTCACCGATGCCCTTCAACCCATAGTCGATTTAGTTGATTTTGTGATCGCAGCAGCGACCGATGCAGCAGCGGCAGCAACGTTTGCGGCAACGTCGGCGAGCGAAGTTCCAGCAGTTCAAACAGCCGCCAACAATGCAGCAGCAGCGGTTACCACGGCAATTGGAGGCGCCATTGCTACCTTAAAAACAGCCTTGGAAGGACATATTACAGCTATTGAAGCTGCTGCCAACGGAACTGCGGTAAAGAACGAAGCTCTGGCAGCTGTTACAACAGTGGGAACGCTCGAAGCAACCATTGAAGCCATTGCCGATTTGATCGATCCTGCCGTTATTCAGGCTATTACCAATGCCCGCGAAGCCGACACCAATGGTGAACTCGACAATGTAAAACTAAACGTGATTGAGCAGACCGACAGTGCCACTTTCAACGATATCAAAACACAGTTGGCCAAACTTTACATCAAAATGCCTCCGAGCAGCGCAATGGCCGGAGTTTACGCCCGTGTTGACCGCGACCGCGGTGTTTGGAAAGCTCCTGCCAATGTTGGACTGAACTATGTCATCAAACCTTCAGTAAAAATTACCAACGACATGCAGGATGGCCTGAATGTGGATACTGTAGCCGGAAAATCGATCAACGCAATCCGTGCCTTCACCGGCAAAGGAACACTGGTTTGGGGAGCACGGACTTTAGCTGGAAACGATAACGAATGGCGCTACATTTCCGTTCGCCGATTCTTCAATATGGTGGAAGAATCAGTCAAGAAAGCGACCGGACAATTTGTATTCGAGCCCAACGACGCCAATACCTGGGTGAAAGTACGGGCCATGATTGAAAATTTCCTGATTTTGCAGTGGCGGGCCGGAGCACTGGCCGGAGCCAAACCCGATGAAGCCTTCTATGTTCGCGTCGGACTGGGTCAAACCATGACTGCCGAAGACATTCTGAATGGTTATATGCATGTCGAAATCGGCATGGCCGTCGTACGTCCGGCCGAATTTATCATCCTGAAATTCTCGCACAAACTGCAGCAATCTTAATTATTAAACACATTAAAAATCAGATATTATGGCAGCATCATACCCATTGGTCAAATTCCATTTCCAGGTTGACTGGGGAGGAACAAAAATTGGATTTACTGAAGTTTCAGGACTGGATGTTGAAACCGAAGTCGTCGAATACCGCGAAGGTTCAAGTCCGGAATATTCCAAAATCAAAATGCCCGGCATGCAAAAATTCAGCAACCTTACGCTGAAACGTGGCACCTTCAAGAGCGACAACGAATTCTTCAACTGGTGGAATACCGTCAAACTAAACACCATCGAGCGACGCGATATCACCATCAGTTTGCTCAACGAATCGCACGAACCTGTGGTAACCTGGAAAGTTAAAAATGCCTGGCCAAGCAAAGTCCAGTCAACCGATCTGAAAGCCGACGGCAACGAAGTGGCAATCGAATCGATGGAACTGGTACACGAAGGATTAACCATTCAAAACGAATAACCATGAGCGTTAATTATCCTCCTGTTGGCTTTCATTTTCTGGTCGAATTTGGAAATCAGAAGGATGAATATCAGTTTCAGTCTGTCTCCGGGTTAAGTTTTAACCTGGGGACAGAAGAAATTACCGAAGGAGGAGAAAACCGTTTTGTTCACAAACTGCCGGGTCGGCCAAAATACCCCAACCTGGTTCTCAAACGCGGACTTCTGGTTAATTCAGAATTGATTGAATGGTGCAAAGCCGGGTCGGAAGGATTCAACTTCTCTCCCACCGACATCATTATCAAACTGCTGAACGAGGAAAGTCAGCCGCTGATTACCTGGAACGTCATTCATGCCTGGCCGGTCAAATGGTCGGTTTCGGATTTCAATGCCGAAGAAAGCAAAATTGTGATCGAAACGCTGGAATTGTCTTACAGTTACTTCAAAACGCTTTAACCATGCCTATCGAGATCAAAGAGCTGAACATCAAAATCAACGTATCGGAACAGTCCGGTTCGGGCGGCCAGAATAGTTCTCCGGAAGCATCGCGGCCAACCGACGACATTGTTGCCCAATGTGTTGAGCAGGTGTTGGAAATCATCTCGAAAAATCGTGAACGGTAAAACTGAATTGATCATGAGCGGAGAATTGACCAAACTGAAAATAAAGGCTTACAAAGACGAGCGCTTCTCGCAGGAGGTTGCCGACGGGGAATTCAACACCCTGTTAAATCCTGAAAAATACCTCATCAAATACCAGATTGAGCAAAATCAGAGTCAGGCGCAGGGGACCAGTTCGGCAGCTCCAAAATTCAATAAAGCGTTGCCCGAAGACCTTGACCTCGAATTCGTTTTCGATCGTTCGGGAGTGATCAAAGGTTACGAAGATGCTTCAGGCGAGGGAATCATTGAAGACATTGAGAGGTTCAAAAAAGTGATTTTGAATTACAACGGCGACGAGCACAAACCGAATTACCTGGTCATTTCGTGGGGGGCGCTGCTGTTCAAGGGTAGCCTGAGCCAAATGGACATTACCTATAAAATGTTCAAGCCCGATGGAACACCAATTCGGGCGAGCGCCCGGGCTAAATTCAAAGGTTTCGTGGAAGACAATCTGCGGGTAGCCAAAGAAAACAACAATTCGCCCGACCTGACTCACATTCGGATCGTGAACGAAGGCGATACGCTTCCGCTGATGACTTTCCGGATTTACGGCGACTCAAAATATTATCTGGAAGTCGCCCGAATCAACAAATTGGTCAATTTCAGGAAACTGACACCCGGACAGCAAATTTATTTTCCGCCCATTCAAAAAGGTGGAAAGTTTAAAGTTTGAAGTTCAATGTTGAAAGTTGAAACCATTTCATAGCTCGGGGTGAAATCCCGGGTAAAAGAACAAGCAAATTTACCCGTCAGCGAGATTGATTGAACAAAACGGATAGCATTAATAACCTCAACGGTAGAGAAAAACAAAACAAACGACAATGAGCCCGGCACGGAACATACAAACTTCAAAATCAGCCGATCTGGTTACTTTCAAGATCGTGATTGACGGGAATGAATTACCCGCGACGGTTCATGTGATGAACGTCAGCGTTGAGAAAGAAATCAACCGCATTCCTTCGGCAAAAATCATTGTGACCGACGGCGACCCTGCCAGTCAGGAGTTCGCGCACAGCAACGGCGACCAGTTTGTTCCGGGGAAAGAAGTCGAAATCAAAGCCGGCTATCATTCCGACGAAGAGACCATTTTCAAGGGAATTATCATCAAACATAGCCTGAAAATCAGGTCGGGAAACTCGTTGCTTGTGGTCGAATGCCGCGACAAAGCGGTGAAACTCACCGCCGGACGAAAAAGCAAATATTTCGCCGACATGAAAGACAGCGATATTCTGGAGGAAATTATTGGAACTTATTCGCTCGACAAAGACATTGAGGCAACCGGATTTCAGCACCAAAAAGTGGTTCAATACGATTGCACCGATTGGGACTTCATCATTACACGCGCTCAGGCCAACGGAAAAATCTGCCTGGTTGACGATGGAAAAATCACCATAAAGGCTCCCGATCTGGCCCAGGCCGAGTTGGAAACTGTTGCCTTTGGCGCCACTCTGCTCGATTTCGATGCCGAAATTGATGCCCGCACTCAGTTTCAGAAAATAACCTCGTACACCTGGGATCCGGCCAATCAGGAACTGACCGAAACCGAAGCCGCCGATCCGGGCGTTTCGCTCAACGGAAACCTTTCGTCGGGAGATCTGGCCGAAATTGTCGGACTCGATAATTTTCAGCTTAAATACGGCGGAACGGTGGCCGATCAATCCATTCAGGAATGGGCCAATGCCAAAGCACTGTTCAACCAGCTTGCACGGGTTCGCGGACGGGTGAAATTTCAGGGCATTCCGGCTTGTAAACCAAACACAACGTTAATTCTTGAAGGCGTTGGCGATCATTTCAATGGCAAGGTTTTCGTTTCGGCCGTTCGCCACGAAATCACCGAAGGCCAGTGGACCATCGACGCTCAGTTTGGCCTGAACCCGACCTGGTTCACCGAAAATTATGCCATCAGCAACCAGCCTTCGGCAGGTTTATTCTCTGCCGTTCACGGATTACAGATTGGGAAAGTCACCCAGTTGGAATCCGATCCTGATGGAGAAGACCGCATCCAGATTAAATGTCCGATGATTGATAAGGATTCGGAAGGCATTTGGGCACGAATCGCTTCGCTGGATGCCGGAAAGGAGCGCGGTGCTTTTTTTCGTCCCGAAATCGACGACGAAGTAATTGTGGGTTTCATCAACGACAACCCCAACGATGCCGTTGTGCTCGGAATGCTGAACAGCAGCGCCAATCCCGCGCCATTGAAAGCCAAGGACGATAATCACGAAAAAGGGTTTGTAACCCGAAGCAAAATGAAATTCATTTTCAACGACGAGAAAAAATCGGTGATACTTGAAACTCCCAAAGGGAAAAAGATAACGGTGGACGAAGATGCCGGAGTGATTCAACTTGAAGATGAAAACGCCAATGTAATGACGATGAATTCTGACGGAATAAAAATGGAAAGCAGGGGAAAAATCGAAATTAAAGCAACGCAGGATGTGACGATTGAAGGGATGAACGTTTCGCTGAAAGCCACAGCCATGTTTAAAGGCGAAGGATCGGCAGGAGCTCAGTTAACATCTTCAGGAGCCACTATTGTAAAAGGTTCGGTGGTGCAAATCAATTAAAAAGTCTGAAGACGGGAGTCCGAGGACAGAAGATGAGCATGGGGCTAGGAGCATAGAGCATGGTAAAAGTCGCAGTGAGCAAAAAAGGTTACGAGTTGCGTGTTACGAATGGCACGAAAACAAACCTGCAACCCGAATCTCGTAACCCGTAACGATAAATGGTTAAATCGTAAATAAACATGGGAGCACCAGCAGCACGAATTGGAGATATGCACGTTTGCCCGATGATCAATCCGGGTGGTGTGCCACATGTTGGCGGACCGGTTCTTCCTCCGGGATCACCCACCGTACTGATTGGCGGGATGCCGGCAGCCTGTGTGGGCGATATGCTGGTATGCGTTGGTCCGCCCGACTCAATTGCGATGGGATCGGCAACCGTACTGATTGGCGGCAAACCGGCAGCCCGAATGGGCGACTCGACAGCACACGGCGGAACGATCGTTGCCGGATGCCCAACGGTTTTAATTGGATAAAAAAAAAAACAGAAAATGGAAATAAAGGAATCATTTTTAGGCAAAGGATGGGGTTTCCCTCCGGAATTTAACCGGTACACCTCGTCAGTTGAAATGACAGAATTTGAGGCCGATATTGAACGAAGTCTGCATATCCTGTTATCGACCCGGCCAGGCGAACGCATTATGGTTCCCGATTACGGCTGCAACCTCGACGAGCTTCTGTTTAAACCACTGAACCTGACACTGAAAACATACGTCACCGATTTAATCAAAACTGCCATTTTGTATCACGAGCCGCGCATCGACGTGGAAAAGATCAGGATTGAACCCGATACCGACACCAACGGCATTCTGCTCATCACGATTGAGTACCGGATCAGGATTACCAATTCGAGAAAAAACATGGTTTATCCGTTTTACACCAACGAAGGAACCGAAATTGAATAAATCAAATGGGAACGAAAACGAATCCTAAAAATATACTTCCGGGCGAAGGAACCGACCAACAGCAGCGAATTCTGTCGGCACTCAGTCCCGACTCGCTTCACCTTCAGAAATTGAGTGTTGCCGAGTGGATGAGCTTTGCCCGATCGTTTGCCGAAAAAGTCGGCTATTTCGATTTAAACAACCAGCCCAACGGGAACTGGCAGAATTTCTTTGTTGACGAATCGCAGATTGAATCGTTTTTGGCTGATGCCGAAAACAGCCAAACCGTTACACCGCATCTTACGCTGTTCGTTTGTTTCCTGAAATTGCTCGATTTCAGCAAAACACATTTTAACCGCCTGACCAAACGCCACCTCGACTTTTATTACCAGGACATTCTGAAAATCAGCCGGAAACCAGCCGTTGCCGATCAGGTTCATGTACTTTTTGAACTGGCGAAAAATGTTGTTCAGGAGAAAATTGCAGCCGGAACTCAACTCGACGCCGGGAAAGATGCAAACGGCAACAAACTGATTTTTGCAACACAGGATGAATTGATTGCCAATAAAGCAAGTTTGGTTTCGATAAAAAACGTTTACCACCATTCAGCCGGCAACCTGAAAAAAATCAAAGCCTGTCCGGTCGCCAATTCGCTCGACGGCCTGGGCAAAGCCTTGCCTGCCGACGACACCAAATGGGTTCCGTTTGGATACGTACATTCAAACTATTCTGAAGTTACTCCCGAGTTGCCCGATGCCCGGCTCGGATTCGCCGTTTCGTCGCCGGTTCTGCTGCTGAGCGAAGGAGTCCGGACGATTCAGCTGGCCATTGAATTTCAGACTGTGGTGCCTGAAACCGTCCTTGCCGGACTGGATTCGTGCACCTCTGTTTTTCTCTCCGGAGAAAAAGCCTGGCTTGGACCATTTGTTGCGGAAACAAGCCGTTCGGCTGATGCATTCGGCCAACAGAAAATATTAAACCTCATTGTTACGCTCGATAAAAAGGTTAAGCCAGTGGTGGGTTACAATCCCGAGATTTTGGGCGAGAGATATTCGACAACCGATCCGCTCATGCGATTTTTGGTTGACACCGGCAAAGCTGAAGGATACGCGCTGGTCAACGAAATTTCGGCTTTAAAAGTAATAAGCATCGAAGTTTCGGTTGAAGTGGACGAACTGAAAAACCTTACCGTTGAAAGCGATCTGGGCCCGCTGAACGCGCAGAAACCATTCATGCCGTTTGGCCCCGTTCCGGTAAAAGGTTCAAAATTGATCCTGAAAAATGAGGAGGTTTTCAGTAAAAACTGGAAAGACCTGAACGTGAATATTGCATGGATGAATACACCCGATTCGTTCAAAAGCCAGTATTTTGCCTACCGGAACGACTATTTCCGCGATTCGACCGCTGAAATTTACAAGATAGCCATCCGCAAAAAAGTGGGGAAATTGGCAGAATACGATACCGATGCCGACAATCTGATCGTCAGTAACGACAACTATTTCAAAGCGACAATCGATCTTTTGAGCCGCAACGAATGGTCTCTCATATCTTCAAACAAAGTTTTATTCACCAAAGTTGGCGATGCTTACGATTGCGACATTGCTGTGCAAAACAACGGCTACGACACCACCGAAAACGGGCAGTTGCGACTGAGCCTCAACCAGTCGTTCCTACACGATGTTTTCCCCCGAATTTACGCGCTGGCCTTAATGAACGACAAGACAACACTGGTTCCCAAAGAGCCATATACTCCGTTGATTGGATCGGTCAGCCTGCATTATTCGGCCAGTTCGAAAGTTGTTTTAACCGAAAATACCGAAGAAAACTATCAGGCCAGTCCGGTTCATCTGTTTCACGATCATCCGTTTGGGCAAAGCGAAGAACATGCCTGGCTCAAACTCAAACCATCATTTGGTGAAACGGTTTCCATCGGCTTGCTGCCCAATTATTTGCCCGGCGGAGAACTTTACCTGGGCCTGAAAGACGCCGAGCCCCTGCAACAGATTTCCCTGCTGTTCCAGATTTTTGAAGGCAGCGAAAATCCTGAAGCTACCGGCTTTACCGGCAACGAAAAAATGGAATGGAGTGTTTTGGGCGCCAACAACTGGCTTCCGCTAACCGGAAGCAATTTCATCAGCAATCAAACCGATAATTTCCTCAAATCCGGAATTGTCAAATTGGCTATTCCGTCCGAATCAACCACTGCCAATACCCTGCTTGAACCGGGATTAACCTGGATTCGTGTCCGCATGAACAAACCGTTCGACGTGGTTTGCAAACTGATCGATATCCGTACGCAGGCGGTTACCGCCACTTTTCAAAACAACAGCAATGATCTGGCGCACCTGAAAAACGGCATTCCCGCCAATACCATCAGCAAATTGGTTGAGCGGATGCAGCCGGTAAAATCGGTAGCACAACCCTTTAATTCGTTTGGCGGATTTCCCGACGAAACCGACGCTGCCTATTACCAGCGCATCAGCGAGCGGCTGCGCCATAAAAACCGCGCCATCACGCTTTGGGACTACGAACGTTTGATTCTGCAAAACTTTCCGGAGGTACACAAAGTACGCTGCCTCAACCACAGTTCGGTCGATTCGTTCCTGAATCCCGGAAACGTTGTTTTGGTTGTTATTCCCGACATTCTGAATAAAAATGTTTTCGATCTGTACCAGCCAAGGGTCAGCCGGGCAACGCTCAATAAAATTCAGGAGTTCATCAATCAACTCAATTCGCTTCACGTAACAGCCACGGTCATTAATCCCGAATACGAAGAAATGGAAATCTCGCTGAAAGTGAAATTTCATTCAGGATACGACGAAAACTATTACCTGAAAGTTTTGCAGCAGGATTTGGTCAAACTGCTGTCGCCGTGGGCTTTTGAGCGGACAATCGATCTTCAGTTTGGCACCACGCTTCACCGAAGTGTCGTTATCAGTTACATCGAAAAATTGTCCTATGTTGATTACTTCTCCGATGTTCAGATCAAACATCTGGGTGAAAATAAAACAGCAATTGCTCCGTCGAATCCCAAGGCCATCCTGGTTTCGGCCAAAGAACATGATCTTGGCATTCAACCCGCAACCTGTATTAAATAGTTTTTCAGAAAAAAAGAAGCATGTTAAACGCTGAATCACATACCAGTATCTCCGGAAATGTCGCCACCAAAGACGATCTGGATTATTCGTTCCTCCGGAAAAAGGGAATTGAATACATTCAGCAGTTGGGAAGCAAAATCTGGACTGACTACAATTCGCACGACCCGGGAATTACCATCCTCGAAGCGTTGTGCTATGCCATTACCGATTTGGGTTACAGGGTCGATCTGCCCATCGAAGATTTGCTCAGCAAAAAAGATCAACCCGAAGCGCTGGCCGATCAGTTTTTCAGAGCCGAATGGATACTTCCGTCGAAACCGGTAACGGCTGCCGATTACCGCAAACTTTTGATCGACATCGACGGCGTAAAAAATGCCTGGCTCCGACCGTTTGTCAAGCAGGTTTTTGCCGATTGTCCGAACGATTTGCTGTCGTACCAGCCTTTCGAAATCGAAGAAAAATACAAGAAACAGTTTAGCCTGAAAGGATTGTACGAAGTGCTGCTCGATTTCGACGATTTCGACCCGGAGGTTTACAATACAGATGGCAAAATTGCCGCCCGGAAGAAACAAATTGAACAGGCAGTGAGGTTGAAGTACCATCAAAACCGGAATCTGTGCGAAGATTTGGCGGTGGTAAAAGAGGTCGTTCTTCACCCCATTTCGGTTTGCACCATCATCGACGTGAAACCCGAAGCCGACGAAGAACTGGTTCATGCCCACGTTTTGCGGGCTATCAACAACTATTTCTCGCCGTCGGTTAATTTCTACTCACTGCAGCAAATGCTCGACAAAGGGTATTCAACTCCTGAAATTTTTGAAGGCCCGGTGTTGTCAGGCGGATTTATCGATCCGGCAGAACTGAAAAACGCGGAACTGAAGAAAGAAATTCGCCTCACCGACATTGTACAACTGATTATGGACATCGACGGAGTGAATTTCATTAAAGATATTTCGATCAACAACTGCGGCCCCGATGCCAAACCTAACGGACAGCAATGGGTGATTTGTATCGACGAAGGCCGGAAACCTGCTTTGTGCAGCAAAAGTGCATTCAGTTACACCAAAGGCGTTTTGCCGGTAAACATCAACCAGAAAACAGTAAAAAAATACATTTATCAGCTCGATGCAGCTGACGCCGAGGCCCGAAAACTGGCCCGGGTAAATCAGTTTCTTGATTTGCCGGAAGGCGAATATCTCGAAGTTGGAACGTACACCACTTTGCAGAACGGGTTGCCCGAAACCTATGGCATCGGCGAATCGGGTCTCTCGCCATCGGTTTCCGACACCCGAAAAGCGCAAGCCAAACAACTTCAGGCTTACCTGTTGTTTTTCGACCAGATTCTGGCCAGCTATTTTGCGCAGTTGGAACAGGTCAAACACTTGCTTTCGGTCAACAACGAAGTCCGGAGGTCGTATTTTTCGCAGGTTGTTCAGGATATTAATGGAATTGAAAACCTTGTTCCGGTTGAATACCTCACCATCACTACCGATCAGTTGTCGGAAATGCTTTTCGCCAAACTCGATCAAAAGAACGACCGGAAGAATCAGTTGCTCGATCATTTGCTCGCCCGTTTTGCTGAAAACTTCGGAACATACGCTTTTCTGATGAAACAACTTTACGGCGAAGATGCCACACAGGCGGTGATCCGCACCAAAGAAGATTTTCTGAAAAATTACGACATGCTGGGTACCGAGCGTGGCGCAGCATTCAACTACCATGCAAAAGGCAGCCTTTGGAACACCACCAACGTGGCTACTGTCGAAAAACGGCTTGCCCTGTTAACCGGAATGACCGACTACAGCCGCCGGAATTTGTCGAATGATCCGGTGGAAATTTACCAGGAAAAAGATACCGACGGACTAATTGAATATCGCTGGCGAATCAAAAATACCGATCAGAGCATCCTGCTTTCGGCAACGAAAAAATATTATTCGCCCGAAGAAATGAACAAGGAATTGCTGCTGGTAAAATCGCTTGCTGTTGATCCGGCCAATTACGAAATCAAAAAAGCCAAATCAGGAAAATACTTTTTCAACCTGATCAATCCGGCCATTACCAATACCAAAGATGAGGCACGAATTGTTGCCCGAAGAATCGACTTTTTTGACACCGAAAATCAGGCACAAAATGCAGTGAAACATTTGGTTTCGTTTATGAAAAAAGTGAAGCCCAACGAAGGAATGTACCTCGTTGAACACATTTTACTGCGGCCCGACGAATCGAAAGAGTACACCATTACCTCCGACTCATTTTTGCCCGTTTGCTGCTGCGACGATTGTGAGCCGCTCGATCCGTATTCGTTCCGTGTTTCGGTGATTTTGCCGGGTTGGACCGAGCGATTCTCGAACATCGATTTCCGCAATTTCATGGAAGACCTCATCCGTCGCGAACTTCCGGCGCATGTGCTGGCCCGCATTTGCTGGATTGGTTATCCTGACGGAACAGTGGCCGAAGAAAAAAATGAAATGGTTCAATTCGAACGGGAGTGGAAACTGTTCCTCGGGAGCATCAATAAACCCGATCAACCGATGCAGACACTGACCACATTGAACACGATACTGAGCAAACTACATTCCATCTATCCAACCGGAGCTTTGTACGATTGCGACGACGAAACAGAAAATTTAAAAGGCAAGATTATACTTGGACGAACCAATTTAGGAAACATTTAAAAAGCAGGATATGGCAACTAAATTAAACAACATAACAACGCAATACCGTTCATTTGTCGATGACCAGGTACTCACTGCAGAGCAACTGAACAATCTCATTCAGTATTTCGGCGATCAGGACCGCTTGTCGCGCGTTTATCTGAGCGGCGTTGGCATTGCCTGCGGGCTTCAAATCAGCATTTTGGCCAGCAAAGAGGTAATCATCACACAGGGTTGCGGTGTAACAACGGATGGAGATTTGATTCAGCTGCAAAAAACTGATGTGGAGACCTCAGCCCGATCGATTGATTTTTCGACGGCCAAATTCATATCCTGGAAAGAGTTTGAAGATACGAATGCACAATATCCGCCTTTTTTCAAAGGAAACAACCAACTCAAAATCGTTGAGCTGATTCCTGATTTCCAGCCTCAGCCTGCCGGAAGTTTTCCCATCAACACATTGCCGAACCTCGACAAAATGGTGCTGCTGCTTTATCTCGAAGATTTTTCGAAACAACCGGAGCTTTGCACATCGATCGATTGCAATAACCAGGGAATCGAAGAAGTAGCCCGGATTCATGTACTGGCTGTTTCCGAAGAAGATGCCACGTACATCAACAGTTTCGACCCCATATTTACGAAGCATTCCATTCGTCAGGCCTATTTGCAGCTGCCCGATCTGGCAGTGCCCCGGGTCGTGCTTTCAAACTTTGCAGCACTCAATTCAACCAACCTGCTGAAAAATTTCCATTCGGCCATTTCTTCAAACAATGCAATCGCTCAAATGAAGTCGGCTGTAACCATGCTGTTTGCCAATTTCAGCGGATTTATGAGCCTGCCAACCGAAATCAATCCGTCAAAAATCAACCAGTTAATCGACCTGACGCTTGGATTTTCAGCCTTATCTATTCCGCCCGATGTTCAGTATCGCTATGATTTGCTGAAAGATTTGGTCGATACGTACAATGAAATCAGGGAACTTTTGCTTGAAATGGATACCGAATGTTCGCCCAATATTCATTCCTTTCCGAAACACCTGATGTTGGGCAAATTCACCGATAAAACCGATACCCGTTCATTCAGACATGGCTTTTTTCCTTCACCCGTTTCCGATAAAAGTCAAAATATTGCCCGGTTCAACAGTTTAACAACCCGGTTCTATTTGCTGCTGTCGTCGTATAAATTATCCGGAAATGAAGTAAAAGTGACTCCTTCTGCATTGGGCTCACAGTTAGGGAAAAAGAGTATTCCATTCTACGTGAAACCCGATAATCAACTGATTGATCATTGGGATTTCGACAAAACCAAACAATTGGCGCAAAAGAGAAACCTCTGCTATTTCACCGAAAATTTGTCGACGGCACCACACATCCAACAACCGTTAAAATTCAGGCTCGACGAATACGATAGTTTCCGGATTGAAGGGCATCTGGGCAAGTCGGCCGCAACAGCATTGACTCAACTCAGCAGCCAAGCCGTCGCTTATGGACTCGATTTTGATTACCTGTCGTTCGATATCGACAAAGAACAAAACGAACTCCAGTTTTTCATCAATCGGAACGCTTCGATTGAACATTTGGGAGGGGTCCCCAAAGGAGGAACTTTCCTGATGATCAAAAAATCAGATACGGTGATCGCCGATTTTGCCATGAGTTACAAGAAATCATCGGAAACAGCCGAATCGTGCTGCAAGATTGAAGAATGTACTTATCCATGGATTAGTTCGCTGAAATACCTCAACAATCTTTCGCGAAGCCTGAAAGGCACACAAAGCAAAGTCAGGCTGATGCCAAAATTCTACCGTTTGCTGGTAACCGGCTATTCGATCAACGACATTGCGCTGATTACACAGCCTGTAGAAATTACCATTCCGCTAAGCGAAGTATTTATGCGACGCCTCCACGTCGTGGTTGAAAAACTGAACGAAAAATTCCCGACCGGATTGGTATTCGATTTTGATCAGGCAACCAAACGATTAAAAATCAGAAAGCTGAAAGACGACACGTTTATTTTCAGTGTAAAAGACATTACCCTGACGAACAATTCGCCGGTTTATACCTATACCGAAAAAGGATTTCTGCGGAATTCGAGAATGTTTTTCGCGAAAGAAACCTCGTGCGTCGTGGTCAAAATGCATTACAAAAGTTTCTACCAGCAATTGCATACGAAGTTCAATCCCGTTGGGAAAGACGACGACTACGGCAAATACAACGAACAATGGGGAAAATGGACCAGTCTCACACAAAAACTGGTTAATCATCAGTTGTTCAAAGACAAAGCGCAGCGTTTTGCAACCAAAATTGCCGGTTTACCCGCAGCTGTTCAGGCTGAATTGCGTGGCATAAAAGCCGATATCGCCAAAGCCAGTCCGAATGCAAAGGTTATTCTCTCTGGCGAATGGGCCGATGGAACCTGGGTGGATGACTCGATGCTGGCTTATTACCAGGCCAACATCAAAAATACGCACGACGACGTGGTGTTGTTCATGAAACTGCGCCAGCGCCTGCACCAAAAGCTGGGAAAGAGCACTTATGCACTCTTTGTTACAGGTCTCACCGATGCTCAATTGAAAGCATTACAAACCAAATATGCGACTAAAGCTGACTTCTATTCCGGGAGAGTTGAAAATGAATCGTTTATCGAGATATGACAAAAAGAAAGGAGTCTCAGTCGACAAATTGCTAGCTCGAATGAGACTCCCATGGGGCCGAAAATCAGCACATAAACTTCATGAAAACGAGAAAGAGCAACGAAATAATAACGATGACCAAACTCAAACATGTAGCAAAGAACCAATAAACAAACCCAGTTACCTACAATTAGGAGATATAAAGATACAAATATTTTTATCTCATGTCAAGTGTTTTTGAATATTTTTTAAGACAATGGAAAAAATAAATCGACATATCGTTCACCGTATCAACCTGGAGATGAATACCGGACGCGAACAGTTGGCATATTCACTGCATTCACGCCTCGATTATTTTCTGAATGACGACCTTCTTCCAAAATTTGAAAAACTGTTCGATCGAACGAGCTCTCCGGATCAGATCAAACGATTTGACTCAATTGATCTTGAAATTAACATGGACGCAGCGGATAATCTGGCAGATGTAAGCGACGAAATTATCCGCACCCTTCAGGCAAAAATTGAAGCTGCAGACTTTGCTGCCAGTAGTTTGCCCGAAGAAATAGATCACGAGATATTTTTTAATCCGGACGAACCAGATATCAGACGACAATACCAGCAGATTGAAAAACAAATCATTCAAAAAGCCCGACAATTAAATCCTGAAACCAATCTGCATGAAATCTTTGTTCATTTCCTTGAAACCGGACAGATTCCCTGGTATGGTTCACCAACAGCACTCAAAGATTATATTCTGTCGATTGAAAACACGCCGGAACTTTTCCCGGACTATCCTGCTGCTCGATTGAAAGAAGTTTTTCGAGTCAATTCAAAAGCACTGAATCGGTTCTTCCATCAAATGAGTCCGGCATTTATCGAACGATTTATTTTGCGATTGAGTGCCTTGCAGTCGACGAATATTCCGGAACGCCTGATACGATTACCAATTGGCCAACACGTTACGAAAAAATTGGTTTTCCGTTCGGTAATCATTCGGCTGATTGATCCAAACTACCGGATTCGGGAAAAGGAATTGAGGCAAATCAGCATCGAACTTTTGGCAGAAAAACAGGCCACAAAACGAACAGCAATCGCACTTCAAATCGTTGAATTGTTCCAGTCCATTCTTCTGGAAGTTGCTCTGTCTTCGGGCAAAATAACCACTGCAGGTTCTCTGCTGATGGAATTGGTATTTGCTAAAAATCAACCGGTACATTCGCAGAAGCCCTCCGAACAAGTTCGCCGAAATGACTATGAAGAGACAGTGAAGTCGGGGAAAAGCACCAACGCTGAATTGTTTGAAACGCAAACAGACGTTGAGAGCGATGATGATAGGTTTTCAGATTTTGAAAAAGATTCTCAAGTTGAAATTTACATTCAAAATGCCGGGCTGATCCTGACCCACCCATTTTTGTGGAATTTCCTGACCAACCTGAAATGTACTGATTGCAAAAACCAACTTTTACCTGAAAAGAGATTCAAAGCCATTCATTTGCTCCATTACCTGGCTTCCGGAAAAGAAAACGATTTCGAATTTAACATGGCCTTCGAGAAATTCCTGTGCGGGGTGCGGCAGGAAATAACGGTTGACCGTGAAATTGCGATCTCCGGAGAAGAAAAACTGGAATGCGACAATCTTTTAAGAACAATCATCGGTTATTGGCCAGCGTTAAAAAACACCTCGCCCGATGGACTTCGGCAACTGTTTTTCCAGCGAAACGGGAAGCTCAACCTTCAAAAATCGTCCTATAAATTATTTGTCGAACGGAAGGCACAGGACATCCTACTCGAAAAACTGGAATGGAATATTTCGATTGTCAAACTTCCATGGATGACAGAATTGCTTTTTGTGGAATGGTGATTTGCCTGAAAAAAAATTAAACTATGAAAACAAATACAACCAAAACTTCAGAAAAAAGCCAGAGTAGCTCTCCTTTTTTTCGATCCGGAAATTCCGGGGGATTTTTGAGTGTTCAGGCCAAACTCAATGTTTCGGAACCTGGCGACCCATTCGAGATGGAAGCGGAACAAATGGCCAGTCAGGTGGTTGGGCAGTCGTCAGCCGAAAATTCCGGATTTTTTTCGCCACCCATGCAGGTTCAGCCACTTGCTGCGAGCGTAACACCTTTGTCTCCATCGGCGGAAGAGGACGAAAAAATGCTGATGCCATTTTCCGAAGACCAACCAAACCAGTTATTTTCCGGAGCAGAACAACACATCCGATCGGAACTGGGAGGAGGGACTTCGCTCGACGAACCCACCCGCCGAGCCATGGAAAAGAGTTTTGGCACCGATCTGGGACAAGTTAAAATTCATACCGATCAGGCGGCCGCGCAAATCAATCAACAATTGGGCGCTCACGCTTTTACCACCGGAAATGACATTTTCTTCAATTCCGGAAAATTTAATCCGGAGACCAAAGCCGGGAAACACTTGCTGGCGCACGAACTCACGCACACCATTCAACAAGGCAAAACAACGGTCGGTCAAACCCAGGTGCAACGATGGTCGCCGTTTTTAACTCCGGAAGAAGAACTGGCACAGGACAAGGCCGAATTCAGAAGCCGGAATTATGGACCTATGACTTACACTCAAAGTTCGGTTTCCGGATCGGGGTTTGAAGCCAGTTATTTGCCCGCCTCCAACAGCCTGAACATTACCGTTCGCGGTAAAATCAGGTTCGCCGATACGCTGACGGGAAGTACAGGTGCCTACTCATCGCCCAACCATTTCATGAATCAGGCTGGGTTCCCTGCAATTATGAATAACCTGCCTCCTGAGGTTCAGGCTCAAATCCTACCCTATTTTCAGTGGACCGACGAACAGAAACAGATACACATGATGCGGTTTAGGGCCAATCTGGCTGCAGCCACCTCACTTTGGCAAGATACCGGCATGTCGTTCCAGGTGAATGAAACCGGATGGGAAGATGTGACCGCCACACCACACATTACGCTGGATATTACCGAAGGCGATGCCGTTCACAACACTCAGGCAGGCGGACCATTTGGCCTGTTTACGGTGACCAATGAATCGACCAGCGACCATTTGCAAATTGAAATCGTAAAACAGCCTACCGCCAACGATGTTGCCGCCATCACACAAATTATTACCAACCACAATGCCGCCACGGGTGCGAGTGTTAATAGTGGAATGATTCAGGGTGTGAGATCGTATCTGGGGAACGATCCCGGTGCGCGGGGTTCAGCTCCACAGGGCTTCAACAATTTTATGTCGCTCGAAAGTAACCGAAGTGATGATCCGAACAGTCAGTTCTACTTTACTTCGGTCAATTTTGCGAACAACGAAAGCGCCCTCTCCGAAGGCGAAATGGCTAATCTCGATGCATTTTTCAGCGACCCAAACATTCTGCTCGACAATGCCGACCGTGGTGTCGAAATCGACCTCACCGGCTATGCTTCAGCACCCGGGACCTCGGATTACAACTCGTCGCTGGTTGAAAGCCGGCTAACCTCCGTTCAAAATTATGTGGATGCAAAAATGGATAGTTCGAACCTGAATACCAACCTATCGACTACCACTCATACAAATGATTCGGACACGAGCGCTGAAGAAGACCTGTCCAATAATCCAACCACGCACGATCCGGCCGATTATCGACGGGTGGACATCCTAATTACCCGGCCCGGCCGTGGTGGGCAAAACGTATTTGCGCATGAACTCGGACATGTTTTCGGACTTGGAGACGAATATGCTGAAGTTGGCAGCGGCTACAACCGGCCTACCGGAACAGCAGCTTCGCACGACCAGCTGGCCCGCGATGCCGGAGTCAGCGGCGGTGCGCTGGTTGCCGACGACGACCGGATGATGTCGACCGGGAATGTTGTTGGGGCAGCACATTATTCCACTTTTGCTGATGCCCTGAACCAATTGACCTCAAAAAGCTGGAGAATTGTTACTTCTTAGTATCTTTAAAATACAAAAACAAAACCTATGACTTCGCTAATTGGAAATGCCAACGGATTAAAACCGCATCACCTGAACGAGCTTCCGCTCTTCGAAAAAACCTACCTGCCACCCGACTACGGCGACAAACTTATTTCGCGTGTTTATCCCGACGGGAGTTTGTACTACCTGACGCAACCCCGCCTTCAGGAAAAATCGAATCCGGAAACGGAGAAATGGAATTTTATTGCCACAGTGACACCAAAAGGGATAGCGGAAATTCAAAAAATCCTCGAAAAATGCAGTGAAGTTGACAGCGAAGTTGTGCATGGGGGAAATGTGAGAGGAGCAGTTATCTGGAAGATTGTCCACTTCAATCACATTCACGAAGTAGTTATTGCCGGAATACCCGAAGGGAAGTACCGCATCTTTCAGGAGCTCGATCCAATCATCAGCACAAATCTGGAACCGGTTGGCTCGCACTAACTTTTACAAATATTCGCCGGATGAGTAAATCGAAATTATTGGGGCTGCTGAGAAACGTGATTCAAACACGGCTCGACATCGAGCTAAAAGGGAAAGTGGCTGAAGTGCCGCGTCACCTGAATGAGCCTATCGAATCTTCGGAACTGACGCTTTTCATTCAGCAAAACAATCTGTCGGAAAACGAAGTTGCCACGATGCTGATGGCGCTTGCCCCGCACCTTTCGCCCAACTTTTTCAATTCGATAATTGGCAACTACCTGCCCAATGGAGGCGACTTTCCGGAGTTTGGCGGAGTTAAAGGACGCAACCATCGTGGAATTTTACCCACCGGCGAAACCGTTTTGTTTGTTTTGGCCGGACACGACATGGAAAAACGCGCTGAACTGACCAAACTGTTTTCCGAAGATCATTTTTTTGCACGGAAAGGCGTTTTGCACCTCGAAGAAGTGCCTTCAGGAGAACCGCGAATGAGTGGCCGACTGATTCTCGATCAGGAATATGTCGATTTATTTACTTCCGGAGTTGTTTCGAAACCAAGGCTCAGCAACGACTTTCCGGCCCTACGCATTGAAACCGGACTGAAATGGGACGACCTGATTTTGAACGAAAAAACTTCTGTTCAAATCAGGGAAATTGAAACCTGGCTGAAATATAACGACACATTGCTGAACGACTGGGGCATGAAAAACCGCATCAGGCAAGGGTACCGTGTTTTATTTACTGGTCCGCCCGGAACCGGAAAGACTATGACGGCCTGTTTGCTGGGGAAATACACCAAGCGCGATGTTTACCGGATCGATCTTTCGATGGTGATTTCGAAATACATTGGCGAAACCGAGAAAAACTTGTCGAAACTCTTTAATCGCGCCGAAAACAAAGACTGGATTTTGTTTTTTGACGAGGCCGATGCTTTGTTTGGAAAACGCACCGGAATTCGTGATGCGCACGACAAATACGCCAACCAGGAAGTTTCATATTTGCTGCAACGAATCGAAAATCACGCCGGACTGGTCATTTTGGCCACCAACATGAAAAACAACATCGACACATCGTTTACGCGCCGGTTCAATGCCATCATCGATTTTGAGAACCCGTCGGCCAAAGAACGATTGGAAATCTGGCAAAAAAATATTCCGCCAAAAATAAAGCTCGATAAACAAATTGATTTGAACGAACTGGCCCGAAAATACGAAGTTACCGGAGCCAACATCGTTAACATCATCCATTTTGCCTGCCTGAAAACCCTGGAAAAGAAATCGAAAACCATTGGCTATTCCGATCTGATCGACGGCATCCGAAAGGAATATGCCAAAGAAGGAAAGATGGTCAATCTGAACGGGTAACTCAATTTTCAGGTTAAAGTATCGTCTGGCTACTGCGAGGTTTTCGAGTTAGTTCAACTGAATTTCAGTCGCATTTTACTACTTTGCAGTCGTTTTCAGAGCGTCGTGTTCCGAAATCCTAACCGCTAACTAAAATCGAAGCATGAAACCAAACTTTTCATTCCGGAGAATTGCATTTGCTGCTGCGTTCATTCTTGTTCAAACTATTTTCCTATCTGTTCAGGCACAGAAATTTATCATCCCTGTTCTTCCTGATACCCAACGCGAAATCAACTCTAAACCCGAAATGTTTACGAGTCAGATGGAATGGCTGGCTGCCCATAAAGATTCGCTGAACATACCGATTGTTTTGCACGTGGGAGATTTGGTCGATTTTGACAATCATGACCATTACAAGCGGGCCAGCGAAGGCTTTGCAATTCTGGATCGAGCCAAAGTTCCGTATGCCATTACACTTGGGAACCACGATACCGAGGCTGTTGGTGAATTTAGCGGCAGTGCGGCGCCTGGAAATGTAAATGCAAACCTCAGAAAAACGACAAAATTCAATTCCTATTTCCCGGTGAGCCGGTTTAAACTTCAAAAAGACCGCTTCGAAAATGGCAAAAGCGACAATGCCATATACACATTCAAGGCCGGAGATCTAAAATGGCTGGTACTCACGCTCGAATTTTGTGCCCGCCAGGAACCAGTAACATGGGCCAATCAAATGATTGCAAAATATCCCCGGCACAATGTGATAATTCTGACACATTTTCATCTGACCTCTAAAGGCGAAATTGCACCCACCAATGCCGGCTACGGCAATCTGACGGTTCAGTCGGTTTACGATCAACTGATCAGCAAACATCCAAACGTTCTGATGGTTTTAAGCGGCCATGTGGGAACATCGGCCTACCGCACTGATTTGGGCGAAAAAGGCAACCGCATTTACCAGCTTTTGCAGGATTACCAAGGCGAAGACCTCGGTGGTGGATACATCCGGTTGCTCGAAATTGATCCGAAAGCCAAAACTATTTCAGCCAAAATGTACTCACCTTATTACCGGAAAACTAAAACCGATTTTTCGCAATTTTCATTTTCCGAAGTTGAGTTTATTCGCCGGAAATAAGAAATTAACTTGTTCACTGAAAAGTTAACTCCACAAAATCAATTTCTGCCATTTCTGAATGAAAAAGCTGGTTTATTTCACAACGTGCCTGTTCACTTTTTTTCTGCATTCCTGGCGGAATCCGGTCATTGACTTTTCCGGCGAAAAAACTCAGGAACACCGACACCAGGAATCGCCCAAAGGTCGGTCGTCTGCCGATTTAGAACAATTCGATTTCACGGTTGAAGAAGCGCCCCAATGGACTGACTTATTTTACCGGAAATCGGGTTGGTTTGGCGCCGACGGCATTTTTGCAATCCCCCTCAGCGGACAGGAGCACCGATCGCCCGGGAAACAAACCACGACCATGCTGATCTTCAGCGACACCATGATAGGCGAAATAACCGGAGACTCACTAATACCGGGCGCAAGTATGGTCAATAATTCGGTGGCATACCTTCAGGGAAGCGATCCACACAACGACCAAATCAGCTTTCATTGGGCTCAAAATGAATCCGGAAAACCTGTTTCCACTTTCGTTCCGACGACCTCTTCGTCTGAAAAAGGTGATTATTATTGGTTGGGTGATGGTTTTGTAAATACCGAAAAAGACCAAATAATTTACATTTTCGCTTATCGGATGCGAAATCTCGATAATCAGAAGGAGTGGTCGTTCAAAGAAATGGGGACAAATCTGATTGCAATTCCGTTCGGAAGCAAAATGCCTTTTAAGGAACATCGCCAACTGGAAACGCCTTTTCATTTTGACGATGGGAGTTTTGGAGCAGGCATTTTTGTAAATACAAAAAAATCCGAGGCTCCCCAACCTGATGGATTTGTCTATGTTTATGGCGTTCGTGGAAAAGAAAAAAATCTGATGATTGCCAGGGTTTTGCCTAAAGATTTTGAAGATTTCTCCCGATGGCGGTTTTGGGATGGCAAGTATTGGAATGCGGATAAGAACAAAGCAGCATTTGTTTGCAATGGAGTTTCCAACGAGCTGAGCGTCTCAGTGCTGCCCGATGGCAGATATGCTCTTGTCTTTCAGATCAGCGGGATGAGTTCTTTCGTCGGAATGCGATTGGGAAAAACACCTTTTGGCCCTTTCGGACCGGTCATCAAAATCTGGGAGTGCAAAGAACCCCAAAAAAAGAATATTTTCACCTATAACGCGAAAGCTCATCCCAGTTTATCTGCACCCGGCGAGCTGCTGATCAGTTACAATGTAAACGCATTTAATTTTCTGAACGAGATCAACGCTGATCCGAACCTTTACCGGCCGCGGTTTATTCGGATAAAGTTCTAACCTTAAGGATTCTGGATTCAACAATACTTCGAAACTTTTATACTATTTTTAACCAGCCAAACCAATCTAAACTATCCATGAAAAAGACCATTCTCATCTTCGCTTTTCTTACTTTTCAGTGCATCCTGATATCGGCACAATCTCCCAAAATTAAGGGCGAACTTAAAAAATGGCACACCATCAGCCTGCAATTCGACGGGCCTCAATGCGCCGAAACCGATTTTAGCCCCAATCCTTTTCTCGACTACCGGTTTGAAGTCACGTTTTCCAAGGACAATAAATCGTACAAAGTCCCCGGATTTTTTGCCGCCGACGGAAATGCTGCCGAAACATCTGCCACTTCAGGAAATAAATGGCAGGTCAACTTTGTTCCCGACGAAGCCGGAAGCTGGAACTACCGGGTCTCGTTCCGAAGTGGAAAAGATATTGCCATCAGCGATCAGCCTGAAAATGGGAAAGCCATCGCTCCGGACGGAGCTTCCGGATCATTTCAAGTGGCTGATGCCGATCTCAAAGCTTCGGGATTCCTTTCCAAAGGACGAATTATTCCCACTTTGGGCAAACGTTACCTGAAATTCGCCGGTACGGGCGACTATTTCCTGAAAAACGGGGCCGACAGTCCGGAGAATTTTCTGGCTTATATTGATTTTGATCAAACTTACCGCTATGGAAATAAAGCCATTATACGCGAAGGAGAAGCCAACCCGAAAGAAAGCTGCCACAAATATGAATCGCACATCAAGGACTGGAAAAACGGCGATCCGACCTGGCAAAACGGGAAAGGTAAAGGCATTATCGGCGCGCTGAATTATCTGGCTTCGCAGGGTGTGAACTCGCAATACATGCTCACCATGAATATTCAGGGCGATGGCAAAGACGTTTGGCCTTATGCCGACCACAACGAACGCTACCGTTTCGATTGCTCGAAGCTGGCACAGTGGGACATCGTTTTCAGCCACATGGACCGGCTGGGAATGATGATGCATTTTGTACTTCAGGAAACCGAAAACGAATGCTTGCTCGATGGAGGACACACAAATGTTCAGCGGAAAGTTTATCTGCGCGAACTGGTCGCCCGCTTTGGTCACCATTTGGGAATTACCTGGAACATGGGCGAGGAAAATGGCCCAGCCGACTGGACTCCGGTTGCACAAACCGACCAAATGCGCAAAGACATGGCTAACTTCCTGAAATCCATCAATCCATACCCCAATTTTGTAGTGTTGCACACCCATGCCGACGATAATCATCAGGACATGATGCTCAATCCGTTGCTGGGGTTCGAGTCGCTTGATGGTCCTTCGATGCAGATTCACAGCGCCGAACATGCCAATAAGCGGATTGCTCATTTCATTGCCGAATCGGCCAAAACGAAAAAGCCATGGGTGGTCATGTTCGACGAACTCGGCCCGGCACACAAGGGTGTAATGCCCGATCAGTTCGATGCACAGCACGACACGGTGCGCCATTATGCGCTTTGGGGCAGCCTGATGGCCGGTGCAGCTGGTGCCGAATGGTATTTTGGGTACCGCTATCCGCACAACGATTTGATGTGCGAAGACTTCCGCAGCCGCGAGTTGTGGTGGAAACAAACCCGAATTGCCACCGATTTTTTCCTGAACAATCTGCCTCTGGAAAAAATGAAACCAGCCAACGAACTGGTGAATTTAAAAGATGCTTTTTGCCTGGCCAAACCCGGAGAAATTTATGTGGTTTATCTTCCGAACGCCGAAAGTGCCGCCATCGACTTGCCTTCAGGAAAATTTTCGGTGAAATGGTTTAATCCCCGCACCGGCGGAGACTTACAGGATGGCTCGCTGAAAATACTGACCGGCGGCGGAAAGGTGTCTGTTGGATGGCCACCCGTAAAGGATGGGAAAGATTGGGTGATCATCATCAGAAAGTAACTTTTCCTTTGGGGATATGTCCAATCAAACAAAAGTCGACACAGATTGTATTTAAATCGATTCAACAAACTCAGTAGTCATGAATTTATCAACTTTAATTCCCAGCATCCACTGGATTCCGGTCATTGTGATGACCATTGTTTCGTTTGCACTCGGCGCTGCCTGGCACCAAAAGTTCTTGTTTGGCAAAACCTGGGCTGCCGAAAACAAACCAACTCTCGATAAGAAAATGAATATTCCGCTCATTTTTGGAGGAACGGCAGTCGTTCATTTTCTCATGTTAGCCGGATTAAGCGGACTAGTGGCCGGTTCGGGCTGGCACAACGGGCTGCATGTTGGATTATTTCTTTCCGTCATTTTTGTGCTTCCGCCAATGGCTGCCACCTACCTGTTTGCCAACCGGTCGCTAAAATTACTCGCCATCGATGCGGGATTTTATATCGTTTTGTTCGCGCTGGCAGGAGCTTTATTGGGAATTTAACCCAAACCTTTCAAAGTCGCTTATTTTGAACCAAAATAACGTCGGATTCAATAAACCTGACATTCCTTTTTAGCTTTGAGAATGTCGGAGTTCAAAATTTTACTAATATTGAAGTCCAGATATCAATTCCGTTAATACATTCTACGTGAACAAAATAGATCTTTCAAATCGCATAGGATTTGATAATGAAAAATACCTTCGGGAGCAAACTACTGCTATTCTCGAACGGGTTGGCCGATTTAATGACAAATTATATCTGGAATTCGGAGGGAAAATCCTGTATGATTACCATGCAGCACGGGTACTGCCGGGATTCGATCCGAATGTAAAGATGAGGCTTCTGCAACTACTTAAAGACCAGATTGATGTTATCCTCTGTATTCACGCCGGAGACATTGAACGGAAAAAAGTAAGGGCAGACTTTGGGATTACCTACGATGTTGATGCCTTGAAGAACATTGACGATTTCAAGGAATGGGGCATCAACATAACGGCGGTTGTTATTACCCGATATCAGAATCAGCCAGCGGCCAAATTCTTTAAACACAAGCTTGAACTGCGGGGGGTTAAAGTATATACCCATTTACCTACCCAGGGATATCCTACTGATGTTGATCTGATTGTTAGCGATAAAGGATATGGTGCCAATGAGTATATTCAAACCACCAAACCTATTGTAATTGTAACCGGACCGGGACCAGGAAGCGGAAAACTGGCAACATGTTTATGTAACCTTTATCACGACTATAAAAAGGGAATTAAAGGTGGCTATGCCAAATTTGAGACTTTCCCTATCTGGGATTTGCCGCTGTACCATAAGGTAAATGTTGCCTACGAAGCAGCCACCGTCGATTTGAAAGACGAAGTCCTGATCGATGAACACCATTTGAAAGCTTATAATGTTTCAACCGTAAACTATAACCGGGATATTGAGGCGTTTCATTTGCTGAAACGAATACTGGAAAAGATTACCGGCGGAGAATCGATGTATCAGTCCCCCACGGATATGGGAGTCAATCGCGCCAGTGCCGGAATTGTTGATGATGCCATTATTTCCGAAGCTTCTCATCAGGAAATTATTCGGAGATTTTTCCGGTGTTCAGTGGAATATGCTTTGGGAATGGCAGACAAAACTACTCTGAATCATGCACTTGAAATCATGAATAAAATTGGGGCAAAGGAAGAAGACCGAAAAGTGGTTGCTCCAGCCCGCCATGCCGCTAAACAAGCCGAAAAATGTGGAAAAGGCAATGCTGGTATTTTTTGCGGCGCTTCCATCGAATTGCATGACGGGACGATCATAACCGGGAAAAATTCACCATTGCTTCATGCTTCTTCCAGTTTGATTTTAAATGCAACCAAACATCTGGCCGGACTTCCTGATAATCTTTACCTTTTACCGAAAAGCATCATTGATTCAGTAACGCATCTGAAAAAAGACATTCTCAACGGCAAAATGGTCAGTCTCGATGTAGAAGAAACATTAATTGTTCTTGCCATTAGTGCATTGTCAAATCCTGCTGCTCAAATGGCATTGGAAAATCTAAAGGGGCTTCGCGGCTGTGAAGTGCATACCACTCACATTCCAACCCCTGGTGATGAAGCCGGATTCCGAAAGCTAAAAGTTAACCTGACCTGCGATCCGGAGTTTTCAAGTAAAAGCCTCTTTATTGGCGATTGACCAAACATTGAAGATTCTGCAAAAAATTTAGTGAGGGATTCCGTCCATTTTTACCCGGATAGAATCCCTTTTTCTGTTTAGTAAATTATATTTGAAGACAGAAAACAAATTTTTAATCCATAACACACATGAAGCCATTTGCTATTCTCCTTTTCCTTGCAGCATGGTCTTTTGCATCCATTCAGGCGGCGGTTGTTGATACAATCCAGATTTACAGCCCATCCATGCAGAAAAATATTAAAGCGGTAATCGTAACTCCCGATTCGTATGCTGCAGCGAACGAATTGCCAGTGGTTTACTTACTGCACGGGTACAGTGGTAACCACCTCGACTGGATTAACAAAGCCAAGGGTTTTGAGAAAGCTGCCGAACAGCACAACCTAATTATTGTTTGTCCTGATGGGGGTTTCAGCAGTTGGTACTGGGATAGCCCCATCGATC
>CAYRBM010000057.1:0-30034 GCA_964422425.1 uncultured Odoribacter sp.
CCATTGGGTTTATTTTTCTTGCCCCAATTATCGGGATGTTTATTTCCTATTTAATCACCGTAATCATACTTTGGACCTGCCGAAAGGCCAATCCGCATCATTCCAACAAATGGTTCAAACGGCTTCAGCTATTGTCTTCCGGAGCATTTAGTTTGGGACATGGTGGCAGCGATTCGCAAAAGGTTGTGGGTATCATCAGTGCCGCCATGATGGTCTATATCGCGCACCTCGATAAGTCAGGAATGGCGATTCCGGCCTGGGTTCATGTCACCGATACCATTGATGCTGCCGGTAAACATCATTTACATGTTCCGGCGTGGATTCCGATTTCTTGCTATACAGCTATTTCGGTTGGAACGATGATGGGTGGCTGGAGAATTGTGAAAACAATGGGTACGAAGATTACTAAAGTTACCCCGATTGAAGGAGTTGCCGCTGAAACTGCTGGGGCAATTACTCTTTTTGGAGTTTCGCAGGGATTGGGAATTCCGGTTAGTACTACGCACACTATTTCGGGTTCGATTATGGGTGTTGGAATGACCAAACGGCTTTCGGCTGTTCGTTGGGGGGTTGCTAATAATTTGCTGATAGCGTGGATTTTGACGATCCCGGTGAGTATGATTATTGCAGCGCTGGTTTATCTGGCCATGGCAGCTGTCGGGATATAAAATATTTTCTTTTGAGATACGAAAAGCATGTTGGACGCTCATCCGACATGCTTTTCTTTTTTTAGTCTTTTAGATACAGATTACTGTCGCCGTAGCTTAAAAACCGGTAATTGCTGGCCAGAGCGTGTTCGTAAATCTTCCGCCAGTCATCTCCCAGATAGGCTGAAATAAGCAAAAGCAAAGTACTCTGCGGTTGATGGAAATTGGTAATTAATCCGTCAACGATCCTGAATTGGTATCCGGGTGCAATGATGATTTGCGTGGAGGCTGAGAGATAATCGGTTTGATGCTTGTTTAAAAGTTCAATCAGCGCCCGTAATGCAATGTCGGGCTGAATTTCGACTTCCTTTCCCTGATAAGCTTCCCATTGCGAAACTTTCAAATCCCCAATATTGATTTCCGAATTTTGAATCACCTGAACGCCTAGCCAGTAAAGGCTTTCGAGTGTTCGCACCGATGTGGTTCCCACGGCAATTTTCTTTCCTGAATGATGAATCAGTTTCTTCAAAAAATCGCGTGTAATGTAAAAATGCTCGGAGTGCATGTCGTGCCCCGAAATGGTTTCACTTTTTACGGGCTGAAATGTTCCGGCCCCAACGTGCAAGGTGAGTTCGGCAAGTTCGTGCCCGTCGGCTTCGAGGTGGCTGAATACTTTTTCCGTAAAGTGAAGCCCCGCTGTTGGCGCTGCCACCGAGCCTTTAATTTTGGAATACACGGTTTGATAGCGTTCCAGATCACTTTGTTCGGTTTCGCGATTCAGGTAGGGAGGAATGGGTAGCGATCCGGCGTATTCGATGATGCGCGAAAATTCGAAATTCGGGTTGTCCCAGCTGAAGCGAATCAAACTTTTGTTGTCCCGATCGATTTGTTCTGCTGTTAGTTCAATATTTGTGTCATCAATCCGGATGACTTTCCGGAGTTGTTCGCCTTTCCACTTTTTCTGGTTGCCAATCATGCACTTCCATACGCACGATTCGGTGGTTTGAAAGGCCAGCTGGTAATCAACAGGATCGACCGGATCGAGGCAAAATATTTCAATTTTGGCGCCAGTTTCTTTTAAAAAATGCATTCGCGCCCTGATCACTTTGGTGTTGTTGAAAATGAGCAGGCTGTTAGCCGGTAAATAGCTGGCCAGATTTCGGAATTGCTCATCGCGAATGGCACCGTTTTTCCATACCAGTAGTTTCGACTGGTCGCGTTCGGCCAGCGGGTATTTGGCAATTTGTTCGTCGGGCAAATCGTAGGCAAAATCGGCGGTCGAAATGGCCTGCACGTGTTTGAGTATACTGTTGTTCTCCATAGTTTTTTCAGGCGGCAAAAGTACCAAAACCATTTGAAAACTTTTAATTTTTGCCTGTCGGCTTTTAACTTGTGTCTTGAACCGATTATAGTAGCTTTGCAAAAAAAAATGAGAAAATAATGAAGACAGGAGATAAAGTTCGATTTTTAAACGCGGTGGGTGGAGGCGTCATCCGGTCGGTAATCAACAAAACGATGGTCATGGTGGAAGATTACGACGGGTTTGAAGTGCCCACTCTGATGAGCGAACTGGTGGTGATCGACGATTCGGTGCCGATGAGCAGCAAATCGGGAGAACCAAAGAAAAAAGCCGCTCCGGTGGCAGAACAGCCTGAAAAAAAGGAACAACCCAAAGCTGAACCCAAATACATTTCAGGAAAAGATACACCGAGTTTTTACCTGGCTTTTGTTCCCCAGAATGAGGCCAATCCGGTTGACGGCGAGCTAAAGGTTTACCTCGTAAACGACAGCAATAATTTCGTCTTATATAACTACAGCCACCTGAAGAATACGACTTTCCGGAGTGTTGATTCAGGAAAAATGAACCCGAACAGCAAACGATACGTCGAAAGTTTTACCCGGATGGATTTGAACGAGCTTCCGGAGTTTCAGTTTCAACTGGTGTTTTTCAGGGAAGAGGCATCCAAACTGGAAGAACCTGTGGTGAAGCGATTAAAGCTGAATCCCGTTCGTTTTTACCGGCAAAACAGCTACACGAAGACGAAATATTTTTCGGCAAACGCAATCGTTACATCTCTGTTGGAAACAGAATTGGAAAAACTGACAGAACCGGAAATTTCTCAGGTGATTCAGGAAAAAGATGCGCCGAAAGTGGTAGGTAAAAAAGTGGAATCGCCCGATTTGGTGGAGGTTGACCTGCATATTCACCAATTGCTGGAAGATACACGAGGTTTGTCGAACCATGAAATGCTGGAAGTACAACTCGGACGTTTCCGCAACGAACTGGAAACGGCAATTGCTAACGGAACCCGCCGGATTGTATTTATTCACGGTATTGGCAACGGAACACTGAAACAGGAGTTGCGCAAAGAACTCGGCTCGAAATACAAGAAATACTATTTTCAGGATGCCAGCTTCAAGGAATATGGCTATGGCGCGACAATGGTGATTTTGCGAAATGCTTAGAAGTTTCAAGTTTCAGATTCCAAATTCCAGGTAAATTGCAAATGCCTGTTGGAACTTTTAAATTTCCAATATTGAATATTCAATAACCAATTTCCAGTAGAGTAACTTGAAACTTTGAACTTGAAACCTGGAACTTTTTTGTGCATCTTTGCACCGCAGACCGCTTTATCGCTGTCCCGAGAAATTGGGAGAGAGGAAAGTCCGGGCAACACAGGGCGTCGTACTTCTTAATGGGAAGGCAGGCGAAAGTTTGCAGTAAGGTAACAGAAAATGACCACCCGATTTTGATGCGTCATGATCGGGAACGGGTGAAAAGGTGAGGTAAAAGCTCACCGGCGGCGGTGGCAACATCGCTGGCCGTACCTCTTTCGGGTTGTAAGGCCAAATATATCGCGATTTGCTCCCGAGAAACCGGGAGCATACAGGGCTGCCCGCTTTGGTTTTTCGGAAGTCGCGAGGGGTAGGCTGCTCGATCGTTTCGGTGACGAAACGGCTAGATAAATGATAAAGGCCCTTCGAGCAATCGGAGGGAACAGAACCCGGCTTACAGGTCTGCGTATTTTTTTAGAAAAAGTAAAGGCGATCGTTTTTGGATGATCGCCTTTGCTTTTTGTCAGATCAACCGGTTATTGATTGATCACAATTTGTCCGGAAAACTGATTGGTTCCGTCGTACACCACAACGAGGTAGGTTCCGGGCTCGAGACCTGCAAACGACATCGAAAACGATGGCCCTCTTTTGGTTTCCTTTTTCACCAATTGACCTTTGATATCGAGGATTCTCACATCAAGTTTCGTTGTTTCAGAATAATTTTCGATGGAAATCACTGCATTGTCTTTGGCAGGATTTGGAACGATGATGAGTCGATGGACCGATTGCACAGTTTCAATGACCGCTTTTTTCTCCTTCTTCGGAGAAGTGGATTTGCCAATAACCAGCTTTTCTTTCAACGGACGGTTGGCTGGCAGAGTGAAATCTACGGGCATTTCGTATGTAACATCAACAGCTTGTCCATGCTGTTTGCCCGGACTCCAATTGGGCATCGATTCCACAATGCGTACCGCTTCTTTATCCAGCGAAGGATCTATTCCGCGTGCAATTTTTGCATTGGTTACCTTGCCAGTTTTCGAAACCACAAATTTTACAAAAACCTGTCCCTGGATGCCATTTTCAAGAGCAATAACCGGATATTTCAGGGTTGAATAAACATACGATTTCAGGGCTTCGGTGCCACCTGGAAACTGAGGCATCTCTTCAACAATTGAAAATACTTCGCCCTTTTTCTTCATTGCGATTTCCAGAACACCATTTTTGCCATTTTCACCGTATTTGGCTGTAGCCGTGCCGTCTTTCAGTACGTTAATGGATTCGATGTCGTTGGGATTGATGTCATCCATTTTCAGGTCAGGAGAAACAACTCCATCTTTAACGATCAAAGGTTCATTTTTCCCGACAGAACGAATTTGCACACCTGATTTGAGCAGATTATCCGGTTTCTTTCCGTAGCCAACAACTACGACCTCATCTTTGCTTGCAGGATTTTTTTTCGATTCAATCAATACTACGCCATTCTTTGCGCGCGGTCCGTAAATAGTGGTTGCCGATTCGTTTTTCAGAACCGAAACTGATGCGATCTGATCCGGAGAAATTCCGGAGAGTTCCTGGTAGCTGATTTCTTTGCCATCCCAAAAGTAAATAGGATTTGCTCCTGAAAGGCTCGTTGCTGCGTTGATTTGAATAGCTGATGCTTTCATGGTAATTTCGATGGCACCTTCTTTGGCTTGATCGCCGTATTTTGCAAGAGCAGTTTCACCTTTTAAAACATTGACCGCAGCAATGGTGCCGGGATCAATATCTTCCAGTTTCTTTGATTCGGCGATTTTCCCGTCTATAACCACCAACGGTTGTCCATTGATTGATTTCGCCAGCGTTAATTTTGTTGGTTCCTTCAACATAAAACCTTCTCTATTCCTGACTTCCATTTCCTGTGCGGCAAACTCCATTTGCGGAGAGGTCTGTTTCGTTTTTACCACAATAACTCCTTCTTTGCCTTTTTCACCATAAAGAGCCGTGGCCGATTGGTCTTTTAAAACTGAAACTGATTCAATCGTTCCTTTGTCGATTGCTTCCATTTCGGCTTTGGTCGATTCTTTTCCATCGATGATGATCAGGACTTTATCCTTTAATCCTGATGAGGTTGTTTTTACGGCCTTTTCCTGAAATCCAATTTTAACTACTTGTGTTTTTAAACTGAAGGACATTTCTTTTTCAAAATCAGGATTCATTTTGGAAGTTTGAAATCCGACATACGAAACAACAATGGGTGAATCGTCGGTTACTTTCAGCATGAAATTTCCGTTTTCGTCGGTTACTGTTCCAATCGGTTTTCCTGAAATAATGACTGAAGCGCCTTTCAGCGGACTTCCGTTTTCGTCGGTCACTTTTCCTTTGATCATTTTTTCGCTCTGGATCAATGCCGATTCCGGATTTTCCTGTTCAACAAATTGGTATTCAGGAGTGGCAAAAGCATAGAAAACTCCGGCAATTAGCGGTAAAATCATTAAAAGTCTGAGTTTTCGGATGGGTGAACTTATCGTCTGTTTCATCATTGTAAATCGTTTTTTGTTGAGTGAATAATTGAACGAGTTAGCCAGCTGAATCACTGGCCCGCCAAACATCTGATTCAACAGTGCTGCCCTGTATCTGGCCGGGTTTTCCGAACGCTGCAGCGCTTTTTCATCGGCCAGGTACTCGTGGTTTTGGCGGATAAACCGGCCATAAAGCCACACCAACGGGTTGAACCATTGAAGGATGCAAAGCAATTCGAACAACAACAGATCGATCCAGTGGCGCTGCCGGATGTGTTCCCGCTCGTGATGCACAATCTCGTTCGTTTCGGTGTCGTTGATTGAAGGATTGACAAACACAAACGAGAAAAATGAAAACGGGGCGGGGTAGCGGTCGGTACGCACCAGTTGAACGTTATTGTACGATGAGACACCTGATTTTCGAATGACGCCAATAACCGAAATGGTCTGTTTGAGTAGCCGAAAAACCAGGTAAAGGATTCCTGACCAATATGCATAAAACAAAAACTTTTGAGCGAGAGGTTCTTCTGCCGCAACACCAGCGGTTGTCATCTGAATGTCGGTGGTTTCTGTAACCGGAATCATTGGAATGACGACCGTATAGTGAAAACTGAACCACGGAAACGCAATGGATGCGATAATCCCTGTCAGCAGAAAGGCACGGTTCAGGACAAAGAACCTTTCGTTGCGAAGAAATACCAGGTAAACCAGCGCGAATCCGGTGAGCCAGACCGCCGATTTGATCAAATATTCGGTGATTGTTTCCATGACGTTTTTTTTGATTTATTTCTTCGACAATTCCTGTTTAGTTTCTTCCAATAGTTGTTCCAAATCCTGAATACTCAGGTCTTTTTCGCGTGCAAAGAAAGAGGCCATGGCCGGAAACGAGTTGTTAAAATAGCTTTTCATTAGCCCGAAAAGCTGACTTTTAGAATACTCCTCTTTCGAAACCAATGGGTAATATACATGCACATTGCCATAGGTACGGTGTGAAACGAATTCCTTCTTTTCCAGAATCCGCAAAACGGTGGAAACAGTATTTCTCACCGGCTTAGGGTCGTCGAACCGGTCTCGGATGTCTTTAACCAGTCCTTCACCCAGTTCCCATAAATATTGCATGACCTGTTCTTCAGCTTTTGTGAGTTGCATAGTGTTCATTTTTATTTTGTCAATCCTTCGAAACAAACATACGACTATAAAATTAGTCGTGCAAATATTTGGTGTTAAAAATGACTAAAAAAATAGTCAGTGTTTTGACAACTTCCGGAATTGAATTTGAAAATTCAACGGATATTGGTTTTTTCGAATTATTGCATCATTGGTTGGAATAATAGCCCAAACGAAGGTTTATTTTGATAATCTGTCAGAGTAATTCGTGATTTTGATAAAAAACTATCAATTAATGCACCATTAGTTTCATGCTAATTTAAGCGATTAAACTACTTTTGCCACCTACAATTCAAAATAAGTTTTCACATGAGTTTTCAAAATAATCCACATACTTTTCATATTCCGGTGCTTGGACTGGGTTATACGCTCGATACTCCGATCAAAGTTGCTCACTACGGTATCTCTTCTGTTATTTCGTTGGTTGATGATATCATGATGGAAAAAGTGAGAGAGTTTTATTGCAGGAAGTTCGATCTTCCTTTTCAGCACATATCTACAAAAACTGAAGACCACCGGGCTAAACGAATAACCGCCTATCTGAACACTGTTCAGGAAATTGTCAGTCAAAAGTTTGATGATCTGAAGAATTCAATTTCGCATACCGAAGACGAGATTAAAAAATATATCGACATGTTGCCCGAGATGTCTGAAATCAAGCTGAAATTCAATCAGATGATTGTTCAGGGAGAACTAAGGCAAAAAATTACTGACTGGGTGAATACTAACCTTGTAGCGGGAGAAATTGATGTCAACATCATGTCGAAATTAGACCGCGACCGATATCAAAACGGCGAGAAACTGCCGCCAATATACAGCGATGCTCAATCGGCCCTGCGCGGATTTGCGCAAAGTAATCTTGCCTCATCTATTGTTTTGTCTGCCGGGATGAATCCACGTTTATACAGCTACCTGGAAGAGTTTGAAGACTTCTTCCCCAATGAAGAGATGGAGCTGAAAAAGAAAGTTATCCTAAAAGTGAGCGATTATCGTTCAGCACTGATACAAGGACGTTTTCTGGCTAAAAAAGGAATTTGGGTGTCAGAATACCGCATTGAATCAGGCCTAAACTGTGGAGGACATGCTTTTGCTACTGATGGTTTTTTAATGGGTCCTGTTTTAGAAGAATTCAAGGTTAACCGGGAACAATTAATTGAAACAGTTCACGAAATATACGTGAAAGCCCTTGCTGAAAAAGGAAAACCTGTGCCTGAAAAGCCATTTTTAATGAAGATTACCGCTCAGGGTGGCGTTGGCTCAAATACCGAGCACCAGTTTTTGCTCAACTATTATCAGCTTGATTCAATAGGTTGGGGAACTCCGTTTTTGCTTGTTCCTGAAGCAACATCAGTTGATGAACAAACCCTTGAAGTTCTGTGCAAAGCGAAAGAAGACGATCTTTACCTCAGCGAAATTTCTCCGTTGGGAGTACTTTTTAATAATGTGAGAGGCAACAGCATGGACATAAAAAAAGAAACTCAAAATAAAGCCGGAAAATATGGATTTCCCTGCACGAAGAAATACCTGGCACTTTTCCCGGTTTTCACGGAGGAAGGAACCTGTACCGCATCTAAAGAATACCAGCAGGCAAAAATTGCGGAATTAAAGGAGAAAAACCTCGGTCACGACGAATACAATAAAGAGCTTCAGAAAATAACCGACAAAGCATGTCTTTGCAATGGGCTTACAGCCTCGATACTGATGACTCATGGTTTGGATACCAAAATGGAAGGGACGGCAGTTAGTATATGTCCGGGACCAAATTTGGCATACTTTTCAAATACCTATTCATTAAAAAATATGGTTGACCATATTTATGGCCGCACCAATGTGATTGAACGAAATGACCGGCCTAATCTTTTCATCAAAGAATTGAAAATGTACATTGATTATTTAGGCGGAAAGATTGAGGAAACGGTTAAACCAATCTCAGACAAGCAAAAAAAGCATTTCGAAACTTTTCAGGATAATCTGAATAAGGGAATTGAGTATTACAAAGATTTGTTTTTTAAGTACAAAACACAGTTGGAAGATTCTACTTCAAAAAACAACCTGATGCACGATCTCGAAAAGCTAAAGGTTGAACTTCTTAATCTAAAAGCAAAATTGATTTAATGCATATCAAAGGTTCAGGTAATTTCTGAACCTTTTTTGTTTGTGAAAAATCGACGGAGCAGATCAAATTGAAGTCAGTACTTTGTTTTAAAAAACCTACTTTTGACTCAACTAAAACACTAATCCATGATAAGTAGAACATTAAAAACACTGATTTTTTTTGTTTTTTTGCTGGGTGCTTTCCTGACATCAGCTCAGCCCATTGAGCGACTCGTTAAAATTGTTGTTTCACCCGATCACGCAAACTGGGTTTATAAACCTGGCGAAAAGGCTGTCTTTCAGATTGCTGTTATGAAAAACAGCGAATTGCTTCAAAATGTCAAAATCGGGTATGAATTTGGCCCGGAAATGATTACTCCTTTCAAACGTGATTCGGCAGTTTTAAAGGATGGCCAGTTTAAGATTGAAGCCGGAACTCTAAAAGAGGCCGGATTCCTTCGCTGTAAAGTGTCAACCACAATAGATGGCGTACGTTATGAGAATTTGGCTACAGCCGCCTATGCTCCTGAGCTGATCAAGCCAACCACAGAGCTTCCTGCCGATTTTGTTCAATTTTGGGATAAAGCGAAAGCCGACGCCGCTAAAATTCCTCTGGAAACAAAATTGACTTTGTTGCCCGATCGCTGTACCGAAAAGGTAAACGTTTATCATGCCAGTATTCAAAATTACAAACCGGGTGTGCGTTTATACGGAATACTTTGCGTTCCGAAAAAAGCCGGAAAATATCCGGCAATCCTGAAAGTTCCCGGTGCAGGAGTTCGAGCTTATGCGGGCGATGTGGCCATGGCTGAAAATGGGATTATCACGTTTGAAATTGGTATTCATGGCATTCCGGTAACTCTGGATCCATCGGTTTATCTTGATTTAGGGAAAACTACTCTCGATGGTTATCCTTTTTTCAACCTCGACGACCGCGACCGCTATTATTACAAGCGGGTTTATTTAGGTTGTGTTCGTGCAATTGATTTCATTTATTCGTTGCCCGAATTTGATGGCTCTACATTGGCCGTTACCGGTGGAAGTCAGGGTGGTGCTTTGTCGATTGTAACTGCCGGACTGGATTCGCGCGTGAAATACCTGGCGGCATTTTATCCGGCGCTTTGCGACCTTACTGGTTACCTGCACGGAAGGGCAGGAGGGTGGCCTCACATGTTTAACGACTGGAATAAAGCATTCAATGCCAAACCCGACAAGATTGAAACTTCGAAATATTACGACGTGGTGAATTTTGCCCGTCAGGTGAAAGTTCAGGGTTATTATTCATGGGGATATAATGATGTGACTTGTCCTCCAACTTCAATGTATTCGGCATATAATGTAATTCAGTCTCCTAAAGAATTAACTATTTATGAGGAAACCGGACATTGGACTTATCCCGAACAAAATGAGAAACTTAGAAAATGGCTGGTAGAGAAAGTAACCGTTAAAAAGTAGTTTCTTCTGTTGTTGGGTGAAAAACCTGAACCCACAAATCTGTTTAATTAAAAACCCGGATAACGAATTATTATCCGGGTTTTCATTTATGAAATGTGTTGCTATTTCATCTGTTCATGCCATTTCGAACGGTCGGGCGGGGCAGGAGCAGTTACCTTTTTAACCGGTTTTTCCTGCAATTGTTTCAGCAAAACTTCCACTGCTTTTTCGATGCACGGATCAATTCCTTTGGCTAGTTGCTCCGGGCGGTCAACCACTTCGATATCGGGAGTTACGCCGGTTCCTTCAATGATCCACTGTTCGTTTTCGTCGAAAATGCCGAAACGCGGAACAGCAATATAGCCGCCGTCAACCAATCCGGCATTGCCCGACATACCCACCAAACCGCCCCAGGTGCGGGTTCCGATCAATGTTCCCAATCCTTTTTTGCGGAAATAATACGGGAATGCATCGCCACCGGAAGAAGAATATCCGTTGGTCAACATTACTTTCGGGCCATTGTGCGCAATTCCGGGCGTTTTCATGGGCGACAAACCGGCACGTTGCCAGTAGCTCAATGTTTTGCGGTCGAGCAGGTCGGTCATCACATCAGGAATGAAACCACCGCCATTGTAACGGTCGTCAATAATCAACGCTTCTTTTTCATTATAGGCATACATCCCGCGGAACAATTCACGGTTGCCGTCGGTTGAAGTGTTGGGCACATAAATATAGCCAATCCGGCCTCCCGAAAGCTTATCAACCATCGCACGGCGCTCGTTTACCCAGGTCAGACTTAGCAATTCCAGTTCGCTGGCAGTTGGCCGAATGGTAAATCTCTTGGCGTCCTTCATCTCGGGTTTGGAATTTACCGTAATCTCGACTGTTTTGCCGACTGTGTTTTCGAGCAGTTCGTATGGATTTTTAGCCAAACTCAATTCTGTTCCGTTTATGGCCAGCAGGTAGTCGCCTTCTTTTACAGTTATTCCCTGTTCTGTTAAAGGCGAGCGGCGGGCATCGTTCCAGTTCTCGCTGTCGTAAATTTTTGCAATCTGGTACTTTCCTGAAGCGGGATCAGCTTTCAATTCGGCGCCCAGCAAACCGGTATCCACACGTTTTACACGCTCGAAATCGCCCCAATCCACGTAAGTATGGCCTGTGTTGGTTTCCGAAACAATTTCACCGAGAATATAGTCCAGATCGGCGCGGTGGCTCACGTGCTCAACCATCGGGGTGTAGCGGTCATGAATAGCTTTCCAGTCAACGCCATGAATGTTGCTCACGTAGAAATAGTCGCGGAAAATGCGCCATCCGTCGGTATAAATCTGGGCCCATTCTTTCTTCGGATCAATTTTCATCACCATGTCGTCGAGGTTCAGCTTCCCTGCGCCTGATTTCTGACCAGTTGACAGTTTGGTAATACCAAAATCACGTCCGGAGCGGTAAATCATCATTTTGCCATCGGCGCTGACAACGGCTTGCTGCACTTTGTCCATCACTTCTTCGTCTTTTTGATCGTCGATGGTAAATTTCCGGAGCGAACCTTCTCCAATGTATAACAGTCCACCGTCGATAGCAACTAAATTGCGGTAAGTTCCGGCAGCCATTGGGAAAGCCGTAATCCGCGAATTGATGCCGTCGAAATCAATCAAAACCTGATTGGCTTCAGCAGCAGCTGGCTTGGTTTCAGTTTTTGCTTTGCTGTCCTTTTTAGGCTCTTCCTTTGGTTTTTCAGTTTCTTTGGCTTTCACCGGTTCCACATCGTTTTTATCAGCAAAAAGTTTGGGCTGATCAGCTTTCAGTGCAACAGCGTAAATCCGGCTCGAACGGTTGTATAAATAGTCGAACTCGAAGCTGGAGAATGCGAGGTTATAATCGCGGTCGGACACGAAATAAATGTACTTTCCGTCGGTTGAAAACACCGGTGAACCATCATTAAAACGATCGTCCGTCAATTGATAATTCTGGGCTTTTTCAATGTTATACACCCAAACTGCTCCCAATCCGTTGGCTCCTTCCTTGTCGTAAGTAATCCATTTCGAGTCGGGAGAAAAGGAATAGGAGCGGATTTCGTCGCGGTCGGCATGAGTCACAACGGTTGTTTGACCCGTTTCAGCATTGGTCAGTTTGAGCTGCATCGTGCGGTCGAAATACAACAAATACTTGCTGTTGGGCGACCATTCCGAATCGTATTTCCAGGCGGTTGAGCCACTGGTCAGCTGTTTCGGGCTTGCACCTTTTTTGTTTTCGAGCAGGTAAATTTCATACTCGCCCGAAGCGTCCGAATAATACGAAATGTACTTTCCATCCGGCGACCAGCGTGGATAGATTTCGCGCACCCCTTGCGTGTTGGTCAGGTTAATGGTGGGTCCGTTTTCAGCCGGAATGGAGAAAATATCGCCGCGGGCCGAAATCAGCGCACGTTTTCCGGTGGGCGAAATTTCGTACGCCTGCACAAAATCGCGAACGTTTTTATAATACGGAACGATGTTCGGGTTGTCGAAATGAATGCTCACTTTAACTTTTTCTTCCTTGCCGGTTTGCAGGTTCAGTTTATAAAGGAATCCACCGTTTTCATACACTATTTGCCCGTTTTCTCCGGAAGGCCACATACAATCAAAATCGGCATGCGTTGTCAGTTGTTTCAGCGCTTTCGTTTTGGTGTTGTACTGGTAAATGTTGAGTTTCAGGTCGCGGTCGGAGGCAAAATAGATGTTGTCGCCAAACCAGGTTGGAAGCTGGTCAGTTCCGGCAAAGTCGGTTATTTGTTCCGATGTGTTGTTTTCAAGATCATAAATCCACAAATCGGTTGCCCGGCCACCTTTGTAGCGTTTCCAGGTGCGGAATTCGCGATCGACCGGCGTGAAGCAAATCTTCTTATCGTCGGGCGAAAGGGCGCCGAAACCACCATTGAAAATCTGCAGCGGTTTTTCGAGTCCGCCTTCAATGCTCACCAGGTAATATTTCCCGTTGCGGTCGCCCAGCGGTGTGCGGTTGGCGCGAATCAGGATGTTTTTACTGTCCGAAGTCCAGTCGAGCACGACATGATCATAGCCTCCGCGTGGAGGCATCACGCCCACCGAATTGTACCAGGTTAATTGTTTGGGAGTGCCTCCTTCAACAGGCATCACAAAAATCTGGCGGCTTCCGGAGTATTCTCCTGAAAAGGCAATCCATTTTCCGTCGGGTGAAATCTTTGGAAACAATTCCTGTCCGGCGTGGGAAGTCAATCGGCGAGCTTCTCCGCCATTCGAGTCAACCGACCAAATATCGCCGGCATACACAAATGCAATCAGGTTTTTGTTGATGTCCGGAAAGCGCATCAACCGGGCTTCATCCTGCGCGTTGGTTTTCAGTCCAAAACCGAATCCCAAAATCGCCAAAGCCAGAGCTTTCATCGAGTTTTTTTGCATGTTATTTTCGTTTTAGTAAAGTTGTTTCTGCTGAATAAGTTATTTGATTGCCGGGGAAATTACAAAACGAGGAATAAAACAAAGCTGAAGAAATTCAGGTTGTGACCCGACTCGGATTGTGACGCGAAGTCGCGCCCGGAGTATTGAAAAATCCCTTTATCTTTGTGGCAAACTTCAAAAAATGACCAAACGCAAAATAATTGTGGCCATCGACGGGCATTCGTCGTGCGGGAAAAGCACGATTGCCAAGGCGGTAGCTGCAAATTTCGGATATATTTTTATCGACAGTGGAGCGATGTACCGGGCGGTTACGCTCTTTGCCCTGCGAAATAACCTGATTGATGACGGAGCTGTCAATCGCGAAAAACTCATCAGCCTGCTACCGCAAATTCAAATTGAATTCCGCTATAATCTGGAAAAACAAAAGAGCGACACCTTCCTGAACGGCGAGAATGTGGAAGATGAAATCCGCCAGTTACCTGTTTCGCAAAACGTGAGCCCGGTGGCAACCATTCCTGAAGTGCGCGCTGCAATGGTTCATTTACAGCAGGAAATGGGCAAAAACAAGGGCATTGTGATGGATGGCCGCGACATTGGTACGGTTGTTTTTCCCGATGCCGAACTTAAATTGTTTGTAACCGCTTCTCCCGAAATCCGCGCCCAACGCCGGTTCGACGAGCTGACAGCTAAAGGCGAACAGGTTTCATTCGACGAAATCCTGAAAAATGTGGTAGAACGCGATTACATTGACTCCACCCGCGAAACCAGTCCATTGAAAAAAGCCGATGACGCTATTGTATTAGACAATAGTTCGATGACTCGCGAAGAACAGTTGGAATGGGCGATTAAAAGGGTAGAAGAGAGGTTGTATTAAATACTGTAGGGACAGGGCATGCCCTGTCTATGTAATTTCAAAGCATAAAACAAATGATCATCGAAATTGACCAAAAATCGGGCTTTTGCTTTGGAGTGGTGAATGCCATTGGCAAGGCGGAAGAGACGCTGAAAACAGCCGAAAAGCTGTATTCGCTTGGTCATATTGTGCACAACGAACTGGAAGTGAATCGACTTCAGGAACTGGGATTGCAGACGATTACTCACGATGAATTTTTCAGGCTGAAAGATTGTAAAGTGCTGATCAGGGCGCACGGCGAACCGCCATCAACCTACGAATATGCACGGCAAAACAACATCACGCTGATTGACGCAACTTGTCCGGTTGTTTTAAAACTTCAGCAAAGAGTAAAAAAAGCGGCCGAACAAATGAAGGAAGAAAATGGTCAGGTAGTGATCTTTGGTCATCGTGGACATGCCGAGGTTACCGGATTGGCTGGCCAAACCAACGATTCAGCCATTATCATCGATTCTCCCGATGATTTCCAAAAAGTTGATCCGGCGCGCCCGGTCGTTGTTTTTTCGCAAACTACCAAGTCGGTTGATGATTTTAAATTGCTGAATCAGAAACTTCAGGAGAATGCCACTTCAGGAAAAATTGAAACCCATGACACCATTTGCCGTCAGGTTTCGAATCGTGTACCACACCTCGAAAAGTTTGCCGCCAGGTTTGACGTGGTTATTTTTGTGGGCGGCAAAAACAGTTCCAATGCGCAGGTTCTATTCCATGTTTGCCTGAAAAACAATCCGCGCACACATTTTATCTCGTCACCCGATGAGTTGCTGAAAGAATGGTTTTCGGGCGCCGAAACTGTTGGCATTTGCGGAGCAACATCCACACCACCCTGGCTGATGGAAAAGGTTGCCGCCCGAATCACTCAAATTTAAGTCTTCATTAATCTTCGGAAAGATATTTTCTGATTGATACACAATCGCCGAACTTACCGTTACTTTGCAGTATTATCCAAAAAAGTTGAAAATTATGGTAATGAAAGATAACTCATCAGAGACATCTCTACGGAGAAAAAAATTGCAGAAAATCGGGGTTTTTACGTCGGGCGGCGATGCTCCCGGAATGAATGCGGCTATTCGTGCGGTCACCCGCGCTGCAATGGCTCATAAATTGAAAGTTGTTGGAATTCGCAGGGGCTACCAGGGAATGATTGAGGGCGACTTTGTTAACCTGAAATCGTCGGATGTGAGTGGAATTTTGCAGTTGGGTGGAACAATGCTGAAAACAGCCCGCAGTGCTGAATTCAGAACAGCGGAAGGACGTGAGAAAGCTTACCAGCAACTCAAAAAAGCCGAAATTGATGCGGTGGTTGTCATTGGCGGTGATGGTTCGTTCACCGGCGCTCTGATTATGTCGCAGGAATATGACATTCCGTTTGTGGGAATCCCGGGAACGATTGACAACGACATGTATGGAACCGATTACACCATTGGTTACGATACTGCTCTGAATACAGTCGTTGAAGCAGTAGATAAAATAAAAGATACAGCCCGTTCGCACGGACGGATTTTCTTTGTCGAGGTGATGGGCCGTGAAGCGGGCTTGCTGGCTTTGAACAGCGGAATTGCCTGTGGCGCTGAGGTTATCTTAATTCCTGAATCGCACGAACAGCATGACGCCCTAAAAAAGTTCATCAGCAAAGGTTATAAAAACAAAGAAACCAGCGGCATCGTGATGGTGGCCGAAGGAGACGAAGCCGGAGGTGCATTGAAAATTGCCGAACAGGTGCGGAAAGAACATCCCGATTTAGATGTGCGTGTGTCGATTCTTGGACATATCCAGCGCGGGGGCCGGCCAACAGCCAAAGATCGAGTAAATGCCACTAAAATGGGTGTAGCAGCTATCGATGCGTTGCTCGACGATCAAAAAAGCATCATGATCGGACTCGACAATGAAAAGATTGTGCATGTGCCATTCAACAAAGCCGTAAAACTTAATCATTCGATTGATACCAACTTGTTGGAAATACAGAAGTTGCTGAATATTTAATGGGTCGCTGTTAGTTATTTCAGGTTTTTAATCATTCCTGCAATTATCATCATCATGATAATTGCAACTGCTGCACCGGCTATATACGATCCTTGCAATCCGCCAATCGAATAGAAAATACCAACGACCAAAGGACCCAGTGTTTGTCCGATGCGTAAAACCATGCTGTTGAAAGACATGAATGCGGCCCGTTCCTTAATCGTGGTATATCCCACCAAAATATTCTGAACGGAAGGCACCATGAGTCCGTGCCCCAAACCAAAAATAATCACAGAAACAGCCACCTGCCACCATTCGTTGGCAAAAAGCAGTGAGAGCATAGAAAGCAAATAAAAGCTTACACCAACCAGTAATAGCGTGCGTGCCCGAAGCAAACGATTCAAACGTCCCAACTGCGACGACATAATTGCCGTGATCAGCGACATAACCGACATGAGCAACCCGATATGAACAGAAGTGGCTTGCAGACGTTCGGAAAGTAAGATGGGAAAATAAGTCAGGTACGCACCGTAAAGAATCACAAACAGCAATAAATTAACGATGAATAGTCCCCATACGCTCGACTGGTTAATGCTTTTCCAGATTCGCCGGAAATACTCGCTCAATGTTTGGTGATCTTTCGGCTCCGGATTATTGAGGCCAAAAATGACAAAGATGCCGAGTGGAATGGCCAGTAGTGGCAGGTAAAAAATGTATTGCCAGCCAAATGCAGCTATAAATCCGCCCAATGCCGGATAAGCTGCCGTTCCGATACTCAAGATGCTGGCGTTGTAGCCCATCAGTGCAGTCCGTTTTTCTCCGGAATAAAGGTCTCCAATCAGGGTAATATTGATGCTTGAAAGCCCGCTTGCACCAATTCCTTCGACAAACAGAAGCACGAGCAGCGAATGAAAATCGCGCATGAAAGAGCATAAAAAACCGGCTATTCCGAAGATAAACAACGAGGGGACCAACACCAGTTTTCGTCCGAAACGGTCGGCTAAAATGCCGGTTACCGGAGTCAGAAAAACGCCGGGAAGGGTGAATGCGGCAATCAGCCAACCTACCTGTTGGGTCGAAATTCCAAAATAACTGATGATTCCCGGAAAAGCAGGAGTAATACTGGCAATCCCCATAACGGCAATAAGCGTGACACCGAAAATGATCGCCATATTTTTTTCGACGCCCTGGAAAATTTTGGACATGACCCGAAGTTTGAAAATTGGGCAGTGAAGGTAAAAAATAAGTTTTACCGATTCATCATCCGGCGCTTCATTTCCTGCATCACTTTTTTCCGCAATTCAGCCTCGGTTTGATACAATTTGATAATTTGCTGTGGCTCCAATACTTTTCGGAATTCACGGTAATACTTCTCCCGGATTGTAACGATACGTTTGGTAGTTTCTAATTGGTTTACAATCATTTCATCCGCCTCCTGCACCGAAAGGCTGTCGGCATTCACCCGCATCATCTTCGCCAAATCACGAAAATCGATGTTTGAAATCTCGCTTTCGTACCTCAGGTAAATGGGTCTGAACCGCTCAAAAGTAGGCTGATCAAGCCTGAGCTGAAACCGAACTTCGTGCAGTTTGGCCTGGGCTATTCGCTCCCTGATTCGTGGAAAACGGTCGGGATTTTGAGCTTCGACAAAAAAAGTCATCAAAAAGGAAAATGCAATCAACCATATGGTAAGTAATTTCTTCATCGTCTTCATTTTTAATTGTCCATGTTTCTATCCTCGGTAAACAGGTCAGCCTCAAACATCGCAGCCATCTGCAACAGTTCTTCGTCAGTCAGGTCAGCCAAAACATCGCCGACATTCTCTTCAGGACTGGCAATGGTTTGTTCTTTTTGCGGCACGGTCACTTTTGGTGTGTCGGTTTCCTTCTCAACTGCCGATACGTGTTCTTCCTGAATTACAGGTGGTTCAACCTCCTCAGTTTTTATTTCGGCAACCACGGGTACCTGAGGTTCATTTTGACTAAGAATAACCAGAAAAACAACCGCAGCAACGGAGGCAGCCACAGCCACTGCTTTCCAAACAATACGTAAACTCGATTTGGATCGGGTTCGCTGTCTGGCTTTTTCAAGTGTTCGCTCCGGAAGTTGGTCAAAGAAATCTTCAGGTTCACGATACGGCAACCGTTTTCCTATTCCGGGGAAATTATCGGGATGATTCATATTATCGTGTTTTATTTCCATTTCAGGCATGTTCTATTAAATGTTGTTTAATCTTTTCGCAGGCATAGTGGTAATTGGTTTTCAGCGTATTTACCGAAGAATCGAGAATTTGTGCGATTTCTTCGTAGCTCAGTTCGTCGTAATATCTCAGGTTAAAAACCAGTCTTTGCTTCTCCGGAAGTTTCAAAATGGCTTGCTGAAATTTAACCAGCATCCGCTCGCTGTCGTCCGAGTCTGTTCCGGTCAGGTCGCCCATCATTTTATCGGTTATGAGTTCTGCATTTTTCAGCCAGTTCTTGTTTTTCCTGAAGTGCCGTGTGCATTCGTTCGTAGCAATCCGGTACAACCAGGTAAACACGCGGCTTTCGCCTTTGAACGAATCGGCAAACCGGTAAACATTCACAAACGTTTCCTGCAAAATATCCTCGGCATCTTCGTGCGATACGACTAACCGTCGAATATGCCAGTACAATGGTTTCTGGTATTCGTTCATCAGCTGCAAAAAGCCTTTATCGCGCGTGGCCGGATTCTTTATCAACGAAAATAAATATGCGTCGGACGTCTCACTCATTAAATTCCTTCGGATTGACGGTTTGGATTGTTGGATGTTTAAAACTAACGAAAGTTAAATTCCATATCAAAAAATTTCGGATTTATCGGCTAAATGGTTAATGATATAAAAGACCTATTTAAAACTCATTTGTTTTTTAAACCCAACGGGTTTGAATTTGAATAACCTCCGGTGTAAACCGGAGGAAATAAACCCAACGAGACCGGAACCCGGAGAGGGTTCAATATTATATAGTTGAACCCTCTCCGGGTTCTTCCGCGTCGTACGGGGTTATTCAAATTCACCCACTTCGTGGGAAAAAAGCTTCCTTCTTTATTTTCCTTATTTTCAACAAAACCAATTATCCGATAATTCCGAAAAATTTTAAAACTGTTTTTACGCGCTAAGCGGTTTGGAACCAATCAGCGCATACTGCAAAAAAAATTATTTCCGGATTTAACTTTTCGCAAAAGCTGGTTTCTTAACGGTAAATCAATCACAATTTAAACATTTTAAAAAGCTTGCCTTATGAAACAGTTAAAAATGTTTTTCGCTTTAACAATCCTATTATCAGTAGCATTTGCTTGTCAGAAAGATGAAGTAAATCCCGCTATCGATGAAGTTGCAATTAGTCAGCAGGAAACTCTGGCCGAAGAGACGTTGGCCGACATCGACCTGATGGTTGACGAAGCCCTCGATGCCAATTTTCTGTTGCTGAAATCGGCCACAATTGACAATGCCTACCTGGGCGATTGTCCGGTAGTAACCGTGAACAAAACCTCCAACCCGCAGGTGATGACCATCGATTTCGGAACTTCCTGCACCGGAAAAGATGGAAAAGTCCGCTCCGGAAAAATCATTGTAACTTCAGCTTCCTTTACAACTTTCCCATCGGTGCGGGATAAATCATTCGAAAACTACACGGTTGACGGAAAGAAAATTGAAGGAAGCGTCACCAAAACCATCAGCAAAGACCAGGAGAATAACATTCGCACAGCAGTTATTTCCGAAAATGTGACCATTACTTTCCCTGATGGCGAAGGAACAGCAACCCGCAAAGCAAATCAAACACGCCAGTACCAGCGCAACAAAGTTTTGAATCCGGCCGACAACCAGGTCGTTAGTTGGGGAACGGTTGAATTTACCAGAGTTTCTGGAGTGAAAGTGACCAAAATCGTCACGTCCGACAAACCGCTGGTATTTAAAGTGGCTTGCCATCACATGGTTAGCGGTGTAGTTTCCGTTTCAACCAGCAACAGTCAGAGTTGGACCATCGATTTTGGCGACGGAACCTGCGATAACAAAGCATTGCTTACCAAAAATGGCGAAACCAAAGAAATAAAAATCAAGTAGCGAAGTCAACAATCTCAACAATGCCGTTTCTGTAAAGGACGGCATTTTTTATTTCCGGCTTTTTCCGGCGAAAAATGTTTTCGGTTTTATTTGGTTGATTTTGAAAAAGTCAGCGCACAGGCATTCGGAAAAGGCCTGTTTCATTCAGAAAATTTCAGGTTCAATCAAAAAATTCTCTAGGTTGTGAAAAAGTAATTACTATATTTGCACTCGCAAAACGGATACGGGTGTAGCTCAGTTGGTAGAGCATCGGTCTCCAAAACCGAGTGTCGGGCGTTCGAGTCGCTCCTCCCGTGCAAAGCTGCTCAAATCGGGCAGCTTTTTTGTTTTAAGGAAAGTCTTTGGTAACTTCAACGCAAATAAAATCGGTTATGATTGTCGATCTTTTTATTCCCTGTTTCATCGATCAGATTTATCCTGATACCGCATTTAACACGGTAAAACTGCTGCGCCGCGCCGGGCTTGAAGTGAACTACAATCCGGAGCAAACCTGCTGCGGACAACCGTCGTTTAACAGCGGCTACTGGGACGAGACCAAAACACTGGCTCAAAAATTCATCCGCGATTTCCCGAACGACCGGCACATCGTCAGCCCGTCGGCTTCTTGCACCGGTTTTATCAAAAACTATTATCCTGATTTATTTAAAAAGGGACAAACCGGTTTTGAAGATTACCAGCGACTGAACCGGAACATTTTCGAACTGACCGACTATCTGGTGAATCACCTGAATTTTACCGATTTCGGAGCCGAATTTCCGCACAAAGTCTGCTATCACGATGCCTGCACGGCTTTGCGCGAATACGGTATCCGACAGGAACCGCGCCTGTTGCTTTCGAAAGTAAAAGGACTGGAGCTGGTCGAAATGGAAGACACCGAAACCTGCTGCGGATTTGGCGGAACTTTTTCTGCAAAATTCACCGCTATCTCAACCGCCATGACCGAGCAAAAGGTGGAACACGCCCTGAAAACCGGCGCCGAATACATCATTTCGACTGAAGCCTCCTGCATCATGAATCTGGAAGGTTACATTCTGAAGAACAACATACCAATCAAACCCATCCATATTGCCGATATTTTGGCGTCGGGATGGGAATAAAAAAGATACAAGATTTTAGTATCAAGTATCAAGATAAAATATTCATACTGATACTTGAAGCTTGATACTTGATACAACCTCAAAATTGAAACTCATTATGATACAAATAGGAAAACTCAATCATCTGGAAGTACTGAAAGAAGTTGACTTCGGAATTTACCTCGACGGCGGCGATCTGGGCGAAATACTGATGCCGAAACGCTATGTTCCGGAAGGAACCAAGTTGGGCGATGTTCTGGAAGTATTTATTTATCTCGATTCGGAAGACCGTTTGCTGGCCACCACCGAAAAACCGTTGGCGATGGTCGAAGAATTTGCCCTTCTCGAAGTGGTTTCGGTAGCCCCGGTGGGTGCATTCCTCAATTGGGGACTGCCCAAAGATTTGTTTGTGCCTTTCCGCGAGCAGCGCAAACCAATGGAAGTTGGCGAAAAATACCTCGTGTATGTTTACCTCGACACCGACACCAAACGCATTGCCGCTTCCTCGAAAATCGAGCAGTTTTTAGGCAATATTCCGGTTGATTACGACGAGAACGAAGAAGTTGACCTGATCATTGTCAACGAAACCGACCTGGGCTACAATGCGATCATCGACAATTGCCATTTGGGAATTTTGTACAAAAACGAGGTTTTCCAAACCTTGAATCCGGGCGACAAAGTACAAGGCTACATCAAAAAAATCAGGCCCGACGGAAAGATCGACCTGCGACTGGAAAAAATCGGCTATGAAAAAATCAGCTCATTTGTCGATCGCATCATTGCTGAACTTCAGAAAAACAAAGGATTTTTACCATTGACTGATAAAAGTTCACCGGAAGAAATATACAAGACATTTAAAATCAGCAAAAAGAATTTCAAGGCCGCCATTGGCGCACTGTATAAAAAGAGGTTTATTGCGCTTGAAGAAAATGGAATCAGGTTAAAAGGCTAATAGTTATATGGCTAAATGGTTAAATGGTTGTATGGTCAAATGGTTGTATGGTCAAATGGCTATCCCACAATTTAACCATTAAACAATTAAACATTTTTCCAACTCCAAACTTTATCGAAATCGTATTCAGGAATAAGAAACAAGTAACAAGGAAATTTGAATATCCAATATGCAATCAACTTGAATTTCCCTGATCACGCAACCCGAAACACGTAACCCGCAACTCTGGAAATGAAACTTTGTATTGCCGAAAAGCCCAGTGTGGCCAAAGAACTGGCGCAGATTTTAGGCGCCAATGTCCGTCGCGACGGCTATTTCGAAGGAAACGGCTACCAGGTGACCTGGACATTCGGGCATTTGTGTACCCTGAAAGAACCCAACGATTACACCGATCGCTGGAAATTCTGGGACATGCGCCAGTTACCCATGATTCCGCAGAAATTTGGCATCAAAGTGATTGACGACGATGGCGTAAAAAAGCAGTTTGCTACGATCGAAAAACTGATGCAGGCCGCCGATGAGGTAATCAACTGTGGCGACGCCGGCCAGGAAGGAGAATTGATTCAGCGTTGGGTAATGTCGAAAGCCAAATGTACGGCTCCGGTCAAACGATTGTGGATATCGTCGCTGACCGAAGAAGCTATCCGCGAGGGTTTTCAGAAATTACAGGACGGTAAAAAGTTCGATAATTTGTATGCCGCCGGAAGCGCCCGCGCCATTGGCGACTGGCTGCTGGGCATGAACGCCACGCGCCTTTACACCCTGAAATACGGCCAAAATAAGCAGGTTTTGTCGATTGGCCGGGTGCAAACCCCTACCCTCGCCATCATCGTCAACCGGCAAAAAGAAATCGATTCCTTTCAGCCCGAACCATATTTCGAAATTAAAACCATTTATCGCGAAGCCACATTTTCGTCGGCTTCCGGAAGGTTTCAAAATCGCGAAGAAGCCGCGCAAATTCTGGAAGAAATCAGCAAATATGAGCTGGTTATTGGTAAAATAGAAACCAAAAACAACACCGAAGCACCTTTGCGCCTATTCGATTTAACGTCGCTGCAGGTGGATTGCAACCGAAAATTCAACATGGGGGCTGAAGATACGCTGCGAACCATCCAGTCGCTGTACGAAAAGAAACTGACCACCTATCCGCGTGTCGATACGACCTATCTTTCCGACGATATTTACCCGAAAGTGCCGGGCATCCTGAAAAATCTGAAAGGCTACGAAACGCTCACTGCACCGCTGCTTCAGGAAAAAATACGTAAATCGAACAAGGTTTTCGACGACAAAAAAATCACCGATCACCATGCTATTATTCCTACCGGGCAATATCGTGCCGACCTGAACCAATCGGAAAGGCAGGTTTTTGACATGGTGGCCAAGCGGTTTATTTCGGTGTTTTATCCCGATTGCAAGGTGGCCAACACAACGGTGGAAGCCAAAGCCGGAACGCACGATTTTAAGGCCACCGGGAAGCAAATTCTGGAACCGGGATGGCGTGCCGTTTATATGAATGAGAAAAATCCGGTTCAGAGCGACGAGAATATATTGCCGGTTTTTGTCACCGGCGAACATGGCCCGCATGAACCCGGGTTGCTCGAAAAGTTTACCCAGCCGCCCAAATACCTGAACGAAGCCAGTTTGCTTCGCGCGATGGAAACCGCCGGAAAAACGGTTGACGACGAAGAATTGCGCGAACTGATGAAAGAAAATGGGATTGGACGCCCATCCACCCGCGCCAACATCATCGAAACGCTTTTCAGGAGAAAATATGTGAAAAAAGAGGGCAAACGGTTGGTGGCCACACCGACCGGAATCGATCTGATTGACACCATCGAAAATGAATTGCTGAAATCGGCCGAACTCACCGGGCAATGGGAAAAAAAACTCCGGATGATCGAACTGGGGCAATACGATGTTGCGCATTTCATGGACGAAATGAAGCAGATGGTTACCGAGGTGGTCGAACAGGTGAAACGCTCGCCTCGGAAAAACATTGCCCTTGCGCCTGAAGAACCAGCCGTTCCGGAGAAAAAGGAGAAAGCTGCCCCGGCAGAACCAACCGAAACAATCTGCCCTGCCTGTAAAAAGGGAGTCCTGAAAAAAGGCAAAAACGCCTGGGGATGTTCCGATTGGAAAGAAGGCTGCCGGTTTATCATTCCGTTTGAATTTTTGGGCAAAAAACTCACCGAAGCACAAATTAAACGATTGGCCGAAAAGGGGAAAACCGTGCTGATAAAGGGTTTTAAGCAGGAAGATGAATCGGTGGACGGTTTTTTGGAACTGACCGAAGATTTCAAAATTACATTTTCGGAGGCCGAACCCGAAAAGCTGATTTGTCCGTCGTGCAAAGTTGCCGAGATTGTAAAAGGCAATACGGCGTATGGCTGCACCAACTTTCGCGGAGGCTGTAAAGTGCGTATTCCCTTTGAGTTAGACGGCAAAAAAATCACCGAAAGTCAGGTTGCGCAGTTGGTGCTAAAAGGACAAACAAGACCATTCTCATCTACTTCAGGAGAAAGAAAAATTTCAGGTTTTTTTAGGTTTGATGCGGGATTTCAGGTGAGATTTCAGCAAAAATAGAAGCTCAGCATTGAATTATTTTACCAGACTTTCTACATCGGATCAACATCGGCATAAATAATCAGCTGACTGTTATTTGGCTGCGATTTGGTGTGATAAATAATCTCCATGATTTTTGTTTTGGCCTCTTGTATTTTTCCGTCGCGCGGAATTTTGATCAGAATTTCTTTTTGAAACCAGTTTTGAATGCGACTAACAACCGGATATTCTGGTCCTAGAACATTTCGGTTAAACAACGAACGCAGAGAGGAGGCCAAATGTCCGGCTGCCAGATCAAGTCTGTCTTTATTTTGATGTTTTACCACGACTTTAATAAGCCTGTAGTACGGGGGGTATCTGAAAAGCTTTCGCTCAGCCATCTGTTGGCTGAAGAGCCGGTAATAATCGTTGGAAATTACATCCTGAATTACCGGATGATTGGGTTGGAATGTTTGGACAATCACTTTCCCCCGTTTATTCTTTCTTCCGGCTCGTCCACTAACCTGCATGATCAACTGAAAACTGCGTTCGTATGATCTGAAATCAGGATAATTCAGCAAATAATCTGCATTCAAAACACCAACCACACTGACATGATCAAAATCTAGCCCCTTAGTAATCATCTGTGTTCCAACCAAAATGTCGATTTTCCCCGTTTCGAATTGCCAGATTAGCTGGTCATAAGCCTTTTTTGCACGCGTAGTGTCCAGATCCATTCGGGCTACACGAGCTTCAGGAAACAAAAGAGTAATTTCATCTTCGATTTTTTCGGTACCAAAACCGCGCGGGACTATTTCTTCTGAACCACATTCCTGACAAGTACTAACCACTGAAGTGGTATGTCCGCAGTAATGGCAAATCAAACTTTCCCTGTTTTTGTGGTAAGTTTTGCTGACATCGCAGTATTTGCATTTCGGAATCCATCCGCATTTGTTACACTGGACAAAAGGGGCAAATCCTCTTCGATTCTGAAAAAGAATAACCTGCTCCTTATTTTTCAACGCGACGGAAATCTCATTGTACAACTCAGGTGAGAGGATCGAATGCATCAGCTTCCTTTTCTGAGCTTCCAGGGTGTTGGCAGCAACCAATTCGGGCATTTCAATTCCCTGAAAACGTTCAGTAAGATTTACCAGCCCATATTTCCCGGCACGCGCGTTGAAATAGGTTTCGTATGACGGTGTTGCTGAGCCCAGCAAAACTTTTGCTCCATGAATATTCCCTAATAAAATAGCCATGTCGCGTGCATTGTATCTTGGGGCTGGATCGAACTGTTTATAAGAATTTTCATGTTCTTCGTCAACAATGATCAGACCCAGATTTTGGAATGGGAGAAAGATGGATGAGCGAGCTCCAAGTATAACCTGGTATGGTTTCTCATTGGGCTTGTTTCGATTGTTCAACACATTAAACCAGATTTCGACCCGCTCGGCATCGTTAAATTTAGAGTGGTAAATTCCGGCCAAATCACCAAAAGCTGTTTTCAGTCGGGTAATAATCTGAGTGGTAAGTCCAATTTCTGGAACAAGATACAGAATCTGCTTCCCTGCTTTCAGTTGTTCTTCAATCAGACGGATGTAAATCTCTGTTTTTCCGCTGGATGTAACTCCGTTTAGCAGAACCGTATTTTGCTTTGAAAATTGATTGCAAATTTCATTGTATGCCGTTTGCTGAGGTTCTGAAAGTTCCTTGATATATAATTCCTCCCCAGGAGTTCGGTCAATTCTACCGATTTCTTTCTGAAAAATCTCCACAATCTGTTTTTCTTCCAGTCCCTTCAGTGCAGCTTCCGAGGCATTACTGATTTGCAAAAGGTCTTTTTTGCTGATTTCTGAAGATTCCTGATCACTATACAGCGTTTCGGCCAAAAGATACTTTAAAAGCTGTTCCTGCTTTTTGGCTTTTCTCGAAAGCAAATCCAAAACTGAAGTAAGTTTCTCTTCGGTCTGAAAAGCTTTACCCAGGCGAACACACGTAATCACTTTTGGTTTATAACTGTCACGAAGCTGTTCTTCAACCATTACCATATTTTTTTCGAGCAGCAATTTTAGAATGGCATACGACGATTGTTGTCCTAAAAACTGGTTCAAATCCAGTATGCTTGCCGATTTTCGCGACTCAAGTAAGGTCAGGGTCAGATTTTCTTTTTCGCTTAAATCCTCAGTCCATTCAAATTCGGGATTGAGACTGATACGGGTCTGGCTTTCCAGCTTCAAACCTGATGGCAGGGCGGCTTTGAATACTTCTCCAAGCGTACAGCAATAGTAATTGGCAATCCACTCCCACAAGGCAATTTGTTTTTCGCTGATGATGGGTTCCTCATCCAGGATAGCCTCAATGTCTTTGATTTCGAAATCGCCTGAAGGTTTGTTTTGATGAAGCTTATAGACTAAAGCCGAGAAAAATTTCCGTTTGCCGAACTGAACAATGACCCGGATTCCGGTTTTCATTTTCGGTTCGAAAGCCGCCGGTACCCGATAGGTAAATCGGTAATCGAAAGGCAAAGGCAATATGACATCGGCAAAAAGACTATCTCTGAACATGACTGCAAAATACCGAAAAAGATTTTGGATTCAGGTACCAGCCTGAAAGTTTATTGACAGAAACAATTATTCAAATTAATGTTTAACTTAGGCAGCCGACATAAGTCCTTTGAAGCGCTTTTCTCAAAAAACCTGATTTCACCTTAACCCAATTTCTATGAGCCGGGTCCGATTCAATTTAAAGCAAAAACTGAATATCTATATCTTGAGTGCCGCTACATTAATTTATTGTGCAGCAATTGGATATATTAGTTACAGACAAAAAAATATCACTTACACCAAGTCAGTCGAAATTGTAAAAGGTTCAACCCGGGAATACCGGAATAAAATTTCCGATGAACTGAATTCGATGATGGAAACGGCCCGGACCATGCGGAATATTTTTGCTGATCACCCAAAATATGCTCCGGAACATCGCGATGCACTTTTCGATCAAATTCTGTACAGTAACCTTGAAAAAAATCCTGAAATACTCTCAATCGGACTTTACTGGGAAATCAGGGCTCTGGATCCAACTTACAAAAAGAAAAACGGAAGAATTCGCAACATCTGTTACCGGGCAGATAATCAGATGAAAATGCAAAAGGAAGTGGTCGATACTACCAATAATGAAATTAAGGGAATCTACTACCTCGCGCGAAATCTGAATCAGGAAATGATATGGGATCCTTATTATGATACTGTGACGAAGGGGTTGGCAGGAACACTCATGACAGCACTTTTTGTGCCCATTCAGGGAATATCGGGCCAGTTTGACGGGCTTGTCGGAATTGATATTTCACTGGCCCACATGAATAAGTTAATTTCTGATATCAAGCCATTTGAAGAGTCTGTTTCCTACATGATTGGAGGCAACCGGATGGTTATAGCTCATTCGGATCAATCATTTACGGGGAAAGATTTTTTTTCGACGCTGGCTGCAGATAGCAGCTTTTTTATGGCTGGACTTGATCAGGTCAAAAACAAACAGTCAGGATCGTTTACTTACCTCAATACCAATAATAAAGAGGAATACTTTGTTTCATTTGAGCCAATTACCATTAAAGGTCAACCAACCAATTGGATTATTGGTGTTGAGGTTCCAACCAGTGTTATCCTGACTGAAGCGAGAAACGTACTGATACGCGCTCTTTTTGCTGGCGCCCTTGGTTTGATCCTAATGTACATCATCATCTATTTTATAGCGGGAAAAATCAGTACGCCCATAGTGAGGGGAGTAGATTTTGCCAGAAAAATCTCGACCGGAAATCTGAATGCCAGACTCGAGATCAACCAAAATGATGAAATTGGCGATTTGGCAGAATCACTTTCTGTGATGGCGGCCAGGCTCACAACCATCATGAGCGAGATCATTCGTAGTTCTGAAACCATCGCCCGCAGCAGTCTGGATTTGCAGGAATCGTCGGAAAGAATGGCTGATGGAGCCAACAATCAGGCAGCTTCCTCCGAAGAAATTTCGACTTCGATGGAATTAATGCTTACCCGCATTCAGCAAAATAGCCGAAATGCAGTTGAAACTGAGAAGATAGCTTTGAAAGCTGCAATCGGTATTCAGGAAGGAAATGAATCGACCCGTGCGCTGATTCAATCGATGAATAACATTGTTCAAAAGATTTCCATTGTTGGAGAAATTGCCAAACAAACCAATCTGCTTGCAATTAATGCGGCCATCGAGGCTTCAAGATACGGCATTCAAGGTAAAGGTTTTGCCGTGGTTGCTGCTGAAATAAAGAAGCTTGCCGAACGGTCGCAGCAGGCCGCCAAGGAAATTAATGAACTTTCTTCAAAAGGGTTGCTTCAGGCCAGGGAAACCGGAGATAAACTGATGAATATTATCCCCGATATTGAACATACCGCTGAGTTAGTCCAACAGATTGCGGCTTCCAGTGTGGAACAAAAAATCAGTTCCGAAGAAATTAATCAGGGCATTCAGCAGCTGAACCTTGTAACTCAGCAAAATGCTGAATCTTCATTTGAATTGTCAATTAATTCGAAGAGTATCTCGAAGCAGGCTGAAAATCTCAAGCAACTGGTTTCGTACTTCAAAATAGACGGGTTAAACTAAATCTATTTTAAAGACAGAGAGCGGACGACTTCAAAGTCACCCGCTCCCTAAAAGATAAGAAACTGTCC
>CAYRBM010000058.1:0-30018 GCA_964422425.1 uncultured Odoribacter sp.
ACGGTAAAGTGCATAGCATCGAGGTAATAAAATGGGGTGTAATTACGGTTATTTACCAGAGCAAATTCACCACTGTAGGTCGATTTGAAAGTCAAACCTTTCAATGCCGGATTAATTTTGTTGAAGTCGATTTCGGCCGACAAACCACCAATCAGCTTATCTGTTTTGGTATTTGAATTCAGCTTATCGAGTAAAGCAATCGGGTTGGTGATTTCCTGCAATCCAACTCCAAAATCTTCAGGAGTAGCCCAGCTTCCATCTTCGTATTTTACGGGCACAATAGGAGGCATGTTAATTGCCTGTCCTAAACCAGTTCCGAAGTGGGTATTTGTTTCGATACCACGGCTAATAATATGGGCAAGATTGAGGTTTGTCCCAAATTTCAGAAATCCGAATTCAGCAACGGTATTAATGCGGTAACTGAATTTCTCGAATTTCGATTTTCCTTCAGCAACGATACCATCTTGTGAAAAATAGTTAAGTGACGAGGAATAAGTGACCTTGTCGTTTCCACCATTGAATGATACGGAGTGATTTTGTTTCGGAGAGTTGTAATTAAACATTTCATCCTGCCAGTCAGTATCTGCTGTAAAATTAGCGATATCGGAAGCAGAGAATTTTGGATTCATCCCGGCATTCATAGCTGCTTCATTAGTCAGCATTATATATTCCTGGCTATTAAGAAGACGAAGTTTTCTCCAGGGATTTTGTACTCCATAATACCCATCGTAATTCACAACCATTTTGGAATCTTTTTTCCCACTTTTGGTCGTAATCAAAATAACTCCGTTTGCACCGCGAGCACCATAAATAGCCGAGGAAGCAGCATCTTTCAAAACTTCAATTGATTCCACGTCGTTTGAATTCAGGAAATCTGTTCCGGCGCCACTCATTGGCAAACCATCAATGATGTAAAGAGGTTCGGCATCACCATTTGTTCCAATACCGCGAATGCGGATAGAAACCTGATCGCCCGGTTGTCCTGAGTTACTGGAAATGACTACCCCAGCTGTTTTTCCCTGAAGAGCCTGAGTAACACGCATATCAGCGGTTTTTTTCAGGTCGTCGTTACTAACCTTACTAATGGCGCCGGTAACCAAACTTTTCTTTTGAGTACCGTAACCCACAACTACAACTTCGTCAATGTCGGTTTGTTCCGTACTCAGAACCACATTGATCGTTGTCCGATTATTAACGGGGATTTCCTGTGATGTCATCCCCACAAATGAGAATACCAGGGTTGCATTACCGCTTGCATTCAAGGTGTAATTTCCATTGATGTCGGTAATCATACCTGTCGTCGTGCCTTTTACAACAACGCTAACTCCGGGAATTGGTTGCCCATCGTCAGCCGATGTCACAACTCCCTTCACCTGAAGCCCCTGTGCAAATCCTGCCAGAGAGCCCATCAAAATTAAAAGAGCTAAAACTGCTTTTTTCATAAGTAAATAAAGTTTTAGAAATGGTTTCATAAATAAACTGATCTTGCCATCAATTTTATTTCTCGACAAAGCTATGGGATAAAGTATATTATTAAAAGTAAAATGGTACAGCAAAAATACATCAAATACAAAATTTGATTACATCATAAATACATCAAATATATTTTTAAAATATTGTATATCAGATTTATGTGTCAAAATATGAAATAAAACTCACTACAACATTAGCTTTTTTTTGATACTACATCGGAGTTTTGTATCTATAAATCAATAATCAGGCGTGTCAGGTTCTGATCCCGGTCGATATTCAGCTTTTTTCTTACCCGATATCTGCAAATTTCTACCCCCCTGGTGGAGATATTCATAAGGGGAGCAATTTCCTTGGTTGAAATATTCATACGCAGATAAGCGCATAAGCGGAGTTCTTTTGGGGTAAGGTCAGGATACTTTTCTTTTAAGCGACTGAGAAAATCCTCGTGTACTTCATCAAATGCTGTTTCAAATATTTCCCATTGCTTTTTATGGTCAATATCTTTATCAATTTTTGTAATAAGCGACGAAATTTTATCTCGCAAAGCTTCATCAGAACTTGACTTTTTCAGTTTTTCCAGTTCTTCTTTTATCTTAACAAGAAACTTGTTTTTCCGAATCAGGTCCATAGTCTGATTAGCTAGTTCTTTGTCGCGGTGTATCATTTCAATCTTCAGCTTTTCATTTTTCAGATTGATAATTTTCTTTTCAGCAACTAATGCTTGTCTCTTGTAATCTTGTTCTTTCTGCCGGTACGATCGCAGATGCTTTAATCTTTCCTTTCGCTTTGAAATCTCAATTCGCTTCAGGACAATCCATATAATCAGAAAAATTAAACCGATGAAAAGCAGAAAATAAACCATATAGGCATAAAGAGATTTATACCAGGGTGGTTGAATTGTAAATTTTAGTGAATCAACAGAACTTTCTATGCCCAGCTGATCGCGTGCTTTTACGTTGAAAATGTAGTCACCGGGTGGAACATTGGCATATTCAGTCGAAGTGGTATTACTCCATTCCGACCATTTATTGTTATAGCCGGTCAATCGGAAACTATATTCAATATTCCCCTGATTATCGTAGGCTGGCGTAGTAAAGGAAAATCTGAAAGTATTGTCTTTGTATGGGAAAATATAGTCTTGATATTCAGTGTTTATAGCCTCTGTTTGGTTGTGTCCAAAAAAGAAACTACTATCGAGATAAGATGCTGTAGCTCGGTTAATATATGCAGAAAATTCCTGATTATGCCTGAAATTACTGACCGGTGAATAATGAGCAAACCCATCTTCAGTCCCAAAGAAGATATGATCGTCAGAATAAGCATAAACATGTTCGAACCCACTGATAAAACGGCCAGTCAACAATCCAAACGGGGCACTGATATGCCGGTAGCTCATGTCTTCCTGTAAGCGAAAGACCCCTGCTTTGTTTCTGGAAAGGTCCCAGGCTACATACCAAATATTTCCCCGGATATCTTCGTGTAAATAGGAGACATCTTTAAGCGGGCTAAGCATCTGATTAAAATAAGTTGAGCTCTCAAACCGGTCGTTTTCCTGATTATACTCATAAAATCCGGAGTTAGACGTGATTACAATTTTACCCTTGATTTTAAAAACGTTCAGATTATAATTGGTTGGCAATCCATCGGCTGAAGTGTAAAAACGGTACGAAGGGATACTGTCGAGTGTTTGGCCTATCTTGAGTTTGTATATCCCTTTAAAACCATGACTCATCCACAAATCACCGTTCTCATCTTCCTCGAAAACCCGAAACGATTCATTAAATCCCCTGATATTACCAGAATATACCCATTTGCCATTTTCCTTTTTATAAAGTGTGAGTCCACTGTAAGTGCCACCAATAAGTGAGTTTGGAAAACGTTTCAAGGTGTGAAACTTCCATGCGCCCGGTATTTTACTGATTTGAGTTGCTTTATTGCCTTCAATGATGAAAGTCCCTTTGTTGTGTCCGCAAAGTAAAATACCATCGTGTAAGCCTAAATACCACACCTGGCCATTGGTGCCTTTAATTAATTGAAAGTCGCTATCCTGTCGTTCTGAATTCCAGTTTTTCACAAAAAGCCCCTGATTGGTGCCCATATACATTTTCCCCTGGTGGTTTAATATGGTATATCCTGCACCAATTCCATCGCTTTCCTGCAAGAAAGTAATGGGAGAGTTTACGTTCAGGTAATCAATTCCATTGTCGAGTCCAAGCCATAAATTTCCTGATACATCGGTGAAAACCCTTAGAATGGTGTTATTTTGAAGACCCTTTTGCCGGTTAATATGTTGAATAATTGATCCGTTCATGTCAATAAGAAAGACCCCATCCTGAATGGTTCCTACGGCAATGTAATTATCTTGAATTTGTGTTGCACTAAAAATCTGGTTCTTTTTAAAAACTGTATTAACAGGGGTAGCCCATTCTTTCAGATTAATGCCATTGTATGTGAAGATTCCTTTGTTGAGCGTACAAATCATCAACTCGTTATTTCTTTGGTGAGGCACAATTGCCCAGATTTCTTCGCCCATTATATCGCTACACCCGTTTAACGGAATAAGTTGTTCTCCGCTGTATTCGAGCAGGCCTTTTTCAATATCGTTGAAGTACAATCTTCCATTAACCAGGTAAGAATTTTGAAAACGTGACGGAGCTTTTAGTACTGTGACCGTTGAATCATTCCGGAAAAAGAAAGCACAATTGTAGGATTGATAAACGATTTGGCCATTAAAATAGGTAATGTTCCAGATGTCGTCAAAATTCATGAATTTTTCAGGAATATACTTTTTCAGCGATTCATATTTTAGCATTCCTGATTTATCGACTGACATTTTGCCGAGTTCATTATAGGCTCCAACATAAATCTGGCCATCTTTCGAACTATAAACCGATCGAACAATTGACGAATTGGGCATTCGGTACAATTGCCAGATAACACCGTCAAACCGAAGAAGACCATCGTTATTTCCAAAATACAAAAAACCCCGCTGATCCTGCGCGATTGACCAGGTTTGTGTACCACCGCGATATTCTTTCTTTGGATAATTATGAATATAGGGCACACCAATATTAATGATTTCGGCCAAAACCTGAGTTGCCGTCATCAGAACCAAAAGGAAAATATAAATCAGTTTTTTGTGCATATAATTCTAAAACGGTTTCCTGTTGAATAAACACAATAAACAACAAAATTGAATGAAAGAATCTAAAGATACAATTATTTAATCTTATCCCTGAAATCAGGAAGTTTTTCATTTACTCAGACTACATCCTTTTGATACCAGAATTACTACCTTCGTTTGCACTAAATCCCTAAAATACGAAACATGAAAATCGGAATTATTATTGAAACCAAAGAATACGAAAAAGCATGGAACGCTTTCAGATTTGCTGTTACAGCAAAGAAACAGGGCTATGAAGTAAAAGTATTTCTGATGGGCGAAGCTGTCGAATGCGAAGGATTGACCCACGAAAAATACAATGTTGATGAGCAGTTGAAAAAATTCGTTGAAGTTGGCGGCGAAATTCTGGCTTGCGGTACTTGCCTGAAATCGCGTCAGTTGGGAAGCACTGAAGCCTGCCCCATTTCAACCATGATTGATTGCGTGGAACTGGTGGTTTGGGCTGATAAAATGGTAACGTTCTAACAAAAGATAACTATACCACATGGAACCAGAATTATATAATGCCAACGCCAAGTGCCACTGCAATTACCGCAAGCATCACAGCCACAAAAACCTGTACAAACTGAAGTGTGATTTTTTTCAGGAGCTTTTTGCCGATAATAGCTCCTATAATAGCTGAAGCAACGGCGGAAACAATCAACCCAACGTTTTCGTGCAATCCGGCAGTGGTAAAACGTTCAGCATAAACCGAAAGTCGGGTGATATCCACCAGCGAAGCAATTACCACCCCGGTGGCAATGTAGGCTTCTTTCGAAAGTCCGGCTTTAATCAGGAAAGCGCTGCGCAGAGCGCCCTGAATTCCGGCTAGTCCGCCAAAAAAGCCACTTAAAATTCCACCCAGCATGAGCTTGTTTTTGCCAAACTGTATTTTCTGAAATCGCGGAATGACCTCGAAAAGTGAAAAGAACAGCAGCAAAACCGCAATCACCAGTTTTACCAAGGTAACTTCAAACTGCTTTTCGCCAATAAAATAGCTGAATAGCGGTTGAAATCCTGAAATTTGCATCAGCAGCCAGGCTCCGGCAAACGATGCGAAAATGGCAGGAATGCCAAAATGCAGCAAAACCTGTCTGTCGGTGTGTTTGCCTACCAATGCCATTTTAAACAGGTTGTTGGCGAAATGCACTACGCCCGTTAACGCGATAGCCACATCAACAGGGAAAAACAGTGCAAAAACCGGCATTAAAATCGTGCCGAGTCCAAATCCTGAGAAGAAAGTAAGGATGGATGTGAGAAATGCGACAATGCAGATGATGATTATTTCAGCCATAAAGCAAAGCTTTCAATCAATGAACAACAAATGATTCGCCTCGCTGTTCATCTACATACAACAAAAATGGCTGAACAGTTTTTTGTTCAGCCATTTCCTATTTTAAGTACTAAAATCTTACTTCTCGAAGCATTTCTGGTTGAAGAACTTCACCGGTTCGCTACAGTTTTCACCGTCAACCGTCCAGGTATTGCCCGATTTCAGCAGTTCGTCCATGCAGGTAACCCGGCGTTTGGCCTGAACGTTTTCAATCTGTTTTTTCATTTCCTGATCGTAAATAGGAGCTTCAATGCTACGGATAACACCCATCGCCACAGGAAATTCAGGAAGTGACATATTGATGAGCGCCACCTGCAATCCGAGGTTATCTTCTTCAGGATGATGCACCAGAATATCGTCGCGGGTCACGCCGTTTTCTCCAATTTTGACCACTTTCAATCGGCCATTTTCCAAAACCAAACCTTTGTCTTCCTGCTCGCCAAAAATCATCGGTTGACCTTTCTTCAGGAAAAGCTGACGCTCGGATCGGAACTTTGGATCAGTCACAAAATCATGTATTCCATCGTTGAATATGACACAATTTTGCAGTACCTCAACTACCGAAGTTCCTTTGTGCTGGGCAGCTTCGGCCAATACTTCCTGCGTGTGTTTCACATTGCTGTCAACCGCACGGGCAAAAAATGTTCCGCGCGAACCCAATGTGAGCTGGCCGGGAGCAAACGAATCTTCAATAGTACCGAAAGGCGAGGTTTTGGTAATTACCCCGCGTTCAGAAGTTGGCGAATACTGACCTTTGGTTAAGCCGTATATTTTGTTGTTGAAAAGAATCAGGTTAAGGTCGATGTTACGACGAACCAAATGAATGAAATGATTTCCTCCAATGGCCAGTGAGTCACCATCGCCCGTAATCACCCAAACAGTCAAATCGGGATTAGCCGATTTTACACCCGATGCAATAGCAGCTGCACGTCCATGAATGGTATGGAACCCGTAAGTACTCATGTAATAAGGGAACCTTGAGGAACAGCCAATTCCGGAGATTACCGCAAAATCTTTGTGGTCGATATCCATATCGGCCATGGTTTTCTGAACGGCGTTCATGATGGCATAGTCGCCACACCCCGGACACCAGCGAACTTCGGCTGCGCTTTTAAAATCTTTGGCAGTATAGTTAAATTTACTCATGATTAAGCCTCCAGTAATTTTTCAAAGTTTTCAACTAATTCGTTTACCGAGAAGGGCAAGCCTTTCATTTTATTTACCTGATAATAGGTATATCCCGGAACTTTATCGCGCAAATAGCTTGCAAATTGACCTAAGTTCAGTTCGCAGACCACAATCTTTTTAAACTTGCTGAAAACCTCGGCTGTATTGGCCGGTAGTGGTTTGATGTAGTTAAAATGAGCCAAACTCACTTTTTTACCGGCATTCTGCATCGCTTTAACAGAACTGATCATGTGCCCGTAGGTTCCGCCCCATCCCACAACGAGCAAATCGCCTTCAGGTTCGCCTACCAATTCCAGTTCAGGAATCATATCAACTACCTTTTCAACTTTTGCAGCCCTTATTTGAGTATTGACATGGTGATTTTCTGGATCGTGGCTAACAGCACCTGCAATATTCTTCTCCAGCCCGCCAATGCGGTGTTCAAAACCTTCCATTCCCGGAACCGCCCATTCGCGTGCCAAAGTTTCCGGATCGCGGTTATACGGTTTAAATAATTCAGGATTGGTCGCTTTTCGCGGAGTAATCGACGGTAATTCGTCCATCGACGGAACTCTCCAGGGTTCGCTGCCATTACCAAGGAATCCGTCGGTAAGAAGCACCACCGGAACCATTCTTTCGAGTGCTATTTTTGCAGCAAGGAAAGCATAATAAAAACAGTCGGACGGCGTGCTGGCAGCCAAAACTACCAAAGGACTTTCACCATTTCGTCCGTATAAAGTTTGCAATAAATCGGATTGTTCAGTTTTGGTTGGAAGTCCGGTTGACGGGCCACCTCGCTGAACATTAACAACTACCAGCGGCAATTCTGCCATTACAGAAAGGCCAAGTGCTTCCGATTTCAGTGCAAAACCTGGACCTGAAGTGGATGTTACGGCCAAACGACCTGCAAAAGCAGCACCAATGGATGTACAGATACCTGCAATTTCGTCTTCAGCCTGAAAGGTTTTGACGCCCAAATCTTTCCGTTCAGCCAATGCCTGTAAAACATCGGTAGCCGGAGTGATGGGATATGAACCCAGAAATAATTCCAATCCCGCTTTTTCGGCGGCAGCAATAAAGCCCCATGCGGTAGCATTGTTCCCGTTTATATTGCGGTAAATTCCTTTTTCAATGGGTGCAGGATGAACGATGTACTGCGGCGTCATATGCTGCATATTCATTCCGTAGTTGTACCCACTGTGCAACACTTTCATGTTGGCTTCGGCAATCACCGGGTTTTTCTTTGCAAATTTATTCTGAATGAATTTCTCGATATAGTCCAGCGGACGATCAAACATCCAGCAGATGAGCCCAAGGGCAAACATATTTTTACAACGCAAAATACTCTTGTTGTCCAAATCAAGTCCCACCACACTTTCCCTGGTTAAACTGGTAATCGGGACCGGAATTTTCTCGAAATCTTCCAGTTTCAGTTCAGCAAACGGATCGTTGGTTTTAAACTGCGCCTTTTCCAGGTTCTTATCGCTGAACGAATCCACATCAAAAATGATGGTTCCGCCCGGATTCATAAATGCAGCATTGGCTTTAACCGCGGCAGGATTCATGGCCACCAGCACATGGGCCAAATCGCCTGGAGTGGTAATTTTTTTGCGGCCAAACTGTACCTGGAAACCAGAAACTCCTCCGACCGTTCCCTGGGGCGCCCTGATTTCGGATGGGTAATCCGGAAAAGTTGAAATGTCGTTTCCGAACAACGCTGAGGTGTCAGAAAAAAGCGTTCCGGTTAGCTGCATCCCATCTCCCGAGTCTCCGGAAAACCGAATAGCTACTTCTTCAAGTTCAATTACTTTTGCGTCTTTCATGTCATTATGGTTTTGTTAGCATTCCTTTTTTTAAAAAAGATAACCTTGTTTTCAATAGGAGCAATTTTAAGCAGTTCTCTCTTTTTAAAAGGGTTCTAACTTTTTAAACGGAGCAAAAATAACCAATATTTGATAAGACCAACCTGACATTCAGAATAAAATACAGGGCATTTATAATTTATAAAAATCCTGAATTGGTGGTTGTTTTTCGGATATTGTGAGTTGTATTTCAGGCTTTTGAAGCCGGCTGGCTTTCCCTTTCCCATTTTCCGAACGGCAAATAAGCTGAGTTCAAAGCGAAAGATTTGTTTGTCTGAATTCCTATCTTTGCGCATCAAATTAATTTGAAAATCACTATGGCACTCATAAAATCACTTTTAGGAAAAACCCCCGAATTTGGAGAAAACTGTTTTTTTGCCGAGACTGCAACCATTATTGGCGATGTGGTGATGGGCAGCGATTGCAGCATTTGGTACGGGGCAGTTTTACGCGGCGATGTACACTATATCCGGATTGGAAACAATAGCAATGTGCAAGACAATGCAGTGATTCATGCCACCTACCAAAAATCGCCAACCAATATTGGGAACAATGTGACCATTGCACACGGCGCAATTATTCACGGGTGCACCATCCACGACAATGTGATGATTGGCATGAATGCTGTTGTGCTTGACGATGCTGTGATTGAAAGCAATTCGATTGTTGCCGCCGGTTCGGTGGTGAGCAAAGGTACACGAATTGAAAGTGGTGCAGTTTACGCCGGAATTCCCGCAAAAAAGATTAAAGATATTGGTCCTGAATTGCTTGAAGGCGAGGTGAAACGCATTGCCAAAGCTTATAGTATGTACTCAGGCTGGTATAAATAGTTGTTTTTTACTGAAAACAGCTCGTTTAAAGAATGTCGTTAATTTCTTTGAGGTAGTTTACTTTTTCATCTATTCCTACCGCTTCGTAGCTGGCAATGAGTTGTTCAATCAGTCTTTTAATGATGATTTTGTCGGGGCAGGGTTCGGTTAGTTTAGCTCGGTTGTCTATTTCAAAACCATGTAAAATATAATCGATTTCGCGGGGGCCAATGATGGTTCCGTTGTTAGCCGGATTCACATAAAACAACACCGGATTTGTGTTTTCTTCCTTTCGGGCCAGTCGGGCTACTTCCTGATCGAAATATCCGACCAGGGGGTTCGTTCCGATATCAATGTAATGAACAGGTAACTGAAGCATACGGGCTATCAGCGTGTAAAGTATAGTAATCGAAACGGGATTGCCACGGCGGGTATCCAGGATACGGTTCAGATGGCAATTCTGGGGCGATTCCGGATTAACCCGATCAACCGAAAATTTATAATGGCTGAAAAAAATGTGATTCATTACCGTAATTTTCTCTAGCGAAGTCAGCGAATTACGGAATTCAAGCCAAATATCTTTTTTAATTTTTTCAAGCTGAATTTGTATTGATTTTAACTTCATCTCAGGATACTGATGTCTCGATATCAGGAAGAAACCTTCAAAAAGATCGAGCTCAGGCTGATCGGCCCAGTTCCTGATTTTTTCTTTGGTATCGTTGAGCTGAATTTGCTGGATAACAAACTCCAGGCGTTTTTGTACAAGTTCATCCAGGCTGGTTTCCCAAACATGTTCCAAATGATCGACAATGGAAATGTTTTCTTTCAGCAGTTCGTTTTGAACGGCTTGCGAAACTGAATGGTCAGGATCATCCAGAAGAGCAATCAATGAATCCAGCCTGTTTGTATTCATAAATTGGCGATTAAGAGGTTAATCGGTCCAGAACCAGTTTAATAAGGTCTTCCATCGACTGATGATAATTTGAATTGGCTTCTTTTTTCAAACGATTTGCGATAATCAGACAAATGGTCAGGGCCTCGTGTTTCAAAAGTTTTGAAAGTCCATAAATAGCAGAACATTCCATTTCGAAATTAGTAATTTTTTGGCCTTCAAACTCAAACGATTCAATCTTTTCGTTTAGCGAAGGATCGGCAAGAGGCAAACGCAGTACCCGTCCCTGAGGGCCATAAAATCCAGGAGCAGAAATGGTCACTCCGGAAACCGTATCGTTCCGGTGAATTTTAGCAAACAGATGCTCTGAACAGCTTACGACATAGGGAGAAGTGAGCTGTTTGCCCCAGTTTGTATGTTTTTTGAAAGCTTCCTCAAACGAAAGATCGGAAACGAGATCGCGGTTGGCATAAAAATTCAAAAGTCCGTCAAACCCGATTGCTTTTTGCGAGATCACAAATGAATTAATGTCCAAAAATGGCTGTAATCCGCCTGAAGTGCCAATTCTGACCAAATTCAATTTGCGGTGAGTTGGATTGATTTCCCGGGTTGAAAGGTTTATGTTGGCTAATGCATCCAATTCGTTTACCACAATGTCAATGTTGTCGGTTCCAATTCCGGTTGCTACCACGGTAATTCGCTGTCCATGGAACTTTCCGGTAGTTGATACAAATTCGCGGTTTCTGACAAAAAACTCAATATCGGTAAAAAGCTTGCTGATTAGCTCCACTCTGCCGGGGTCTCCAACCAGAATGACGTGGTCGGCCAATTGCTCGGGTTTCAGGTGTAAATGAAAGATGCTTCCGTCGGCATTTATGATGAGTTCTGATGACTTGATCATTATTAATTGTTTTTTTGGATGGCCTAATCTAGGCAAAATGTGGTGAAAAGGCAATATTTGGACTATTTTTGTACTTCATGAGAAAAATCAAAAACATACACCTGACAGACGATCCGGAAGTTTATCAATGTTTCGGTTGCTCACCTTACAACGAATTTGGTTTACATCTTGAATTTTTGGAAGATGGAGATGAAGTCGTTTCATTTTGGAATCCCCGGCCAATTTTACAAAGCTATCCCAAAGTACTACACGGAGGAATTCAATCAACGCTGCTCGATGAAATTGCCGGTTGGGTAGTTTATGTGAAGTGCGGAACGGTTGGAGTGACAGCTGAGATGAAAGTCCGCTTCAAATATCCGTTGATGGTTGATCAGGGACAGATTACCATTCGGGCGCGATTGGTTGAGCAAAACAAGCGCATGGCAACCATCGGATCGAGGTTAATCAATGCAGCAGGGAAAGTTTGTGCTGAAGCTGAACTCCGTTTTTTTCTGATGTCTGAAACTGATGCCCGCACCAAATATAATTACCCGGGTGTGGATGCTTTTTTTGATAACGACTGAGGCAATCCAAAAATCTATCCGTAAAATCCTAAGACAAAAAGAACATTCATATATTTTTTTGACCTAACATGAAAAAAATAACTTTTGCTCTTGCCTTCCTGATAGCTTTATCTGGATTGGCTCAAACCAAATTCATTCCTGCAAGCCACAAGGCTTTTCGTTATGTCGGGCGTTTCGATTTTTCAGATCCCAAAGAGGTTCGATACGATTGGTCGGGCGTTTACATTCAATTTAATTTTCGGGGAACAGAACTGGCATTAAAGATGAATGATACCGGCCATAACTGGTACAACGTTTTTTTAGATGATCAGGCTCCCAAAGTTATTGATGTAAAAAGCGATACAACCGTTGTTATTTCAAACATTTTGGGAAAAGGAATTCACTGGGTGCAGATATACAAGCGTACCGAAGGTAACCAGGGAACAGGCATTTTTAGAGGAATAATGATTCCGGAAAATGGAGAAATTTTGACATGGAATGATATTCCTGCCCGGAAGATTGAGTTCATCGGCAATTCAATTACCTGTGGATATGGAACCGAAGGATTAACAAAAAGCGAGCGCTGGAAACCATCTACTGAGAACAACTACCAAAGTTATGCACCCATTATGGCCCGTGCTTTTAAAGCCGATTACCACATTGTTGCTCATTCCGGATTGGGTGTCGTTCGTAACTACGGATACAAGGAAAAAGTATCCCCCGGCGCCATGCCTCACCGCTTCAATCGTGTTTTTGACGAGAAAGAGCTGCCGCTTTGGGATTTTCAACAGTGGAGACCAGACATGGTTGTTATAAATCTGGGGACCAACGATTTTAGCACCCTGCCATTTCCTGATAAAGATGTATTTATTGCAGGTTACGAAAAACTGATTATGGAGGTGCAAAAGCAATATGGCAACTTGCCGGTTTTTTGCATTGTAGGGCCAATGACCGACGAGCCCTGCTATTCGTATGTCAAAGAGATGGTTGAAAAGTTTCGTTCTGTCCGTCAAATGAAGAATGTGTTTTTCGTTGGTATTCCAACGTATTTGATGGACGAGCAAAAGGATTTGGGTTCCGATTCGCACCCAAACTACAGTGGACAACGAAAAATGGCAGCACATGTATTGCCTGTTATATCAAGCGTTACCGGTTGGGATTATGAACGTAACGAACTGTAGTCATTTCAACTAAAATTGGGTGAATGGTTTCTGGATTAATTTTTTGAATCTATTTTGGTAAAACTTGAATGATGAACATTCAATATCAACAATCAACTAAATTTTTAATCATGAGTTTAAAATCAAATGTGAAAAAATCATTGACTTTCCTGTCATTGGCTGTCTTCGTTGCCAGTGGACTAGTTTCGTGCACACCTCAAAAGCCTGCCAAAGAAGTTGGGCTCCAGTTATGGTCGGTTAAAGACGACATGAAAACCGATGCCAAAGGAACCATTGAAAAAGTAGGTGCAATGGGCTACAAGTTTGTTGAAACAGCCGGTTATGGCGATGGAAAATTCTATGGCATGGATCCGGTTGAATTTAAAGCGCTGGTTGAAGCTAATGGTATGACTTTTTTTGCTTCGCACACAGGGCAGGGCTTGCCAGATTCGACCAAATGGGCTGAAACAATGGCTTGGTGGGATACTTGTATAGCTGCCCATAAAGCTGCAGGAGTGAGTTACATTGTTCAACCCTGGATGGGGCAGGAGGGATATACCAGTTTGGCTGGGCTAAAACAATACTGTGATTATTTCAATGCAGTTGGCGAAAAATGTAATGCAGCCGGAATTCGTTTTGGTTACCACAACCACGATGGCGAATTCAAGGAATTGGATGGCCAGGTGATATACGACTTCATGCTTCAGAATACCGATCCGGCAAAAGTCATGTTTGAAATGGATATGTGGTGGGTTACGGTTGGTGGCAAAAATCCGGTTGATTATATCAAAAATTATCCTGGCCGGTTTGAATTGTGGCATATCAAAGATAAAGCTGAAGTTGGCGCCGGACCGATGGATTTTAAGCCAATATTTGAAAATGCAGCCCAGTCGGGCATGAAAAAATTCATTGTAGAAGTGGAAGAATACAATTTCACTCCGATCGAAAGTATGCAGAAATCGCTCGAATTTCTTCAAAATGCAGAGTTTGTAAAATAATCTTCCTGAAAGTTATTACAGGATAGAGCTGATTGAAGAGTTGCTGACTTCGGCGGAGAGATTAATTTTCTCTCTGCAGTTGGTCACCCGAAAGAAATATCAAGGGTGGCCAGCCCGCGAAAGTTAAAACTCTTCAATCAGCTTCTTTTTTTATGTAATGTGATTGTGTTGACTTTATTTGTTGTCCTGTTATCAAGATCAAAAAAGATTCACATACAGTTTTATTCAGATCAGAAGCAGAATCAACCATTATTTATCCACTCCGCGATTTTATTTTGATTGCCTGAGTTATTTGAGAATACTAAAAATTCATCAGCATCAGGTCTATTTTATCAAATAACTCACCAACCCCTAAGGCAGCCCAAAGAATGAAAATACCCAGAAGAATTTTTACAATCCAGGGAATTGTAAAACCGAACAGATTTTTGATCACCACATTTACCGAAGGAAAATAAATAAATGCCAGAAATAGCAGGAAAATTCCAAAACCGGGATCATTTCCCCAAAATGTGTTCACCAGCCCAATTGCAAGTACAGTGATACCAAATATTATGCTGATTGCATTTAAAAAGATTGATTTGCTATTCATTTAGTGTAAATTTTTGTGGAATATTCTGCAATTTTTCCAACTCATTTTTGAGTCAATTTAAATATTTTAAAAGTACTTTGAAATGCAAAGTAAATAAAAGCTACCCGAAATGCAAAGTTTTTTTAGAATTTTCATTTTAGATTGTTTACCGATCTTAACCACCGGGCCAGATGCCCGGTGGATATTTACTCATAAATGTTTCAGGTGTTCAATCATCAGCGAATTGCTGATGGCTGCTCAATAGAATTGGGCAGAAAAGGAAATCGGAGAATTCGATGCATCTTGACAATTGACTTCAAACCATCGAATCCGACAACAAAATACAATACTTTCCCCTTTCGTCAGAAAACTTAGAGTGCTAATTTTTTGAATTGATCAATTTTCTACATGAATCAGCCATTTCATTGATTGAAATGACTAATTTTTAACATGAATTTTATCAAACAATAAGCTAAAAATAGTCTAAAAATGGATTTTAAGCATTCTAAATTCTGGTTAGGAGGTGTTGTTTAGGTAAAATCAATCACCTTTTCCTGCGATTCGTTTTCTGTAATTTCGTGGTGAAAGCCCAAGTTTCTTCAGAAAGTCCTTAGAAAAATAATAGGGGTCGGAGTAACCCATTCGGAACGAAATCTCTTTAATCTTTAGTTTGCTGAAATCAAGGTATTCACAGGCTTTGGTTATTTTCAGGTGCGAGAAGTAGCTCAGCGGGCTGTAGCCGGTTTGTTTTTTGAAGATGGTTGTCAGATAGGTGGGCGAATAGCCGGCCTCGTCGGCAATTTCGTTCAGGGTAAGTTTTTTATCGATGTTTTGCTCCATAAACTGGATTGCTTTGGTAACGCCCGGATTTTGTTCCTCCATAAAATCGTCGCTGGTTTTGCTGGCATAAATAAAGGTGGCCAGCAAATGACCGAATGTTAGGTTAATGTACTTGAAATTGGCATTGTAAAAGCCGCGGGTCAGGTTGCTGAATAATTCGTCGAAGAGCATCATTCGGTTGGCAACCATATTATTCGCCGAAGGAATCAGGTCGCGCACCACCGTGAAATCCTTTTCCATAATCTTGCTCTTCTCGCCGTTAAACTGGCAGGTGTAAAACACCGACGGGTCTGACTCATCCGTTTGTATCTTGAAGATAAAGCCCTCCGGAATGATGCAGTACTGATTTTGCCTGAACGGAACCATATCGTTCGATATCTGGATGATTCCACCTCCCTTCACACAATAAATGAGCAGGTGATGATCGAGCCTGACATATTCCGACCAAAGCGTTTCTTTTTTAATCAGTATTTCAGATAACTCGCATAAATACAAGTCTTTGGTGATTGGGTTCGCCTGCTGCTCAGCAATAATATATGAGGGTAGCTTGAAGTATCTTTTCTTCAGGATCATGATTTTCTGGAATTGACATTCAAAAAAAGTAATATTTTACATCTTTATCAAAGAAAATACTATTTTTTCAGGAATTGGAAGGCTTTACATTTGATTCAAAATTTATATAATCAATTAACCTATGGAAGATTTATTGACTAAACTATCTGAATGTATTGAGTTTGGAAAAATCAATATGGCCTCTCCCTATCCGCCACAGATGAAAGGACAGGACGGCGCCGACGAAATTACCCGCATGGCGCTCGAGCAGGGTGTCAATCCGCAGGACATTTTATCAAAAGGACTCATGCCCGGCATGGAACGCATCGGCGTAAAATTCCGCGAAAACAAGGTGTTTGTTCCACAGGTGCTAATGTCGGCCAAAGCGATGAGCACGGCCATGATTCATCTGAAACCGCATTTTCTTTCGGGTGCTGCCAAACAAAAGGGTACTTTTATTATTGGCACTGTGCTGGGCGATTTGCACGATATTGGTAAAAACCTGGTAAGCATGATGGTAGAGGGAAATGGCTATAAAGTGATTGATCTTGGAACTGATGTGAGTTCGGACAAATTCATTGCAGCTGTTAAAGAAAATCCTGAAGCTGTTGTTGGCTTATCGGCCTTGCTTACCACCACGATGGTAAATATGGAAAAGATTGCCAAAGAAATTAAGGATGCAGTTCCCGGCACTTTGGTAACTATCGGAGGAGCTCCGGTAAACAGTGATTTCTGTCAAAAAATAGGTGCCGATTACTATTCGCCCGATCCTCAGGGAGTGGTTGAATTCCTGAACGCACGCGTAGCGTAAGATTCAATTTTTTGATTTTCTCATCCTGGAAAAGACTGCATTTGCATGTTCTTCTGTTCTCTTGTTGCCCTTTTTCTTTAATAAAATATTCCTATATAGTTTTTGTAATCAGATAATTGCCTCTAAAATAATACATCATGCACGGACTTTCATTAATCAAGCAGGCATTCAGTCTTCAGCCCGTTGAGCGGGTTCCTTGGGTGCCCTTTGTGGGTGTTCATGGCGGTCACCTCATTGGTGTTGATGCCGATCAATACCTGAAATCGACTCAGAATATGGTTGCAGGCCTTACCCGAGCCATCGAATTGTACAAACCTGATGGCATTCCGGTTAGTTTCGATCTCCAGCTGGAAGCCGAAATTCTCGGTTGCCGGTTGAACTGGGCCAAAGAAAATCCTCCCGCAGTGGTTTCTCATCCATTGTCTGAAGGGATTGCCCTTAGTTCGTTAAAACTCCCGAAAGCAACCGATGGGCGTATCCCGATTGTACTCGATACGACTCGCGAACTGCGTACTAACAATCCTGAAATAGCCCTGTATGGCTTGATTACGGGTCCGTTCACACTGGCTTTGCACCTGCTCGGCACCGAAATCTTCATGAAACTGTTTGAAGATCCCGATTACGTGATGGAAGTGATGGACTTCTGCACGAAAGTAGCAGTCAGCTATTCCGAAATGCTGCTCGACGCCGGTTGCGATGTGATTGCCGTGGTTGACCCGATGACCAGCCAGATCGATCCGCTTTCGTTCGAAACGTACGTGACTCCTTTTGCTACCAGTATTTTTGAGTTCGTTCGTGCTAAAGATAAACTCAGCTCGTTCTTTGTTTGCGGTCATGCCCAACAGAATATCGAAGCCATGTGCAATTGCCGTCCCGACAACATTTCGATTGACGAGAACATTCCGCTGGAGTACGTGAAAGAGATTGCCCTTTCGAAGAAAATCAGTTTTGGCGGGAATCTGAAATTAACGGTGGTGCTATTGATGGGCGACACCGATGATGCCAAGCACGATGCTTTATCATGCCTCGATCTGGGCGGCAAACAGGGGTTTATCCTGGCTCCTGGTTGCGACCTTCCGATGAAAACTCCCGTTGAGAACATTCAGGCCGTTTCAGAGCTGGTGTTCAGCCAGTATCTTCAGGATGTTGCGCGAAATCTCGACAAAAAAGAGAGCAAACTCGACATTCTGAACATGAAAGATTACGGGCAATCGGATAAAGTGATTGTGGATATCATTACGCTTGATTCCGAATCGTGTGCTCCGTGTCAGTATATGGTTGAAGCCGTGAAACGCGTGGCACCGCATTTCGAAGGCGTGGTGGAATGGCGCGAACACCCGATTAAAAAGATGGAAGCCGTGTCGTTTATGTCGTCGCTTATGGTGAAGAATATTCCGACCATCTGCATCGACGGAAAGATCGTTTTTGTTTCGCAGATTCCGCCTCAAAACCTGCTGATTGAAGCCATTCAGAAGCGCATTAACGAAAAACTGAAGCTGAAAATCAGATCGAAACGCAGCGAAGTACTCATTTTTGGAGAAACCGAACAGGAATGTAAGGAAGTGACCAAACGAGTAAAACGCGCCATCGCCGAATTAGGAAAAACGACTTCAGTTTCGGTGATCACCGATAAGGAACAAATGACCTCGTTTGGCATCCGGAAAGGGCCTGCCGTGGTGGTTGTCAACTACAAGCTGAAATCGGAAGGAAATGTGCCTTCTCTCGATGTGATTAAAGAATGGATTAAAGAGATTTAAATCAATTTGCAGTGTGCTAAAGTTAGATTCTAAAAATTAAAACTGCGTCTGCTTTTGGTCGTTGGCGGTAAAATTTATGTCAGTCAATAATTCAAAACAATTAACTTTAGACACTTTAAATTCAATCATTCAATCCATCAATAATTTATTCTATGAGCAAATTAATTTCCGAAATACAAAAAGGTCGCGTGTTGGTTTCCGATGGCGCCTGGGGAACTTTTCTTCAGAAAAAAGGGTTACAGCCCGGCGAATGCCCCGAAGAGTGGAATGTTTCCCGTTCGGATGATGTGTTGGCTATTGCCCGCAGCTACATCGAAGCCGGCGCCGATATGATTGAAACCAATAGCTTTGGAGGAAACTATTTCAAACTGAAAAATTACGGACTCCAAGACCGTGTTTTTGATTTGAACAAGGCTGCTGCAGAAATCAGCCGTAAAGCTGCCGGTGCCGATCGCTTTGTATTGGGATCAGTTGGCCCTACCGGTAAATTGCTGATGATGGAAGAAGTTACCGAAGAAGAACTTTACAGTGCTTTTAAAGAACAATCCATTGCGCTGGAAGCTGGCGGGGCCGATGCCATTGTGATCGAAACCATGACTGACCTTGACGAAGCCCGCATTGCCGTAAAAGCTGCCCGCGAGAATACTTCGTGCGAGGTAATTTGTACGATGACCTTCGATAAGATTTTGAGCGGAGAATTTCGCACGATGATGGGCATTTCACCTACCGAAATGATCGGCACACTGGTTGATGCAGGCGCTTCGGTGATTGGCGCCAACTGCGGAAACGGCATCGCTGATATGATTGGCATAGTGAAGGAAATCAGGCGGGCCAACAAGGAAGTTCCTATCCTGATTCACGCTAACGCCGGCATGCCGCATTACTGCGACGGCGAAACCACTTTCCCCGAAACACCTGCCGATATGGCCAGCCGTGTGCGTGAAATCGTGGAAGCCGGAGCTAATATCATCGGTGGTTGCTGCGGAACGACGCCCGATCATATTTGCGAGGTCCATCGTGTTGTGAAAACATTGCCGGCCACCGGCACAAACCAATCAGTCCCTCAGTAAATCAATCCTTCAGTATTTCAGTCCATCAGTCCATGTCCTCCATTCCTCTTCAACTGGTAACCGGGTTTCTGGGAAGCGGTAAAACCACTTTCCTGAAACATTATCTGGAAAAGTTTTCCGGTTCGGCGAAAATTGGCATTATTCAGAATGAATTTTCTGAAGTAAATGTGGATGGTCAGGAATTGAAGCAGAATTATTCCGGATTCGAACTGCTGGAAGTGAACAATGGTTCGGTATTTTGCGTGTGTCTGTTGGGTATTTTTGTCGATTCGCTGGCTGCATTTATCGATCAGGTTCAGCCGGATGAACTGATTCTGGAAGCTTCAGGAATGTCAGATCCGTTGAGCATTGGTCAAATTCTGCAATCGCCCGCGCTGAAAAATAAAGTTTATCTCGACCGCGTGTGGTGTTTGGTTGATGCACTTAATTTCAGCAAAATTACCGCTTTGCAAACACGGGTTATGCATCAGATTCGCATGGCCGACACCGTCCTGATCAACAAAACGGATTTAATCGGCGACGGGATTGACGGTATGGTTGAGAAAATAAAGAAGATTAATCCTTTTGCCGAAATTGAACCAACTTCTTTTGCCCGGATTGAATTCATCCGCCATAAACCGGTGATGAAATTTTTTTCACCCGGCGAAAAAGCCGAAAACGGACGTCCTGATCTGGAATCGCAGGTGATTAAAAGCGCCCGGAAAATTTCGCCGGAAAATCTTACTGCGTTCATGAACCTGACGGAAAAGGGGTGCATCCGCAGCAAAGGCTACGTCAATCTGAATACCGGAGAGAAGGTTTTTGTGCAGGGAAGCTTTGGTCTGCATACCATTCAAAAGGTTGATGTTTTTAGCGCTCCCACCGAATTGGTGATTATTGGCAACTTTCCGGAGAAGCCTTCTTTTCAAAAATTATTCGACTCATTTTGTACATCATGATACAGGAATTTTCTTTTTCGTTCAGTGAATTGAATGTTGATCCGGCAGAATTGGCGGCTTTGTTGGGTTATCCCGATGGTGATTTGCCCGAACCATTTCCGGTGTATGTGGAAGAGGCAATGACTCGGGCTGCAACATTTGATGGCATTCGCGGCGCCGTGCTGATTACCGGGCAAATCCAATTTCTAAATGATGATGCTGTAATCGAAGTAAATGGAGTTTCTTTTGAGATCGGGAAAACTTTGGCGAAAGAACTGCGTGGTGCCAGTCAGGTAGCATTGTTTATTTGCACAGCCGGACCAGAAATCAGCCAATTGTCGCGTGATTTAATGCTGGGCGATGATCCGATTCTGGGTTATGTGTATGATATTTTGGGGTCGGTGACCGTTGAAATGGCAATGGATAAAATTCACCAGCAAATTCAGCAGCAATCCGAAGAAAAGGGTTTGAAAGTAACGAATCGATACAGTCCAGGTTATTGCAACTGGGGCGTGACTGAGCAGCACAAGCTTTTCTCGCTGTTTCCCAAAAACTTTTGTGGAATCAGTCTCACCGATTCTGCCCTGATGCACCCGATTAAGTCAGTCAGTGGAATTTTTGGTATCGGAAAAGATGTAAAATACCGCGAATACACCTGCGATCTGTGCGGTATGAAAGAGTGTTTTTACCGTCACCACGGACGAAAAGAACCAGTGTCTTAATTTTTAGTTTTCTTTACTGCCATAATTTTAAACCAATCAGATTTTGAAAATAGTTGTTTTGGACGGATATGCCCTGAATCCGGGCGATTTGTCGTGGAATGAACTGAAAGAACTTGGCGATTGCCAGATTTACGATCGCAGTAAGCCGGTGGAAGTGCTCGGGCGCATTGGCGATGCCGAAATTGTAATTACCAACAAAGTGGTGGTCAGCGAACAATTAATTGATCAGTTACTCAACCTGAAATACATTGGCGTAACAGCAACAGGGTATAATGTGGTTGATGTTCAGGCGGCTGCTCGCAGAAATATTGTTGTAACCAACATCCCGGCTTACAGCACCGATTCGGTCGCCCAACTTGTTTTTTCGCATATTCTTAACGTGGTCAACCGCGTTGATCTTCATGCCAGTTCGGTGAAAGACGGAGGGTGGGTTCGTAATCCTGATTTTGCCTATTGGAAAACTCCGCAAATTGAACTGAGCGGAAAAACGATGGGAATTATTGGTTATGGGCAGATTGGCCGTAAAGTTGCCGAAATTGCGCGGGCTTTCGGAATGAAAGTGATTTTTCAGAACCGATCAGTAAAAGCAGATCTGCCGGAAAGAACTGTTCAGAAAAGTCTTGCTGAGGTTTTTGCTGAAAGCGATTTTGTTAGTTTGAATTGCCCGCTCACACCAGAGAATAACGCTTTTGTAAACCGAGAGCTGATTCAAACCATGAAACCAACCGCCGTGCTGATTAATACGGGTAGGGGAGGATTGGTCAATGAAACTGATTTGGCTGAAGCGCTGAATTCAGGCCGGATTGCTGCTGCCTGCCTCGATGTGCTTTCAACCGAGCCACCCAAACCGGATAATCCGCTGCTTTCGGCCCGAAACTGTTTTGTTAGTCCGCACATGGCTTGGGCAACGCTCGAAGCCCGGCAGCGATTGATGAAAATTACGGTTTCGAACCTGCAAAACTACCTTTCAGGGAAGCCGTCGAATGTGGTGAAATAGTGGCTTTCGAAAGAAAAACTTCAGAAGAAAAAGGATAACATTTGATCCGATTTTTCCGTTATAAAAAGTACTTTATTTTATGGAGGATTGATCTTATGAAAACAGTTAATTTACTTCTGTGCATTCTGCTTTTGTTGGGGATCAGCGGATTTCAGCCAACTGATAAAAAAGCCCGCAGAGTGCAGCAGGAAACTGAAATGAAACAGCTAATTGAAAGCGGACGTTTTAAGTTTGTAGCCACTTCTGCCAGATCAAACCTGGGAACTTTCAATAATCTGGGGGTAAATTATGATTTGGTCTTCGACAGCCTGAAACTAAAAGCTTATCTGCCATATTATGGGCGTGCTTAATCCGTGTATTGTTGAAATATGGTTATATTTGCAGTGTGAAACCTTAACACTGCAATTATATGAAAACTGCTTATGGATATATCAGGGTTAGTACTAACATTCAAGACACCCAAAGACAGCACACTAGTATTAGCGATTATTGCCAAAAAAACCAAATCACCTTACTACAGACTTTTGAAGAAAAAGAAAGTGGAACTAAAAGCCAAAGAAAAGCACTAACAGCACTTTTAAACACCCGTAAAACTACAAAACCTGATTTAGTTATAGTTGATGAACTTTCAAGACTTGGTAGAACTGGACAAGTTATAATTACTGTTGAGGAGTTAGCTGCTAAAGGTGTGTGTATTCTGACTATTAAAGAGGGTTTAAAAAGTCTTAATGATGATGGTAGCGAAAATACCGACCAAATACTAAGCTTTTATATCAATGCTGGTTTTGCCAGAAGTGAGATAATAAAAACCAAAGCCCGTATGAAAGGTGGTATAGTTAGTGCTGCTCAAAGGGGACAATTTAGCGGTGGTGGTCAAATACCCTATGGCTTTAAATTAGTCCAAAAACCACTTAATAACACTGGTAAAATCAGGAATTTTCTGGAAGTTGAAGAAAGTGAAAAGCAACTATTAAATGAGTTATTTAATCGGTTTATTCAGGGTGACGGGGTGAGAAAATTGGGTGTGTGGTTAAATTCAACGGGATTTAAAACCAGAAAAGGCAAAAACTGGAATATTGGTAGTATTTACAGTATCCTAACCAACAAAATACTAACAGGGGTTAGAGTTATGCCAGATGGTCTAATAGTAGATAGTTATCCAGTTGTAATATCACCACAGCTATTTAATCAGGTGCAGGAACTTTTGAAAAGTAGAGGTAATAAAATTGATAATGCCAGAAAATACGAGTATTTACTAGATAAGGGGTTGTGTAGTTGTGGTGTATGCGGAATGAATTACAGACCTGTTAAATCAAAAAATATCGGCAAAAAAAATGTCTATGAGTGTTTAAGTAGGAGTTATACCCTTACACAACCAAGTTGCAGTAATTATGGTGTAAATATCGATAAACTTGAAAAAGCCGTACAGGATAGCCTAATTAATTATCTACCTACTGCCATTCAACAGCATATTGATACATCAACTGTAGATGCACAAATTAACCAGTTAAAAGAAGATCAGCGACTATTTAATCTACAACTTATACAAGCCAATAAAAAAGAACAAAATCTATTAAATCTGGCTATACAAGGAATTTTTAACCCAAATTTACTACCAGAACAAGCCCAAGCCATCCAAAAAGAACAACAGGACTTAAACCAGAAAATTAAAACCACAGAAATACAACTGCAACAACTTATTGAGGCTAAAAATAACGCTGTAAATCTACCTGCTTTAATTGCCAAATTGAAAACATCAGGAATTAACAGGGATTTACTAAGAAAAATAATTAAAAAAATCATTATCACACCATCAACTACTAAACTAAGTACGTATAAAAATGACCGTTCAACAGATGTAGAGATAGTTATTAGTGATAGTGATAGTATAGTATTTACTATTAGTAGTAGAACTACAGATTATAAATTACAAAGCCTTAAAGGTCAGATATTCTCAGAGTTAAGTAAATATGAGATTATCAACAAAACCTCCGATATCCATAAAACAGCAAAAAATCTAACTATTGTAGGTATTGAATAAAAAAGGGGGTAACTGATTAATTACCCCCCTTGAAACCTAAAAAATTTAAAACCTTGAAAAAAATTATCTATGAGAATTACTAATAAATACCAGATATTTAAAAAAAACTCATTAATATTGTCTAAAACTTTTAAAAAAACTCATTATGGCAACACTACTAGAACAAATTGCAGGAATTTATAACCTATCACTTAAATACACTAAAGACGGTGTATTAAACCTCTCACCAGTAAATACTAAACTACTAGTGAATATCAAAAACCCCAATATAACCTTTGATAGTCCCCTTACAGCTTGGGAGGCAAAAGCCAACCCCCTAGATTTTGAAACCAAAACAGTAGTTAGTTATCCAGCTAAAGAACTGGCAATAGCACTAACAGGAAAAGAGGTATTAACTACTGGTGATATAACGACAATAGAGCAATTATTAGAACTTGCTAAGAAAATACAAGCCCAAGCACCAGTAGTTAAGGGAAAAACACCATATCAGGAATTAACAGGTAAATTGACCCAAGATGTAAATAATTGGAGAAGAAATAAAACTTTTCCTTATGCACTGAGTTTAATTGAGAGAGTTTACGATAGAGCTAAACAGCTTAGAACAACTATAACGACAGAAGAAACCGAGAAACTACAGGTGATTAGTGAAATCATCAGAAACCACAAAGAACTCGATAAAACTAACAGTATAAGTATTGAGGAAATTGAAAAACAACTATTGGAAATCAGACCAGACCTGCCATTAACACCAGCACCAATACAAACACCAACATAATAGTTGAGGTTATAGAATCAGTGGATTTAACCCCGTTATCTTCGGATAGCGGGGTTTTTTCGTTTACACCTACCATCAGGGTTTATTTTCAAAATCCCTTGCATTTTGGGGGTATTTCTGTATATTTTTGCCCAACACCTTTTACGGGCAACACCCGCCCAAATAACACCCATATAACACAAGTTACTAACACCAGTATTTGCTACCTGTGGATAGCAAAATTCTGTTGTTAATGTTAAGTTTATGTTAAATCTACATAGTGGGTAGATTTTTTATAAATATCAGAGTAGGTATAGATATAAGTAAAACAACTACTAGTTGAATTACTACTAGTCGAAAATAAATAATAAAAAATATAAAACCTGAAACTATGAAAAAAGAAAATTATCTAACAGTGAAAAAATTGGAATTAACTAGAGATTTCACACAAATTCCAAACAGCATTTTTACAGCTAACCTAACAGCAACAGAAAAGCTTATTTTGATTTACTTGATGAGCAATAGCGAATCATTCAGAATAACTAATTACAGAATTAAAGTAAGTATTGGGAGTGATTTTAGAACAGTTAAAAAAGCCCTAAATAAATTTAATTCATTAGGGTTAATAACTTACATTAATCCCAACACAATTAAAATTAATGTCGGGGCATTAAATAGTAGTAATTCGACTAGTAGTAATTGTACACCTAATAGTAGTAATTCGACTAGTAGTAATTGTACACCTAATAGTAGTAATTCGACTAGTAGTAATTCAACTAGTAGTAATTCGACTAGTAGTAATTGTACACCTATTGATAGTAGTAATTCTACACCTATTGATAGTAGTAATTGTACACCTAATAGTAGTAATTCTACACCTAAAATAGTAGTTGAACTACACAATAACAATACTAACCAAGACCAAATAAAAAAAGATAACAACAATAATTATAACAAGGAAATTTTTTGTGATTTGGGTTTGGATAGTGACGGTATAGAAATTCAAAGTAGAGTTGATAAAGGTAGTTACTACCTTATAACAAATATCAATGGTGGTATTAGTAGAGAATATAAACAAACTACAGATAATCAAACTAACCAACCAATTGAAGAAACTGAAGATATCAATTATAAGTTATTAACCAATTTAGATGATCAGCATAAAATCAAACTAAATCAAGCTAGAAAAGAATTTGAATTAACATTTGATGTTAATGTAGATTTACTTACTTGGGAAAAATATGTAATTAAATACCTCAATAGTAATTATCCTAGTTTAGATGATAAGCTTAAAATTAGTAATTACATCAACGAATTTTTTAATAGCAGTACTCAACAGAATATAATTAAATATGTAGGTACTTTTATTATCTAAAATCAGTCATTTTCAAGAAATCAGAGTATTTATAATAAAACCTAATTAATTGCTTTAAAAACTAAAAAAAATGAGTATAGAAAGAAAAAGACAAATAAGCTGCCAAGAATACCTAAGCTATCAGAGATTTGCAGGGGATTTTAAAAACTACTATTTAGCCATTCAACCAGCTAATTTAGATAATATTTATAACCCCTATGATTTAGCACTTACTGCAACTACCCAACAGGAATACCTAATAGAACTCAAACAGCGTGAATATCCTATACAGTCTCTTAGTGCTGATACTTGGATACAACTTAACAAATATGAGAAACTACAGGCCATCCAAAATAATAACCCTGAAAAGATAATAGTCTATTTTAATTACTGTCAGGATGGATATATAAGCTATAACCTCTCAGAGAGGTTTAAAACCCCTGTTAAATTTGATTGGCAATTAGCTAACCATCATACCTATCAACCTGATAACGTAATTAATAAAGCCATTATACACCTCAAATTTAACCCGCAAATAGATAAATTAAAGTTAATAACTACAGATAATTAAAACCAAACTATGAAATACTGGACTACAGGAGATACCCGAAGCATTATAAAGTATATTAATGCCCCAACCCAAAAAGAAAAAAATCAGATTTTCACCCAAGAGCTTTACCCAGTCATTAAAAAAAACTGTGAGGCTGTCATATACAGCTATAATAACAGTGTTGACGAAGATCAGCTAACTGATTTAATAGTTCATATCTACCAAAAAGTACTACCAAAAATCCAACTTGAAAAAGTACAAGCCAGTCAAAATATAATCTGGATAGCTGCCAGCAGAAAACTATTCACTGATTACAGGGCAAATTATAATTATAACAGCACTACAACACTGGTAGATAATTACAGTGCTTATACTTCAACTACTAGTGATAGTAGTAGTGAGTTTGAGGCTGCTGAACAACAGCAAATAACCCGCCATCAAATTCTAAGTAGAATAGATGAACTGTTGGAAAAACAGCAAATAATGAATAAAACAAACAGTGTATTCCTTCAACTACTAAGAGATTATGCGATAACAAATAACTATCAGGTGCATAATTTTCGTGAATACTGCTGTCAGACTATGGGAATTAATGTACCTACATTCTGGAATATCTGTAGTAGCTTGGGTATTCGCAGTAAGGTTTTTCACGAAAAAATTAGTAAAAAATACTTGTAAGGTATTGCAACTAAAAATAAATAATAAATAAATAATAAGGAGAAAAAGAAATGGATAATATGGAATTTAGACGAGAATTTTTAAAAGAAATGAGACTTAAACAATTAAATAGTTTAAAGTCAGATAATAGTAAGTACTTAATTATTTTTAATAAAGAATTAGTTTTTAATGAGTTTGTACAAGTATATACTAGAGATTGTTTAAAACGTACAATTGTTAAAACTAAATTAGATTTTGAGATTGATAATAAAGGATTAAAAGTATTTAATAGTAATTGTACGTTAAAGTTTAAAGTAGATAAAGAATCATTTAAAATGATTAATGGTAAAATATATAGATTTATTGATGAAATAGAATGTGTATATATTGACTAATTAAAAGCAATAAATATTATTAAAGGTGAATATGAAAACAATTATTAAAGCCGATTTTAAAAATCTTCAAAACCTACTTAGAGTAGTTAATTTTGAAATGTCTGTTCATCCCCAACAATTCAATAGTGTTTATGGAATTTATAGCAGTAGATTAGCTGCTATTGTTGATGAACTTGAATACTATCAACCAACTACAGTACTAGCAACTATAAAAAGCTTATATGTTGGCACTGATAACCCTAGCATTCTACAGGCAGTAGAAGCTACTAACCTATATAAGTACTACATAAACCCTGACATTAATACAATGATAGGTGATGTATTAAATGATATCGATCAACTCAATATTAAAATTAAAACCACTACTGAGGAAATTAAAAACACTACTGAGGAAATTAAAAACCTAATAACAGAACTCTCTACCAGTGATGTTAAACAGGTATTTGCTGAATTATTTGATTATTTAAATAAACTAGAAGATGAAACCACAACCAACTAAAGCCGAAATGCAAGCCCTAAAGAAAATAATCTTAGCAGGACTTAAACCCACACCACCCCAAGTAAAAATAAAATATATCGATCATAGATACTTATGTAATTAATTACTAACCCTGATAATCACTATCAGGGTTTTTTATTAACTAATTGTAGTTTAATTACATAAAGGGGGAAGGGGGTGTAAAAAATCTACTAAGGCCATATACCCACACGCCCTAGAGCTTCTTAGAGAATGTCAGATTTGGGGGGTGTGGGATTTTTTATTTAAAAATATCTGGTATTTATTACAATAAATTCTAAATAAAATGATTGAAAAATTCAATATAAAAAAGCTTACCAGACAACTAAAAAAAATAAATAAGGAAAATAATAAACCCTGTGACGCTGGTATTCAGTTGATTACTAATAATATGATGGTATATAATGAATTGGTTGATAATATCAATTACAAGGAAACTAAAACCCTTTACTTAATCTACCAAATGTCTGCTACTGTATTTAATCAACTAAAGGAATTTCAAATATTTCCAGACAAAAAGAAAGCTGATAATGATGATCAGGATGATAAATTAACGTTAATAAAAAAGAAATTTGAAACTAGATAAATCACTATTAGGGTGATTTAAGGGGGTTAAATTGGATCATAAAGAAACTGCTATTAAATACTGTCTGGACATACTTAACGACAACATACCAGCAAATAACCACATAAAAAAAGCCTGTAGTAATTTCCTTAGTTGGTTTGATAATCCATTATATGAGTATAGAGCTAATGAGGTAGATAAAGTAGTAGATTTTATTAGTTGTTTGGAGTTAACAGAAAGTGCAGCAGGTCAGCCATTTATTTTACAAGCTTGGCAGGTATTCATAGTAGCTAATATCTATGGTTGGTATTTTGCTAATACCCAAAAGAGAAAACATAAATACATATATATAGAAGTACCGAGAAAAAACGGTAAAAGTATGCTGGTTAATGCACTGGCTGTTTATCATCTAGTTTTTGATGTTGATAGTCAGGTAGTAGTAAGTGCCAATAGTATGGGGCAATCGAAAAACATAAATTTCAAACAAGCAAAAATATATAGCAGTCAATTAGACCCCAAGCAAAAGCAAATTAAACAACAATACAGCAAAATAAAATACCGTAATAATGAGCTAATAGTTACTGCCAGCGATAGCCGTAAACTAGATGGTTTAAATTGCAGTGTGGCAATTGTCGATGAACTACACGAAGC
>CAYRBM010000059.1:0-30011 GCA_964422425.1 uncultured Odoribacter sp.
ATCCGGAAATGTCTCCGCTTTTTTACGAGCGGCGCCGCTTTGAAGCGCAAAACCCAACAGGCAAATGATGACAAAATAAAAGCTCTTCATTATAGTTTGATTCATATTTATTTATTCCTGAACAAAAGTCGACGGCAATGCCTGCAATTGATGAAAAATGGTTAGCGCCAATCGGTAATTTCCTTTGGCATTGGGATGCAAACGATCGGTGTCGGCATGATTAAAATATTGCACCTGCGAATCAGCAAGCGGATACAAACCACTGATGGTGTAGAGATCGATTACCGGTACCGCCCAAATCGAAGAAGCCTGTTTCAGGGCGTCGACGTAATTATCCAGGAAAAGGCCCTTCCCGTTGGCAAAGTTTTCTTCGGGTTGCACATTGGTTTTGCCAAACGCAGAAAATCCCCGGTGAATAGGCGTTAAAATGATAATCTGCTGATCAGGAAATTTCGTCTTCAGGAAAGCCAAAGCTTTGTTGACCCGGCCACAAAACGTCGTATCATTTTCGATTGGAACCCGGTATTTGCGCGTCACCATTTTCCCGTTGTGATTGGTTTCTTTGGTGGTTTCACTGAAAAAACTACCCATCGGTATTCCATGATTGTAATCGTTGGTGCCGGCAAAAATAAAGATAGCATCTACCGCTGTACCTTTTTCTTCGTAGAGCTTAACGGCCTGATTGTAAATATTATTCCATTGATGACCACTGATGCCGTAAACAAAAGGCTGAATTCCGAGCCACTCCGACAAATATTCCCAGTAGATTTTGTTCGTTCCATTTTTGGAAGGCTGAGTCATCGAATCGCCCAGATAAGCAACTCGCTTTCCCTGCCACTGTGAGCCGTGAGCCTTTGGAACGGCTGAGGGAACCGTTGACTGAACACTGCCCGTATTTTGCTGAGCAGGTACCGAAATTGATGCCATCAGCAATAAAATTCCGATAGTCCAAATTTTTCGTTTAATCATTCCGTTGGTTTTTATCATTTCCTGAATATTAAAAAGTAGAAAAACGCATGTTTTCTCATTAAATGAGCCTTAACTGCTTTGCTTTTGGTGATTTTGAATGTATTTATTTTGTTTCGCTGTCATTCCTGAATTATTTAAAATTTATGCCCAGATTGTGAGTTCAATGCCACAATACTGATTTTTTTAGTTCACCGGGTGCTTTCGCTTCACGAACAAAATTGATCAGCATCTTCATATTCCGGATATACTCGCCGGTTGAAATATAAAGCTGATCAGACGGATCGCGATACGGAGAAGTGTCGGTTTCGTCGCCCACGTTGGTCGAGGCAAACTCGTTGGTTTGCTCCTGTTTCTTCCCGTCGCCAATGTATGGATGGCTGATGAAAGCATGTTTCGACATCCACCTGTTTTGGGAATCGAGCGAACGAATAATTTCACCAGCCATTTTTTCATCGACTTTCAACGAAAAATTGTAGCGGTTCAAATCGTAATATGACTGAGAACTTCCATCGCCTTCGAATTTCCCAACTTTAATCGGCGAATCTTTGGTGGCCTCTTCCACCGACAGACTGGAAATACGTTGGTATTCCTTCTTCAATTCGTCTAAAGAAACACGGCATTTTCCGTAGTAATGCATCAATAAATCCTGATCGCTGTGATCGGGGTAATACCTTCCGAACTTCACATTCGAACCTTTTCGATGCACGTAAATGGGTTCATTGGTCCCGGGTTCAACAAAGGTAGGATGAGTCCGATCGCTTTCAACCTCACTGGCCGGCAACCGGGTCTTTTCAAGCCATTGAATAGACTGGGGAACGCGCTCCAGAAATTTACGGTCGCCGGTATATTGGTAAAATTTCAGGAGTAAAAATGCATTTTCGCACGTGGTTGAAGGCAAAAGTGCAGCCGGTTCATAGGTTCGGGCTCCGGCAGCTTCCATTTTCAAATTGAGTTGTTGCGCCCATGCTCCGCACGAATCCTGCGAGAGCAGGTAAAAATCCATTCCACGGCGGATCGGATCGAGAAACCGTTCTTCGCCAAGGGCAAGATAACATTGAATGAGAAAATGAACGTTTTCCCAGATTACATCGTCGTTAAACGTATAAAATGAAGTATAATCGGGATTTCCATTTTTACTGAAATCGTTCTTTAAAGGATACCGTTGTGGCCAGCCACCATTCGGATACTGGCTTTTCAGGATAAAACCGATGGCTTTATCCAATGCAGGTTTATAGCCCGGATCAAGCTTTTCGAGGTACATCCGGAGCAAAAAACGGGCAGCATCCGAAGTTATATCGTCGTCGAAGGTTGAGTTTCCGTAATAATGCTGAAATTCTTCGAGCCGCCAGCCATTTTTGCCGATCGTGTTATACCATTCTTTCAACGAACGGTCGCCGGCAAAGTCGATCATGTAGTTCCAGCCGCCTTCGTGGCTCTGCCCCCAAATGATGGCATTGGCTGCTTTTTCGGCCGACTGGTAATAATATTCGTTTCCGGTGGCGCGGTAAGCATCTAAAAACAAATGTCCCATACTGATGGTACCCGGGTGTTGCAGCCAAATCATGGTTTTGTAGGCTTCCATTTCGCCCCACCGGCGCGAGAAATCGGGCAAATAATACCAGACATATCCGCCGTTGGTGCTCACATTTTCGACCATGTACTGAGTGGCCTTGAGCATGCTTTGTTCGACTTCGGCAACCAACTTGCTGTTTTGCGCCGAAAGCTTAATGAAAGCCGCCAGCATCAGCAAAACAAGGGTAATTTTTTGTAGGCTTTTCATGTTTGGTTTATTTGGTCAGGCTGGTTAAAAGTAGCTGAATTGCCGGTTGGTTGGTTTATAAAACTAAAAATTCTTCGGGACTCAATGCCCGTGGTGATATTCTGATTTTGGAGATGGCCCCTTTAAACCACGATTGTTCGTTCAGGCGCACTCCGACTGAGGTTTTGCCCGTTTGAACCGGGCTAAAGTTAATCGTTCCCTGCAGCTCTTTTTGTCCGTTAACATAGGTGACGAGCTTTCCGTGACCGACAACATAAGCCACATGATGCCATTGATCAAGCGGATGCAACAGTTGAGAATCGATCAATGTCGCTTTTTGATTTCCGGATTGAACAAAAGCGTCGAAATACCAGCTTGATGCGGTTGTTCGGAGTTCAAGTAAAACGCGGTCGCCCCGTATTTCGCCGGAATGAAAAAAACGTTGCTCAAAACTTCCGCCACTTGCCGGACAAAAAATGGCTTCGATTGTAAATTCCGCCAATCCAGTCAAGGGCATATCATCCAGGAAAATACCGTCATCTACACCGTTGAATTTAACGGCTTTGCCTTTTGACGTTTCTGTCATTTGAGGATTTCCTGAGATACGAACTCCCGGCGTAGATTTTAAAAACTCACTCACGTCCCAGGTCAGAGGTTGTTTGGTGTTGTTGTCCGGTTCGGAAGAACTCACTTCCGGCGAGAAACTCCAAAAAACCACGGAGATCAGGATAGTGACAAAAGTTTTTAGTTTCATCAGGATTAGGCTGAAATAGTAAAGTTTAACCACCCACCGTTGTCAGCGGATGGTTAAACTTAAAAATTTGATGATCAATTACTTGTTTGGCAATCCGTAACCATTGGTCACTTTACCTTTCGACTGGTCGATTACAGTGAGCGGCATCGCGTGGAAATAACGTGGAGCGGCATTTTCGCGTCCAACAACACCGTCCAGAATTGCGGCATTCAACATGGCTTTGGCATTGGCGTCATTCCAAACCTTCCGGCCCCACTCTACCTGCGTATATCCATCAGCCTTCAAAGCAGTTGCTTCGGCACTGGCAGGATCGATATAGGTGTACAAACCTTTAATGGCCAAATTTTTAGCTACCGCAGTATGTTGAGGTGCAGCCCAGTTGAAAATACCACGCCAACCCGGATAAAGTGCCGGATCATTTTCGTTGGTGCCTTCCTGAGTTACGACAGCGGTAGCACTTCCGCCAACCTGAACATATTTGGTCCAAATATAGTTGGAAATAGTTCTTCCGCTTGGGAATGTGTAGAAGCCTTTAGATTCCAATCCGGCTGCCATATCGGCCATTTCCTTGCGAACGGCAATTGCCCGTTCATTAAACTTGCCTGAACGAATCATATCCCAGCGAATATCACCTTCGCCCAGTAATTCTAATTTGCGTTCGTTGTAGATAGCATTCAACAATGCATCGCCCGAGAGTCCGGAAATATTTTTGGAAGTATTACCAAAGGCTCTTGTACGGATTTGGTTGACCAAGGCTATTGCACCTGCATTGTCGGTTCCTATGATTGCTTTTGCTTCGGCAAGCATGAGCATCGCGTCAGCCATTCTCATAATCACGTAGTTGATACCTGTAGAACGGTTTGCTGCATTGGGATATAATGGCACATCGCCTCTGTTTTTGTCCCATTTATTGATACTTGGACCACCACCGCCAATACGTGTACCAACGCCCAGCGGAATAAGGTTTTCCTGTCCGGTTGCAGCGTTGCTTCCGGTAACCACCATACTTGGGTCACGACGTTTATCTCCCGGTTCGTAGCCATTATAGAAGAACGAAGGAATGATGCGAATTGCTGCAAAGGTATTTAAGTAAGCCATCACAGAGCTATTCGATCCCGGACGTCCCATACTGTAACCATATTCAGCGTTTCCAACTCCCGCTACAGTTCCTATTTCAAATAGTGTCTCCGGACTTCTGCGTCTGGAGTTTATATCCTGAAAATATTTCTGGAAAGGATTGTTGGCTGCCCTGGTATCTGTTGTGATGAGTGTTGCAGTTCCTTTATGGGTATTCACAGCAGCATTCAGGTATTGTTCGGCTACTTTAACATAATCCTGGTAATCTTTACGACGGGCATAAACGCAGGTTCCGTCATTTGTTCCTTTCTCTTCAAACTGCACATTGCCATATAGACCCTGCACATCAGTACGAATGGTTTGCCATCCTCCGGTATGAAGTGCAATCTCCCCAATCAAAGCATTGACGTAGGTGCGGCTCAAACGTTCAGTCGTAATGCCACCTTGTCCTAATACATACATTTTACCCTCAACAGCTTTGAGTTCTTCTAAAATTTTATCGATGATGACAAAACGAGAGGTCAATTCGTAGGTATCCACAATTTTATTTTCATAACCAAACGGGACATCCCCAAAATGGCGCACCAATTCCCAGGCGCAGTAAGCCCACAAAGTTTTAGCTTCGCCGTAAACCTGTGTCCAGGCAGTAGCGGTACCACCGGCTGCATCTGTTTTGTATTCGGGTTTTTCAGCAATTAAATCAGCAATTCGGGCAGCTCGTGCAAGAGCGATATTTAAACTGTTATACAAACCAGCACCTGCATTAATTGTTGTTGCAGTTGGTTGCACCCTGGCAATAACATTGTTTGCTGTAGGATATTCGCTCATATATTCGGCATCTGAACCCAGTGGATCCTGCCAGTTGTAATTTCCACCGTGTACAGCATTCGTGCGATACTCAGCATAAGCCCACGATAACGCTTTAAAAGCTTCAGCTGGACTCGACATTACAAAGTTATCGTCGGCCTGGCCTTCATTCGTTACATCCAGATAGTCATTGCACCCTGCAAACAAGAAGGGCAACAACGCTATGCTTATATATATTATTATTTTTTTCATTGTCATTCTTTTAAGATTATTATCCATTTACAAGCATTAGAAAGTAGCATTTAAACCAATCACAAACTGACGGGCACGGGGATAAGTTCCCCAGTCAAGTCCCGGAGTAGGATAACGGGCATTGTTCATGTTGTCGTTGGTATTTACTTCAGGATCGAGCCCTGAATAACCTGTCAGCGTAAATACGTTGTAGATGGCTCCATAAACGCGGATGTTGCTTGCTTTAATCTTATTCATCAACTGTTTAGGCAAGGTGTAACCTAAAGTCAATGTATTGAGGCGAAGGTATGAACCGTCTTCAATACCGATATCCGACACATAACCTTGTTGCAGATAAGTTGATGGTAAAGTTGCATTGGCGTTGGCAGCATTCAGCTTTTCAGGAGTGGTGAGTTTGGTCAAAACTCCATTCTGTATCTCGAACAAGGTATAGGAATTTTTTACGATTGCCAGCTTATTGCCATACAAACCGCCACCTTTGTTAAGGTTATAAAGTGTTGCCAGTTTGTTGGCGTTGTAGATGTCGTTTCCATAACTCCAGTTGAAATACATACCAAGATCGAACTGTTTATAATTTGCATTGATGTTGAAACCGCCGGTGTGTTTAGCGTTCATGTTTCCGATTTCAACATAGTCTTTTTCGTCGATCACACCGTCTTTGAATGAATCAACAAATTTTGGCAAACCCGGATATGCCTGCTGACTTCCGGGAACCAAACCACCGCGATAGGATACAAATGCTTTCGAAAGATCAGGAACACCTGCTTTTAATGTATACATGCCCGTGTTAGCATCGAAATCGAAATCTTCGGGAGTGTAATAACCTTTACCGTCCATTTTATAGCCCATTACAATACCAACTGGTTTGCCTTCCAACAAACGATAGTCGGAACTTGGGATGCCCGATTGCAGGAACTGGGTTCCATAAGAACTTTGAAGTCCTTCGGCCAATTCGTCGATGTTGTTTTTATTAAAGTTGATGTTGGCACCAGCGGTAATATTCCAATCCTTGTTCTTAAATACTGTTCCTGAAAGTGAAAGTTCCAACCCCTGGTTACTGGTTTGACCAATATTGGAATAAGTGGCTGTAAACCCAGTGATTGAAGGAATATCGGTCAGCATCAACAGGTCTTTTGTAGTATTTTTATATACATCGATAGTACCTCTTAAACGACTATCGAAAAGTGTAAAATCGACCCCGATGTTACGTGTAATGGTGGTTTCCCATTTCAAATCGCGGTTGGCCATTTGACTGGAGGCCAAATCATAAGAAGGTTGAAGAACACCGTTCATACCATATTGCCAGCGAGTGTCACTTTCTGATGTCCACAACTGCGACCACTGGTCAGCGCTAATGGCATCATTTCCAACTTCACCGTAAGATACGCGCAGTTTTAAATCATCGAGCCAACTGGCACTTTCCAGAAACGATTCTTCAGAAACGCGCCATGCCAACGAAGCTGCGGGGAAATATCCCCAACGATGTTCAGGAGAAAAGTTTGAAGAACCGTCGGCACGGAAAGTAGCTGCCACCATGTATTTGTCCAGAAGTGAATAATTTGCCCTACCGAAATAAGACATGATACGGCTTGGAGTGTTAACACCTGTTGCAGTTACAAGGTCGGCTCCGTATTGGGAAATCATGGCAAAAGCATTGTCTTTGGTGAAATTGTTGGGATATTTCCTTCCTGAGATGCGCATGTTTGTTCCTCCGGAGTTTGTAACTTCCTGTCCAACCAAAACATTGATACGGTGAATCTCGTTCAGTTTAAGTTCATAACCGAGGGTGTTCACCCAACGCATTCCCCAACTGTCATTTTTTCGGTAATCGGCATCACCTGCCCACTTAAATGATCCATCACCATTCAGGTAGTTTTCTTCATTGAAGCTGGAAGGAGTTGGTCCTCTCCAGATTTTATTTTGTGAGAAATTACGCGAAAGTGTCAATTCAGTGCGATAGTTTAAACCTTTTACAAGGTTCCAGTTTAAACCGGCAGTTCCAAGGATTGATTGGTTCGAGGTAAGGTTCTCACGGTCTTTAATAACTTTTACCGGGTTGTACATGTCATCAAATACGAATGCCTCTTCACCCATCGACGCGTCATTCAGGAATGCCAGATCGCCTTTAATATCTCCCTTTGCAATAGGGCGGAATCGGTATGATCCGGATAATGAAGAACCATAACCGCTTACTGTACCTTCATTGCCCATATTTGCTCTGTCGGTATAACGAACATCGAGGTTAAAATCGAGCTTTTCGCTTATTTTCTGATCTAACTTAAACGTGGCTGAAGCCCTTTTTGAGTAGGAGTTAAGCTTCATACCATCTTCGTCCATGTAATTCACCGCAAAAAGAACCTTGGTTTTATTGGTACCTCCGGAAATGCTTAAGTCGTGATTGTGCGAAAACGAGCTGTTATACACTTCTTCCTGAAGGTTATAGGCCGATATATTTTTATAAGTATCGATACCTCCGGAGTTACTGCCTGTAAAGGCTCCAACACCAAACAATTTTTGAAATGGAGTGGTATAAGTCGTCCCGAAATATACATCGAGAAGTCCCCATCTTGATACCAGGTAATCGTAAGGATTCAGAGTTTCAATATATCCAGTGGGGGTATTGAATTTTGAATACCCGCTATAACTCACGGTAACCGCTCCTTCTTTCCCCTTTTTAGTGGTAACGAGAATAACCCCGTTGGCGCCGCGTGCACCAAAAATAGCTGTTGAAGAAGCATCTTTCAATACGTCAACACTTTCGATCATTTCCGATGGGATGAGACTCATGTTGCCAGGTACTCCATCAATTAAAACGAGCGGTTCATTGCTCTGCGAAATTGAACCTCCACCACGAACACGAATCGAAATTTCAGCATCAGGACGACCATCCTGTGAAGTTACATTCACACCAGGAAGACGCCCCTGAAGTGCCATTGCCGGATTGGAAACAGGAATGGCAGCAAGTTGTTCTCCGGAAACTGAAGCAACCGATCCGGTCACATCCCGCTTTTTTACCGTTCCGTAACCCACAGCTACTACTTCTTCAATCTCGAGCGTAGTGCTGGCCAATTGCACGTTAATTACAGATTGTCCGTTGATTTTCACTTCTTTAGTATCAAAACCAATAAATGAAAATGCAAGAACATCCTTTTGAATATCGGCAGGAACAATAGTGTATGTTCCATCGCTATTGGTTATTACTCCGTTTGTTGTTCCTTTTACAACAACATTTACACCCGGAATGGGCGTGTTTGTCTCGTCAACCACCTTACCAGTCACTTTTTGCGCGTAAAGCTGAGCTCCCGCAAAAATGACTGTCAGCGCCAACAGACAAACCTTTTTCAGAAAACTTTGATTCATTTTCATCATAGATAATTGTTAAGTTTGAGTATTGCGTTAATTAATTCAAGCTAAATTCAATGGAAGCCAAAATGAATGGTCCCACTCCTTTGGGATCGTTATCGCGAACAGTTTCGTTGACGTAATATTCGTACGAACCATCACGATAGGGATTTCCGCCCAAACCAGCTACGGCACAGCATTTGGTCAGGCTTATCGTTCCGTCTTCGTTGGTTTTGATCAAATGCTCAACAATGCCGGTGTAACCCTTTTCGGCTACGGCCTTGTAATCTTTACCGATATAGCCCATCCGCACAGCTTTCAGCAGAGCATAACTGAACATGGACGATGCCGTTGCTTCCAGGTAATTTCCATCGCGGCCGCCCTGATCGAGCACCTGATACCACAAACCGGTTTTCGGATCCTGGTATTTTTTAATTCCGGCGGCAACCTGATTCAGTATTTCCAGAATTTTTACCCTTCCTGAAAAATCTTTCGGCAAGAAATCCAAAACATCGACCAGCGCCATAGCATACCAGCCTTCGGCACGACCCCAGTAATTAGGCGAGCATCCGGTTTGCGGATCGGCCCATTTCTGGAATTTACGTTCATCCCATCCATGATAATTCAGTCCGGTTGCCGGATTGTAAGTGCGTTTGTGTACCAGCACAAACTGGTTCACTACATCATGAAAAAGGTTGGGTTCTTTATAATATTGAGCATACTGAGCATAGAAAGGCGCGCCCATGTAAAGTCCATCGAGCCACATTTGATAGGGATAGCGCTTTTTGTGCCAAAAGCCTCCCTCCAAAGTTCGCGGGTGATTTTTCAGTTGTTCCCGAAGATGGCCGATTGCTTTCAGGTAACGTTCATCTTTGGTTTGCTCATACAAATCGAACAGAAATTTTCCGGAGTTAACAGCGTCGATGTTGTAATCTGCCAGATCATAATGGCTGATGACACCATCAGTACCAATAAATTTATCGGCGTATGTTTTGGCATACTTCTGATAGGTATCGTTGCCGTTTTCTTTCCACAATTTCATCATCGAAAAGGCAATCAACCCCTGAGTATAATTCCATGTTGGTTGCGGGTTAAAATCAACAGTCCAGGGCTCCGGGAAAAACTTGATTTCCGAGTCAGCCATTTTAACGGCCATTTCCAATCCATTGATTTTGCTCTTGGGAGTAGCGGCAAAACACGAGTGAAGAATTACGAGTAATCCGAGTGCAGCAGTCAAAAAAAGTTTCATTGGCAGTTAAATTATTTAGTTTAAATTGAATAGCGACAGCCTAAAAAATGGTAATTACCAGAAAAGAAAGGATAGCCACGAGCAGAATGATCATCACCAAAATGATCCACGAAACCCGTTTCAATTTTTTAATCGTTTCATCCATAAGTTGTCAGGTACTTTAACACGATAAAAGTACAACTAGGCCAGATGAAAGGCTTTCAAAAGCATATCAGGAAGGGAGGACAGGCGTACCACCAGCGGGATATATTTCCCAAAATACAGGGCAGGAAATAACACTACTAAATCAGGGAATTCAGTTTAATACTGAAATTCAGACACTTCAACATTAATGAAGATTTTGAAAAATGAAGGCGGTGGATACTATTAGCCGGACGATTCGGGCGGCAAAAAAGACGGAGAGAAATTCTTATTTGTTCAGGTAGGCATGCAGCGGCCACCAGTTAATCCGCTGAGTATTGAGCGCTTTGTATATTTCGTACTGACAGAGCATTGCGCTGTGATTCCCCCGGCAGGTTTTCCCTTCCGGATCGTTGTGGTAAAGTGAAGTTAAAATTGGAACGGATTTCTTCGACTGAATCTGCCCCAATGTCCACACGGCAATGTGCGATCGATTTTGAGGCGAGTTGGATTCATCAAGCAGGTAGGCAATCAAAGCATCTTCTGCTTTGCCGGGATATTTTGATTGAGCCAGAGCAATATTTTTCCGGACATCGTGATCGATCCAAAGATAAATCGCGCCATACCCGGCCACTGCGAAAAACACCAAAACCGCACCTACAGTTATCAGAATTCGTTTCATACCCGTAAAGTCTAAAGGTAATCCAAATACAATAACTACCTGAAATGCAAATTATTGCACCAACATTCAACTTTTTCTGCCTGCCAGCTTAAATCCCAGCCAGGCCACAGGCAAATAAGCACCTAACAGGTCAACCAGCGTGTACCAAAGTGGCGACGGAAGCATTACTACAGTGGATATTCCGCCTATCAGGAAAAAGACCCCGATCGCCAAAGCAAATTTCAGTTGATGACTAGCGGCAATCAAGGTAGCAATGATCGCTCCGGCCAAGGTACCCAGCGCATGAGCTAAAAACGGAAATAAAAAATGCTTGGGCTGAAACAGATGCATCGAGGCTTTCAATCCTTCCATGGTGGTGTTGTCGGCGCCTTCAGGAGGAGGAATAATAGAGCCGCTGATCTGGATAATACCCATATTGACAACACTGCCAACCACGAGGCCTGCAACAACGGCCAAAATATTTCTGAGAATGGGATTCATGGTCATTTGTAGTTAAGGATTTGGTTAAAAGTACAAAAAAACATTGCAAAAAAGCCTTTGACATTCTTCCGAAAAGTTGCCCTGATTAGTAAACCAATTCAATATTATCGACCCAAAAGACCGATTCGGGTGAGCCCTGGTAAAGAATTCCCTGGTAGCTTGAGGTAAAATAAAAAATCATGTGTGTTGGCAAATCATCTGGTTTTCCCCAGCCCGTCTCGACCAGCGGCACCAATTTGCCCTGCGAATTTTTGACGTAAACCTCACCGACTGAGGGAATCAACCCCATCGTTTTGGCATCATATTCGGGTAGGCGGGTAATGTCACCATAAGTAACCGGGAAAGTTGCGCCATTCACCCATTGGCCGACCGTTCCGGTAAAAAACTGTCGGGCGCCGCCAATTCGGGTGGCAAAAACATTCCCGTTTTGATCTTCCCACCTTTTTTGCAAAATAATACAAAACTCTGCCTTATCGGTTCCCTCCACCGGATCGATACTGTAAACTGCTTTTACGCGTTGATTTCCAACGTGGTACTTGTAATCAAATTTTACAGCCTTTGGTTTTCGGTTGAACGGTATTCCCTGGCTCACATTTTTGAGCGGATCTTTTAATCCCCGCACCGGCTCCAGCATTTCGCCCACAAAAAGGGTTCCGGCAATCAGCACCTCCACTTTTAGCCCGGCAATGTTGTCTTTCCGGATGGCGGTTTCCAATCGGCAGCAAAAGCCACTTCCCCGTTTTTCAGGAAAAACCCGGGTATTTCCCAAATCCAAAACCATCTTCGAATAAATATTGGTCGTTCCCCACGGCGATTTTGGGTCTTTCAGTGTGGTATCGAAAAAATCGGCAGTTGAAGGCAATTTACCCACGCCGTACAACTCAATTGTTTTTCCGCTCAACACAAACGATTCCTTTACTTTGCGGGCATACCAAAAATCGAGCGACGAATAGTTGAGCTGCCCCTGTGTATCAACATAGGGTGAAGAAATGTTTTGCGAAAAAGCAGCCGTTGCACCAGAAAGGATGAAACAAGCAACCAATGCTGCCAGATGATTTTTTGTGAATTTACACATCCTGAAATTTGGCAAAGGCAACATTATTTTAATCTCATTTAACGAGTTTTGTCATGATATTCTCGAACCGTGTATTACTTATCGGATGATGACTTATTACCTCGCCATCGTAAATTATACAGAAAGTTCCAAAAGCGCAGGAGATGTTTTGTGCAGAAGTAGCCTCAGTTAAATCGACCAGAGTGGCCTTCAGGTTAAACTTTTTCTCAGCTGTTTCCAGAATAGCATTCACATTTTTCCCCGTATAGGGACATTGCGGCGAGCGGGCAATAGTCAGTCCTTTTTTATACTTATCAAAGTTGTTCAGCACGTCGGATTTAAATGTGGGAGAATCCGACTTCGTATCAAACTTCAAGGCGAGCAACTCGAAATCAGGCTTAGCCCGATCAACAATTTCAAATCCTTTTTTCAGGAATATCTCGTTGCCAGCCATAAAAGAACCTTTTCTCGTAACTACCGCCACTCCTTTCATTTTTTGATCTTTTGCTTCGTTCACGCATTCATCAATTAAAGCCGACCCGAAACCTTTTCCTTTAAACTGAGCTTTGAAACCAACAAATATGCAATGGATAAACATGTAATCCGAAGCGTTAACAGGGCGGTGGGCATATTTGCCCGGAATATATTCGAGTATTCCCTGGTAACTTCCGTTCTCCGCAATAACCGCTTTAATTCGCAATCCTTTGGGATAGTATTCGTTAAACCAGGCTATTTTATTCCTCAACTCCTCGTGCTTCGTCGCATCCTTGTAACCGCAGACGCCATAATCTGCAATGTTTTCAGGAGTAAGCTCAATGATTTGAATGGGGTTCATAAATTCAGTCATTAAAGGTTAGTGGAATAAGACTAACCATAAAAGTCAATATAAAATTAGACTGTCAATTCAGTTCATGATACAAATCCACACAAGCAAAGAAATTAGAACTAAGCTTATTCATCAATTGCTTCCCAATTATTTCTCCATTTTTCAAGCTTGTTTTCGTAGATTCCTCTTCCGTGTTTATGTGTATAGTTTCTTCCCCATTTTCCCCAAATTTCATTTTCATTTTCTATTAACTCAATTCCTTTTACTACAAAAAAATCTGGTTTTTCACCAGCATTATTGGTAATGACAAAAACATAAACAGAATTCTCTCGAATATTTTCTGGATCAATAAGAAAAGCATTTTTCTTTTTTAAGGATTTTACAGAAATTGAAATTGTAACTCCTGATTCTGGATTTACTGCAGCAAGGTCAACTCCAATTGTTTTCTTAGTACCAATATTACCAAGTAATACTTCATAACCTAAACGGGATAATTCAGCTGCAACAAGCATTTCACCTGCGAATCCACTATTTTTATAAACTCTGCTCATTTTTGTTTCTCATTTATCTGTTCCTTTTTCGGAATTATCTCTTTGTTTGTTCTTTATGTTTTTTATGATTCTCCTGCTAATTTGCTTTTTAAACCCATCGGGTTTGGATTTAGGCCCTCCTAAAATTCTACTCCGCCCCGTGCTTTTCCACGTACTCGCTGGCGCTCATGCCAAACTCCTGCTTAAAGCATTTGCGGAAGTGTGACAAATCCTTGAATCCAACGGCATACGCCACTTCCGACACATTTAGCTTTTTCTGAACCAGCATCTGTGCAGCGCGTTTTAGCCTGATGTTGCGAACGAATTCTTTTACGGTCATTTCGGTCAATGCATCGAGCTTGCGGTACAACTGCATTCTACTGACGCCAATTTCCGATGCAAAACGTTCGATGTCCAGATCGGGGTCGGCAATGTTGTTTTCAATCACCTCGATGGCCTTTTGCAGGAAACGCTCGTCGGGCGAGCTGAGGATGATGTTTTTGGGCTGTAGTAGCATTTCGCTGGTGTATTTCTGGCGCAGCGACTGGCGTACCTGCAAAATATTTTCCACTTTCGTTTGCAAAATCACCAAATCGAAAGGTTTGGTAATGTAATCGTCAGCGCCGTGACTCAGGCCTTCAATTTCGTGCTCGCGCGAGCCCAAAGCCGTTACCAGAATAATCGGGATGTGCGAAGTACGTTCGTCTTTGCGTATTTTCCGGCAAAACTCGAAACCGTCCATATCGGGCATCATTACATCGCTGATGATGATATCGGGGATGGTTTTCAATGCGACATTCCAGCCTTCCAGACCGTTTTCGGCTTCGAGCACCTGGTAATTCGAAACAAAGTGCGACTTTATAAAATAGCGCACATCAGGATTATCATCGACCAAAAGCATAATCTTTCGACCAATAATCGACTGATCACCCGAGTGTTCATCATTCAACTGACTCGCCAGAGAATCTCCGCCAGGCTCATTATTTCCGGTCAACGACACTACAGGCATTGCAATATCTTCGTATGGCAAATGAATAATAAACTTCGAGCCTTTACCTGGTTTACTTTGCACCGAAATTGTTCCATTATGAAGTTTTACCAGTTCTTTGGTCAGCGCCAGTCCAATACCGGTTCCGGTTTGTTTGGCTCCCTCGTCCACCTGAAAAAAACGTGTAAATATCTTTTCAAGGTTCGAATCTGCAATTCCAATCCCATTATCGCGAACCGTAATTTCGATCAATCGCTTTTCTGTATTTTCGTCGGAAGAATCAGTATCATCGGTATCAAAAACAAGGGCCACGTTAACCGATATTTTGCCCCCTTTCCCTGTAAATTTAAAGGCATTTGAAAGGAGGTTATTCAGGATTTTTCCCAATTTATCGGCATCAAAGTTGGTCACGATTTCCTTTTTCAGCGAATTGAAACGTAACTCTATTTCCTTCTCCTCAGCGTATTTATTGAACGACCCGACTACTCCCGAAATATACGAAACCAGGTCGCCACAGGTCAAATTCAGCTTCAGGTTTCCAGTTTCCATTTTCCGGAAATCGAGCAATTGATTGATGAGTTGATGCAGTTGCGTGGCATTGCGGTGCATCACCGCCACATGTTCATTCATTTCTTTTTCAGGAATGGCTTTGCTCCGCATCTTTTCAAGTGGCCCTAAAATCAGCATCAGCGGAGTGCGTATTTCGTGCGAAATATTGGTGTAAAACCGCAGTTTCATCATGTCGAGTTCATGCAGTTTTTTGGCTTTCAGTCGTTCAAGCACCAAATCATTTTTCAGTTTTTCACGGTTCAGCAGAAACGAAATCAGTGAATAGAGCAAACCACCCATCGCCAGAAACAAAATACTTCGGAACCACCAGGTTTCCCAATACGGCGGAAGTACCACAATTTTAAGTACCGGCCCGTCATTGCTTTCCTTGCGGTCGATCGAAACAGTTTTTACCTGAAACGTATATTCACCCGGATCGAGGTTGGTATAGGTCGCAGAGCGGTTTACCTGCGGTTCGCTCCAGTTGCGGTCAAATTCTTCCAGAAAGTAAGAATACTGAATCCCAAGACTATTGGCGTAATCGAACGACGCAAAATCGAGCGTAATCGAATTCTGGTCGTATCGAAGAGTTATTTCGTCGGTTTCCGAGATACTTTTGGTCAGAACATCTTTTTTACGGTCGCCAATGCGCACCGATTTATTAAATATTTTCAGGTCGGTTAAAACAATCGGGGGAAAATAATCGCTGGATTTTATTTTCGCCGGATCAAAAATATTGAACCCCGAAATTCCCCCAAAAATTAATTCTCCCTGGGCCGTTTTGTAGGCGGCGCCGTAGGTAAACTGGTTATTCTGAAACCCGTTTTTCAGCGAGAAATTATGAAATCGCTCCGATTGGGGATCAAATTTCGAGAGTCCGTTGGTGGTACTGATCCACAAAAAATGCTCATTATCTTCGAGTATCGCCAGCGTTTGATTGTTGGATAGCCCGTTTTTTTCAGTATAATGTTTGATGATGCCCTTTTCTTTGGAGTAGAGGGCAATTCCACGGTTATTGGTGGCAATCCAAAAGCGGTTTTTCGAATCCTGAAGCATGTAACGGGTTGATTCGGGTATTCGGGTGACTGACCGGTTACTAAGATTATACAAAAGCAAATCCTGTCCTCCAATCCACAAACAATGGTCACTATCCTCTTTCAGCCAGTTAACCTGTCCGTCAACAATTGAGGGGTAATGAATAAACGAGTCGGTAACCGGATCGTATTGATCGAGTCCGGCACTGGTCCCCACCCAAATGGCATTGTTGCTGTCTTGAATTATTGCCCATACCCGATTGTCAGACAAGCTGGAAGGATCGCTGGAATCGTGTCGGTAATGTCTGAATTTTCCGGTTTGAAGATCCATCACATCAATTCCTCCCAGAAAAGTTCCGATCCATAGATTGCCTCTCTTGTCTTCCATCAGCGCCTTGATACAGTTGCGCGACAAGGAATTTGGATTTCCCTTTTCCGGCACCATATATCGAAAGCGTCCGGTTTTGCGGTTCAGGATATTGATTCCGCCACTTTCGGTTCCAACCCAGATATCGCCTTTCTTATCGATCCAGAATGCATAAATCTCGCTGCTGTTCAGGTAACGATCGTCATCGGGCATCGATTTATAGCCCTGAATGTTCTGGCGTTCTTCTATCAGGAAATTGATTCCATTGCGCGTTCCAATCCACACATCACCTTTGGTGTCGTGGGTAATACACATGATGGAGTTATTCACCAGACTTTTTGGTTCGCGTTCATCACGGTAGTAAAATCCGGTGACTCCTTTCCCTTTGGTATAAACGTACAATCCGCCACGCGTTCCAATCCAAACTTTCCCGTTTCGGTCTTTGGCAATGGCCCGCACGGTATTGCTGCGGTCGTTGTTGGGGTCAACAACCATCTGGACGGCTTGCAAGGTAGTGGCATTCACAATAAAAATACCGTTTGAATACGTACCCACCCAAACCGTTCCGTCATTTTCGTGAACGATCTCCCATATTTCCTCGTTTGATGGCACCGAAAGCGGAAGATCAACTTTTTGAGCCCGGTTATTTTTGAGGTCGTAAACAAATAACCCGTTGTTGGTACCTACCCAAAGCTGTCCATTTTTGTCGGCACGCAAAACCCGGTAATATTGCGGAAGAACAGCGAGATTCGACGGTTTTATCTCGGTTATGGAAGTCTCATTTTCAATCCTGAAAAGCTGGGTTTCGGTTCCCACCCATAACACTCCAGCAGAATCTTCGTGGATTGAAGTAACCGAAGCATCTTTTAAAATGCCACCTTTATCGTAGTAAAACAGGTGACTAAATTTTTCCTTCTCGCGGTTAAACCTGTTCAGGCCACCATCTTCGGTTCCTACCCACAACTGGCCTTTGCTATCTTCCAGAATGGCTCTCACCAGATTTCCTTTCAGGCTGGTTGAATCTTCCGGATCGTTTTTAAACACTGTGAATTTATACCCGTCGAACCGACATATACCCTGTGATGTACCAAACCACATCCACCCTTTCTTGTCCTGATGGATGCAATGAATCTGGTTATTGGAAAGACCGTTTTCCTGAGAATAAAAGTCGAAATTCAGATTATTAACCTGATCAAATGCGCTAATTCCCGGACTATAAACGAGAATAACGATGAAAAACAGCAATAACTTTCTGCTCATTGGCAAACTTAAGACAAAACAGAAATCATGTATTGCTATCTTTTTCATGGTCAAGATTTCAGGCAGCGATCTAAGTTACAATCATTTTCCCAAAAATTAACAGGTAACTAAATTGAAGGAATAAATCAGCGGTTATTATCTGCCTGAACTCCTCCAACAATACCGTAATTGAGCACGTCGTAATTTCGTTCGAAAGCGGTGATAAACAAGCCACCATTCATCATTCCGCCCATTGGGGCAGCCTGATGAAAAAGAAATGAATTTTGGGTTAGTTCCATAGGATAATCAGGAAGGCATTTTCTGAAATCTTTTCCATAGCGGAACAATGCACTCAAAAAATAGTAGGAAACATCGAATCCCTGAAAACTGAATTGAGTGGGCTCGGCTGAAAACGAATCGCGGTAAGTTGCTACAAAACGCTTAACCAGTGGTTTGCTGTAATCAACAAAATAGGGTGAAAGATAGCGTAACCTGATTTTGTGGAAGTTCTCGGTCTGAATACTTTTTAGCTTAGTCAAAACTGAAGTTCCCATCAACACAATGTTATAATTCTCGGCTAGGGCACACAAATTGGTAACGGCAACACTAACTTTAGCTTCATTGTCAGTAGGGATTACGAAAATATTTTCACCTGTTTCATCCAGCAAAGGTTTAATCGAGTTTACACCATTTTGCTGAAAGTTGTATTCTCTGAAATTTCTTTTCCCAGGGCCTCCCAGTTTTTCTTTGGTCAGTTTGGCCAAAAGTGCTTCCTGCGAATTGTCACTTCCGCTTTGCTGAAGTAAAATGAAATTCTTATCTGAAAATTCAGTTGTTGCATAAGCAGCCGATTTTTCAATCAGATATTCTTTTGTGGGAGAAACTTTGAAATACCACGAATTATTCTGCTCGAAAGTGCCGTTTGACGCCAACGGAGATATCATGGGTATGCGGTTTTTTGCGGCAAACGAAGCCACTGATTCCTGAAGCTCGGGATGCACCGGACCGATAATAAGGTCTAGCTCGCGAAATTCGTCCAATTGCAATAAAGCATTAATCATCGCCTGATTGTTCACATCAAACACAAGCAATTCAATTTTCATCCCCAATCGTTGAAGACTGTCAACTGCCAACAAGGCACCTTCATAGAATTCGATAAAACTCTCGGCTTTTGGATCGATATTAACCCCCGGTAGCAAAGCAGAAGTATCGGTTAAACTGACTGATGCCTGCGATGGTATAATCAACTTGCTTAAAATCTGAGTTTTTTGCAGTCCTTCCTGCCCAATATTTTTCAAGTAAAATGGCAGAAGCAAGCCAACAGTAAATTTGCGGGTGGTTTTTTGCAAAAGCGGCTGACAATTTCCGGAAACCTCCTCTGGCGATGACACAGCTTGTTCACCAGACGGATTTATTTCAGAAGAAATCTTTTCTGCGGCCGAAACTTTTGGGAGAGAGGCAGCAGGCGCTTTTACCGGAATTTTCAGTTTCATTCCTGCTTTTAACCCGTTCTGAAGGGCCGGATTATTCTTTAACATTTCCTCGTGAGAAACTCCATAGCGTTGTTCGAGACTAAAAAGCGTTTCGCCCGAAACGACCGGATGAACTGTATAGTCGCCGACCGAAGCTTCGCTTGATGGTGAATCAACAGTTGGAATTTCCTCACCGCCGACATCCGCAATACTGACCGGAATTTTTAAAACCTGACCAACTACCAATCCTTTGGTTAATTCCGGATTATAGCGAATCAAATCGTTAGCGGTGATTCCGTATTGTTGCGAAACCGAAAAAATCGTCTGCCTCTTTCCTACCTTGTGATAATAATATTCCTCTTCGTCCTGAGAAACTGCTTTGGTTTCCGGCTTCGTTTCCTGCACAACTTTTGGTGCCGGAACAACTTTTCCCACAGGTATCTTGATTATGCTTCCTGCCTGCAAAACTCCCGACAATCCCGGATTTGCTTGTAGTATGTCTTTTTGAGTAACCTTGTATTTCTGACAAAGACTAAAAACAGTTTCGCTTTTGGCAACGGTATGCTGAATGTATTTCACTCCGTCAATTTCAATTTCCTTTTGCGCAAAACCTTGAACTGACAGGCCAAGCATCAGGAAAAAGAAACAAATTGTGAACAGAAACTTCATGATTCAAGATAAATTAGATCAGAGGCCAAAAGTAAGACAAATGTTTGTTCTTTGAAAACCAGTTAAAAAGCCTTCTCGCCAAAGTACTTCATAAACTGAACGCGTTCCCAGGCCTGGGCTGACGAGGCCGACTGGCTTAATTTTCCTTTAAAATCTGATAAGCTGTCATATCCATTTTTATCCATCCACTCCGAAATCCCATCATTCATGCGGGTAATTGCAGTTGGTCCCTCCTTATAAAGTACTGAAGCCACCTGAACAGCCGAGGCTCCAGCAAGTAAGAATTTCAGGGCTGTTTCGGCCGAATGGATTCCGGTTGTAGCCGCCATTTCACACGAAACAAGTCCGGATAGCAAGCCGGTCCAACGCAAAGGCAAAAGATATTCTCCGGGTGAACTTAACACATCAGCAACAACAACTGTTTGAGAATGAACATCGATATCAGGGCTGTAAAACCGGTTAAAAAGGGTGATTCCTACGATTCCGGTAGCGGCCAGTTTCTGCACCATTCCAGCCAAATTTGAAAAATACGGACCTATTTTAATTGAAACCGGAATCTTCACCACATGCAAAACCTTAGCAATGGTTTCGAAATAGAACTGCTCGTTGCATTCACCGGTTTTATTTACATCCGTTGGATTTAGAAACATATTCAGCTCCAGCGCATCGGCCCCGGCTTCCTCAATTTTGCGGGCAAACAAAGTCCAGTCACTTGAGGTAATACAATTTACACTGGCAACAATTGGCGTTTCAGTTCCAGCTTTTACATCCGAAATCAGTTTCAGATATTTCCGGATATTCTCTTCCTTAATTACATAGTCGAAATAATCAAGGTATTCCGGATCAGAATGCAGATCGTCCCGTAAGCTGAGTTCTTCCTGCAATTCGTGGTAAATTTCCTCTTCAAAAATCGATTTCAGAACAACGGCTCCGGCTCCGGCACGGGCTAATTTCAAAACTTGTTCGGCATGACCGGTCATGCTGCAACTGGCTGCAATTATCGGACTTTTCAACTCAAGACCGAAATAGCGTGTTGATATATTTGCCATAAAATTTGATTTACGATTTAATGATTTACAAATGACGATTAAGCCACTCTAACAAATTTAGTAAATAGTCAATTTACGAATGCTTTCCCTAAAGGTATTCGTGCATATTGGCTGCGGCCTTGCGCCCATCGCCCATTGCCAGAATAACGGTTGCCCCACCCCTGACAATATCACCACCGGCAAAAATCTCGGGAATGGATGACTGCATGGATTCTTCGTTAACATCAATCGTTCCCCATTTGCTAACTTTCAGCTCTTTCACTTCGGAAGGGATGAGCGGATTTGGAGAAACACCAACAGCTACAACCACCAGATCAACCGGGATGTCGTATTCTGAACCTTCCAAAACAATCGGACGACGGCGCCCCGAAGCATCAGGTTCGCCCAATGTCATTCGCTGAATACGCATCCGGTTCACGCGACCTTTTTCATCAGCAAAATATTCAATTGGGTTAGCCAGATTGATGAATTCAATACCTTCTTCTTCAGCGTGGTGAACTTCTTCCACACGGGCGGGCATTTCTTCACGCGAGCGACGGTAAATAATCATAGCACGTTCAGCCCCTAAACGTTTGGCAGTACGTACGGAATCCATCGCAGTATTTCCGCCACCGATTACTGCCACATTTTTACCTTTGATAACCGGGGTATCAAAATCATCGCTGGCAGCATTCATCAGGTTTACGCGGGTAAGGTATTCGTTTGACGACATGATGCCGTTGTAATTTTCGCCCGGAATATTCATGAATCGGGGAAGCCCGGCACCACTGGCTACAAAAAATGCTTCAAACCCTTCTTCTTTCAGGTCGTCAAAACTTGCAGTTTTTCCAACTATGAAGTTCTTTACAAATTTTACACCCATTTTCTCCAGGTTTTCAAGCTCAACATCCACAATTTTGTTGGGAAGCCTAAACTCCGGGATTCCATATTTTAATACTCCACCAATTTCATGCAACGCTTCAAAAACTGTGACATCATACCCAAGTTTAATCATGTCGCCGGCAAATGACAACGAAGCAGGGCCTGAACCAATTGCAGCCACTTTTATACCATTGGAAGGCGCCACTTCAGGAACCGACATGTTTCCGCTTTCGCGCTCGTAATCAGCGGCAAATCGTTCGAGATACCCAATAGCAACCGGATCTTTTTTCATTTTCTGAGTATAGAAACAAGTAGCTTCGCATTGCTTTTCCTGCGGGCAAACCCGACCACAAACAGCCGGAAGAGCCGAAGTTTCCTTCAATGTTTTTGCCGCTTCCAGAAAGCTTCCCTGCTCAATATATTTGATGAACTTCGGAATATTAATACTAACCGGACAACCATCAATACAGGTTGGAGAAGGGCAATCGAGACAGCGCGATGCTTCAGCCATAGCCTGTTCTTCAGTCAATCCTGTATTCACTTCCCTGTCCTGGTAACGAATACGAACGTAAGGATCGAGCTCAGGCATACGTACGCGCGGTTTGGTTGTACGGTCTTTGTTGGCTATTTTCTTTCGCAGTTCAGCGCGCCACTCTTTGTCGCGCTCTGCTTGTAAATATTCTTTATTTGTTGACATTTTAATTGATTTTCTTTCTATTACAAATACCGTTCGTAAGCCAGTTTTTCTTCTGCCGAATATCCGCCAAGCCGCATAATCAGTTCATCAAAATCAATCTGATGCGCATCAAATTCGGGTCCGTCGATGCAGGTAAATAAAGTTCTGCCGCCTACAGTAACCCGGCATGCTCCACACATCCCGGTTCCGTCAACCATAATGGCGTTCAAACTGGCCTGAGTTGGTATTTCGTATTTTTTGGTTAGCATCGAGGTAAACTTCATCATCACGGCAGGGCCAATGGCAATACACTCGTCCACCTTTTCGCGCTGAATCACCATTTCGGCTCCGGCTGTAACCAGTCCTTTGTTTCCATAAGATCCGTCGTCGGTCATTACAATAACCTCATCAGACCATTTTCTGATTTCGTCTTCCAGAATGATCAAATCTTTGGATCGGGCGGCTATTATAGAAATCACGCGGTTGCCTGCTTTTTTGAATCCTTCCACAATTGGGAGCATGGGTGCAACGCCAACTCCGCCTCCACAGGCCAATACGGTTCCGGGTTTATGAATATGAGTAGCCTTTCCGAGCGGACCAACCAAATCGAGTATTGAGTCGCCTGCATTCAGTTCAAAAAGTTTGGCCGAACTAACGCCCATTTTTTGCACCACCAATACAATCGTTCCTTTCACCGGATCAGCATCGGCAATGGTCAGCGGAATGCGTTCCCCTTTGGGATCAACACGTAAAATCACAAAATGCCCGGGTTTACGCGAGCGGGCAATCCGGGGGGCTTCTACAACAAATCTGGCTACTTTTTTAGAAAAAAGAACCTTCTCAAGAATCTGGTTCATCAGCATAAGTTTTTGGAAATAGAGTGGCCAAAAATAGCACAGAACAAAGAATATCCATCCTTAAAACTCATGTTTTTTGTCAATTGCGCACTTTTTAAGAAAATCACTCAGCCCCGAAAAATTTGGCAATGAGGACAAAAACCTTTTACCGAAAGAAAAATGATTCATTCCAAAACTAAAATGGCTCAACTGACAGGGGATTGTCATATATTTAACCTTTTGTTTTAACCCGATTTTGGGTACCGGATGATTGAAGTAAAAAGTCGAACAATTAAATAGTTAACGCAGATTTGGCTCAGGAATTTATAATAGGATTGACCGAACACCGGGTTTTGGGAAGCATTTTAGCCTGCTTTTTAATTGAAGAGGAAAAGTCGTATTACACCATCAGGAAACAGGTTAAACTGAGAGATGTGAAGAGCGGTGAAGTTACCTTAAATGAAGAAGAACTTGCTCTGCTCAAGCTGACAGAAAACTACAGCGACGAAATGCTGGTCAAAAAATTTTCGCGGGAGAAAGATATGACTACCTTTTTCCAGAAAATGGACCCAGAACTGTTCGAAAAATACATCATCCCATACATTGAAAAATACATTTACCGATGTATTTTGCTGCTTATGAAAGGGCAAACACGTTTGTTCACCAAGCAGGCCAAATATGCCAACCTGTATGATGAGGACGAAATTAAAATCAACCAGACCTTTTCTGAAAGTCTTTTCTTTTTTAACCGCGATAGCGCTGGTACCAAATACAAACTAAACATAAGCCACGAAGGGAAAAAGGTGGAAGTTTTGCACAAAACTATCCGCATGATTTGCACAACTCCCTGCTGTTTCGTTTTGCACAACCGGCTGTATATTTTCGATCAGCTTTCGGGTAAACGTATTACCCCGTTTCTCAAAAAAGAAATAGTAACCATACCGCCGTCAGTCGAAGATAAGTACTACCAGACTTTTATTCTGAACACCATCAAAGAATCGGAAGTTGAAGCCAGCGGATTTAAAATTGAAATGAGCAACCCTTCGCGAAAAACCATCATTTCGCTCGAACAGGACCTGAGTCTTTGCCCGGTGCTAATCGTTAAATTCAGGTATGACCATATCTATTATCTTCCTGATTCGGCATCGTTAACAGCAGTTACTCTTGAAAAGAAAAACAACCAGTTTTGCTTCAAAAAATTTGTCCGCAATAAAGTATGGGAAGAAGAGCAAATGACTTTTTTAAAAAAAATGGGGCTGAAATACAAAAATGGCTTTTGGAATACCGACGTAGATAAAAAACGTTCAGATGAAGACAACTTTTACCGCCCTGTAAACTGGCTGGCCGCAAATAAGGAACAGCTTGAATCGAATGGATTCACAATTCTTCAGGATAAACTGGGCAAAGTTTATTACATCGGAAACCAGAAGCTCGACATCCAGATTAAAACACAGGAAGACTGGTTTGATCTGATGGCTATGGTTTCGTTTGGCAGTTATCAAATTCCGTTTGTTCGCCTGCGAAGGCATATTCTGAGCGGATTACGCGAGTTTCAGCTTCCTTCAGGAGAAATAGCTGTTTTACCTGAAGCCTGGTTTTCGGTTTACAAAGATTTCTTTCCGGTTTCGAAAGTTGATGGCGATGTTATCCGCATCAAAAAACATCACTATTTTCTGCTTCAGGAAAACCTGAAACTGGTTTCGGAAAATGCCAGCGAATTGGAAAAAATTAAAGTTTTGATTCCGTACCGGGAAATTCCGGTTCCTACAGAACTAAAAGCCCAGCTCCGAAATTACCAGGTCAATGGTTTTTGGTGGATGCACCATTTGTATGCCAACAAATTTGGAGGGTGCCTGGCCGACGATATGGGACTTGGAAAAACGGTTCAAACCATCACTTTACTACTCAGCATCAGGCGAACCCAATCAACTTCATCTTTTACTACTATACCCGGAACCGCCCAGCTTTCGTTGTTCGATGCGCCTCAGCTAATTTCGCAGCCAACCCTGCAAACGGCCTCTCTCATCGTTATGCCCACATCACTGGTTCATAACTGGGAAAACGAGATCCGTAAATTTGCTCCTTCGCTCAAAGTTTACAAACATATAGGCGGATTGCGCAATAAATCGAACAAGCTTTCGCAGGCTGTCCGACACAGCGATGTAATTTTGACAACTTACGGCACTTTACGCAACGATTTTGAAATGCTGAGTTTATATGATTTCTTTTACCTTATTTTGGATGAAAGTCAAAACATTAAAAACCCGGGATCGAAAACGTACAAAAGCATTCTCGAAATCCGGTCGAAACACCGGTTAGTCATAACAGGAACACCTATTGAGAATTCACTTTCTGATCTTTGGTCGCAACTCAATTTCCTGAACCAGGGCTTGCTAGGCAGTCTGGCTCATTTCAAACGCGAATACATTACCCCTATTGAAAAGAAAAATGACGAAGAGCAACAAAAGAAACTGCAAAAACTGATCAGCCCGTTTGTGCTTCGCCGAACCAAGGAAGAAGTGGCCAGCGACCTTCCTCCGCTTACCGAGCAAATACGCTTTTGCGAAATGACCGAAGCACAGCGAAAAATCTACGAAAGCGAGAAATCGGCCATCCGAAATGCTATTCTTAAAAACATCGAATCGGTAGGAATTCAAAAATCGGCCTTGATCGTTTTACAAGGCCTGACCAAACTGCGGCAACTGGCCAATCATCCGGTGCTGGTACAAAAAGACGCGGTACTTGAATCCGGAAAGTTCAACGAGATTCAGGAATGTCTGGAAGATTTGGTGGCCGAAAAACACAAGGTTCTCATCTTTTCGTCTTTTGTCAAACATTTGGAATTGCTTCAATCCCGATTTGATTCGAATGGATGGAAATACTCGGTGCTGACCGGAAAAACAACTAACCGACAGGAAGTAATCTGCCAGTTTCAGGAAGATGCAGACAAACGTATTTTCCTGATTTCGCTGAAAGCCGGAGGCGTTGGGCTCAACCTCACCTCGGCCGACTATGTATTTATCATCGATCCCTGGTGGAATCCGGCTGCCGAGAATCAGGCTATAAACAGAGCGCATCGTATTGGGCAGAATAAAAAAGTATTTGTTTACCGCTTTATTACGGAAGATACAATTGAAGAAAAAATACAAATCCTGAAATCAAAAAAATCAGCATTGGCTGAAAAATTTATTACATCGAACAACCCGGTTAATTCAATCACTCAGGAAGAAATCATGAGTTTATTCAGTTAGACATCATTTGCAGCTACTCAAACCGAAGAGGTTCGGGACCTTTGGGCTGAAATGAATAAAACCGGGTTCGCGAAACTTCATCCAGTATAAATCCGACAGAACTCACATCACTGGGATGGTTGGGATAAAAGGCCAGCCGAAGCTGAATCGTTTTGAAAATGAGGTTTTCGTTTCGTATTCGAAGACCAACGCCCAATCCGGCATAATATTCCGACTTAAAAATGAGCCGGTCAGGAGGGCCAACAATTCCTAAATCGAAGAAAGAAAACAAAGCTGTCTGAAAATTCAGGATTGACCGACGCTGAAAAAATACATTTTCGACACTTAAAGTAAGGCGCTGTTTCCCCTTGCCTATGCGGCTTCCAAATCCACGAATGCCATCGCGGTTTCGCAACAGAAGATCTTCTATATCAAAACGGTTGATGCCCAAAGTATAATTTAACCGAATAAACTGCCGGGCCTGCACATTCCAAACCTTAAACAGCGGAGAAATAAAATTAGCCTTCCAGTCAATCATTCCCTGTTCAGCTTTGCTTTTATTCCAGAAAGTTCCAAATCCGAGGGAAGTATAAAAATAAAAAGGCTGGTAATTGAAAAGATTTCCCGTTGACAAGAACAAGTGCGAATACCATCTATTCCCAAATTCATTACGGTCGTAACCAACTACCAGTTCGTGCAAATAACCTTTGGGAATATCTTCGGTGATCCCATAGCTATAAATCAAATGATCACGAACATACGACCGGCGCGAAAAACTCAGACTACCCAAATAAAATGTACTGTTTGCAAAAAACTGGTTGTTTCCGGGATCAGCGTCCGGACGATCGTAAAATTTAGTGTACCTGATTCTTCCCGACAAGGTGGTCTGAAAACGGCTATCGGTTGGATTAATACCGATTTTCAGCCTTCGTCCGTACCACGTATCCAAAAAAAGATAATTCAATGGATAATCACTGGTTACGAAGTCATTCAGATTGATTCGGTCAGAACGGAAATTTCGCAGTGCAGTTATACCACCGGCGTAAACAGATTGAGGTCGTAAAAACTCGCGATTAAGCGATACAAAGAAACCTTCGCGAAGATAGGTATTGGTGTAGCCAGCCGATAAATCGAAGAAGTTACCGCGTACATTATTGATGGCATAATAGGCCTCAAACCCAATGTGCGGAGTTTTTCCGGCATGGGCAATCATAGTTGTACCTATTTCGTGTCCAACACCCAAAATATTTTTATCATATACGCCAAATTCACCAATATTGATACTACTGATACTTCCGGACAATCCAAATGAAAACACATCCTTAGTCAATACCAGAATATCGACCAATTCGCCATTTAACTGACGAGGTTTTAGATAGATTCTGACATCCTTCAAATAAGGCAAACTTCGCAACAGGCGTTCATTATCCATTAACAGGTTAGCATCAAGTTGCTGACCTTCCTTAATCCAAAGATTCTTCCGTATTACATTCAGGTTTGATTTAGTATGAAGTTTATTGGCCAATTTCTCAATCCAAACACCCGTGGTCCTGGTGGTATCGTTAAAATCAGGGCCAAATACGTCAAGTGATTGAATAGTAATGGTTCCAATGGTTTTATTCTCAAACCTCTTGTAATATTCGTATGACAGAAAACTGGTTGAATCCGCACCACCTGAAGAACAAACCATCCAATCGTAAATCCATTTGGTAAGTTTGTGACGTGATGCTTTAATTGCCAGACTATCGTAAAATAATTCAGGATTTTGCTTATAAAGTATGAATTCAGTTGAGTCTTTTTTTTGCAAAGCATTACCAAACCCTTGAAGGGTGGATAGCAAAAAGAGGGCAACTATAATCCATATTGATTTCATTACCGTTTAAAATTCTAAAATTATTCAAATATTTGGTAAAAGCACCTGAAAAAAATCGGCTCATTTTCGTGGGATAAACATTACCATTTCGGTTACGCTGATTTGTTTTTTTCATACTCAAACCCTACGACACCCTATTTTATTAAATTTGCGCCAACATGTCGAAGCTTAAAGAACTATATCGCAAGAATGCTTATGGGATAATGGGAACTCTCATTTTCCACATTTTACTGGTAGGCAGTTTCCTGATTGCAGAATTAAATTTAAATGTAAAATTTCAGGAAGAGGAAGCCATTTTGCTTGATTTTACCATGCCCGAAGAAATGGAAAAACTGCCAGAAACAAAAGCTGAGACAAAACAGGATTTAAACATCCCTTCTGACCTGTCAAATCAACGTCAACAAAGCTCAGCAAGTAACCGGGCTGTAAACGATGCGGCCAGGAAAGACAAGTTTTTTGACGACAGTTATCGCCGCGATATCGAAGAAGCCAAAAAACTTGCTGCCGATGTGAATAAGCAATTATCAAAAAAAATACAGGCAGCGCCAAAATTTGAAATGCCTGAGGAAATTGCAGAAGAAGGACAGGATCCTGACTCTGTGAAAAATGTAATTTATTCCGGCAAAAGCAATATCCATTATTACCTCGAAAACAGGTATCACATTCGGCTGCCAATTCCGGTTTATCTGGCAAAAGGTGGCGGAGTTGTAATAGTTGACATACAAGTTGAACGAAGCGGAAAAGTTATAAATGCTGTTGCCCGGCCAACAAAAAATCTGAACGATCCGATGCTTCCGGTTTATGCAACACAAGCTGCCGAAAGAACGGTATTTAACTCAGATTCAAAGGCTCCGGCTATTCAAAAAGGGACAATTACCTACAAATTTGTAGCCCAATAACATTTTATTGATGTAAACGACACCGTAACTTTAACATGAATTAACAATTATTTTCACAATTTTTGAATTCAACACCGTATATTTGTAATACATTTTTTTTCATAAGTTTAGGTTTAGTTAGGTTAGTTAGTTTAAGAGAGAGAAGGTAGGTTGTTGAACCTACCTTTTTGTTTTTATCCCCATCTGTTTACAAATCATTATTACTTCCTCCGAATTATTTTCAAGCCAAAGTTTGATTTACTCAATCAACTGGTATATTCTGTTCTGATTATTTCTATATTTACAACTAACAACCAAACCTAATTGACGAATGATCTCTCCTTCATCACATCTATTCAGATATCAGCTTTCTTTCAGGAGTTATTCGT
>CAYRBM010000060.1:0-29948 GCA_964422425.1 uncultured Odoribacter sp.
GATCATTCCTTTCAATCGCTGAACTTTCGGCGGATTTTTACTTCCGTCGTAACTGTTCTTCAGGAGTGTTAAAATGTCAACAATTGTAGTAACCAGTTCATCTTCATTTTTAACTTCCCAGATTTCGACCAGAGCGCGAACTACACGGTGACAAACTCCGCGACGTTTTTCGGCTTCGTCGTTGGCTGCAACACTGTCGAGGTAGTGGTAGATATCCTTGTCCCACTTGTATTTGTATCCTTCCTGAAAGAAGTCGGGGAATTTGATCATTTCAATTTTTCCTTTACCAATCAGATCGAGTGTATCCGACAACAGGTCGATGACATATTGGTTGATGACAGCCGTAAATCCTGAGGTAAGTACCGAAAAATGAAACTCGTTGCTGGCATCGCGCAACTGACGGTTAGTGTGTGGCATAATGCCCAGCATAATGTCGTCGTGGTGCGGCCCGGTGTGATAGAAAACCTGGTTCGATTCGCGCTCCATCCCTTTGTTGAACTTGGCTGTAATCGAATCAATCACCGACTGAACAGTGTTTTCGTTCAGATTCGGGATCATGCTGCAATATTTGTCTGCTTTCAGGTCTTCGACTGTAACTTTGTGCCCGAATTTGTTGATCTTCTGGCAAAGGTCAATCACAGCTCTTTCGGTTTTCTGGTGCGTCCATTCTCCGGTTTGATAGTATTTATCCACGCTGTCGGTTAGTTTAACTGCTGCACCGTTGGTCAGGTAAAAACGGGCGTTGGGAAGTTTATGCAAACAGCTGGCCGGATATTGATTCGAAGGGTCATTTTCGAGCGCGTCTTTAATCACATCGGCTTTGGCTTCACCAGCCGCAAAAACAATGGCTGTAACCTCCGGATTGTAGGTAATGGTTTCGAGGCCAATGGTAATGACCAAACGGGTTCTCGAAACCTCAATTCCACCTAAATCGCCTGCGGCAACAGCCTGAGTTTCGAAGTTGGTAGCTGTCAGTCGTGTGGTTGAATGGTGATCGGTGCCACGGGTATTGAAAGCAATGTGTCCGTCGGGACCAATACTTCCGAGCCAGAAGCCGATTCCGCCAAGCTTGCGCACTTTTTCTTCAAATGCCTGGCACCAGTCGTCGATCATGAAAATCGATTTTTGCTGCAACCGTTCGGTTGGAGTTTTGGCCTCACGGAAACGTAAGGAAAGATCGATGGTCAGATCGGGAAAAACTTCGCGGTACGATTTGCCCTCTGCCAGCATAATCTGGTCAGAATTAATCAACAAGGCTTTCGCCGGATCGAGACCGAAGCCTTTGATGTAATAATTCTCGACATAATTGCAGAAACTGTTGTGCTGAGCCGACGAAATCGGATAAAACTCATCGGTTTGAACGAACTGCAGTCCGCTCAGGTCGGGTTTTTTTACACCAGCCAAACCGTGTGCCGAAAGAAGGTCCTGTCCCTTTTTGTTGTCCCAGTTTTCGAGAAAAAAGTGAGTGTATTTGATGAAGTATTCCGAAGTTTTGCCTGTTGGGAGACTGATTACTCCGTTCGGATTTTGCGAAACCCATTCGAGAAATTTCAGCGAAGCCAGCATCCCCAGCTTGGGAAAATTCTCAACAGTTATGTACGGCATTTTGGTCGTCATTTGTTCGATTCCCGCCTGTTGCAGGAACACATTCTCCACCTGACTGAATTGTGTTGTTTTCATTCGTATAAATTGTTTTTGTTTTATTGAAAATTGTCACGTACTCATGGAATAGCCGTTTATACATATCCGTATTGTATGAGCAATGGCTCTTGTGGCTATTTCATTTCTATATTTATTTTTGCTAATGAATCAGTGTTAGTTTTTATCCATCACATGCTCGAGCAAAAGGGCGGCTACACCCTGAATGCCCGCCTGGCTTCCCAGCTCCGAAACTTTGATCTCAATGTTGTTCCCCAGGTCGGGAAGACAAAAACTGTGGATGGCCTGTTGAATCGGAGGAAGGATAAACTGATTGGCTTCCGACATGCGCCCGCCAAGAATGATTAATTCAGGATTGAAAATCTGGATGAGGTATGTAATTCCTTTCCCCAGCCAGTGACCGACATTGGCCAATATTGAGATGGAATACTGATCGCCCATTAAAGCAGTCTGCACCACTTTACGGATTTCTACCTTTTCCTGGTCGTCGTTAATCAGCTGTCCGAGGAAAGAAGACCGCCCGGCTTTCAATCCTTCAACGGCCATCCGGGCAATTGCGGTTCCTGATGCAATGGTTTCGAGGCATCCTTGTTTTCCGCATTTGCACAGAATGCCGTTCTCTACCATCGGTAAATGGCCGAATTCGCCGGCAAAGCCATCGCGTCCGCGGTACATTTTCCCGTTGACGATGATACCAAGTCCAATTCCCCAATCGAGGTGGATGGCAAGCACATTTCGTTGCCCATGGGCTGCCCCAAACCGAAGTTCGGCAAATGCCCGGGTTTTGGCATCATTTTCAATCAAAACCTCTAATCCGAATTTCTTACTGAATACTTCGGCAACTGGAGTTTCAGAAACCATGTATGTTTTATTGATCCCTGTTGATGAATCAACCATGCCGGGCATTTCGATGCCGACCCCGAGGATTTTATCGCGCGGAATTTGTTTTTCGGCAATGATGGATTCGGTGAAATCAACAATTGGATCGATGATCGACGTTCCATGCGATATGGTCAGTGGCAAAATATGGTCGTCGGTTATTCGCTGGTTTTTGGCGTTGAAAATCGATACCGAGGTTTTGTAGATGTTGATCGATATACCGACGATGAAAAAGGCGTCTTCCTTGTTGCCATAAAGGTTGGGCCGGCGGCCTCCGCTTGAATTGCCCTGTCCAAGTTCTTCAATTAATCCTTCGGCTTTCAGCTCGTTTAATAAGCTGATAATCTTTGGAGTGCTTAGTTTGACATACTTCCCAAGATCAGTATTGGTCATGGCTCCATACAGAAACAAATGCTTAATAATTTTTCGCTTTTGCGAATTGTTTTTTTGCTCGACCAGGTTAAGGTCTTCGTTTTCAGTGAGATTGACCGGAAAGAATGACATACTCGTAAGGTTTAATTGTTCTTTAAACGACACAAAGGTATTTTATTTATTTCTGAAAATCGTAAAACTTTTATTAAATATTTAAAAAGTTTTTTGAAGTTTCGTTAACGATGTGTACTTTCGGGAGTACGCAATCCATCAATGAGTCCGCTAATTTTCCGGAGTGCAGAGATTTGGATTCAGGTCGTTTATTTGTTAACCTTTAAAACCTAAATCATGATTCGTTACTCGTTTAGTTTTCTTTTCCTGATAATTTTTGTATTCTCATCGAACGCCCAGTACCGCAAGGAAATTCAGATTCCGGACATCCCCGGATTTGTTACGCTGAAATGCGACTTTCACATCCATACAGTTTTTTCTGATGGAAACGTATGGCCAACTGTTCGCATTCGCGAAGCCTGGGAACAAGGGCTCGATGCCATTGCAATTACCGACCACATCGAGTATCGCCCGCACGCCGACGATATGAAAAAAGATTTAAACCGCTCGTACGAAATTGCCAAACCTGCAGCTGATCAGGCTGGGATTATGCTGATTCGCGGAACTGAAATTACCCGAAAAATGCCTCCTGGACATTTAAATGCCCTTTTTATTACCGATGCGAATAAGATTGAAGTTGACGATTGGTTTGAAGCTTGTCGCGAGGCTAAAAATCAGGGTGCGTTCATCTTCTGGAACCACCCGGGCTGGAAAGCTCAGCAACCCGAAAAAACACTTTGGTGGGAGGAGCACACCCGGTTGTACGATGCCGGGTTAATGAACGGAATTGAAGCGTATAACAGCGATGAATATTATCCCGAAGCCTTGCAGTGGTCTCGTGAAAAAGGTTTGACTATTCTGGCCAACTCCGATATTCACGATCCGATAGGCTACAATTACGACCCCGCTATTACCCATCGCCCGGTAACATTGGTCTTTGCGGCTGAAAGAAGTGTTGATGCAATTAAAAAAGCTTTGGAAAACCGGCAGACTGCTCTATATTTTGAAGACAAACTTGTTGGCGAGAAGAAATTTTTGGAACCAATCTTTAAGGCTTCGGTAAAGGTAATTTCCGCTCCGGCTAAACTCGAAAATAAAAAGACCAGGTATGTCATGGTTCACAATTCCTCAGATGTTGATTTTATCCTGAAAAGCACTCAAAATTCGGTTGGCTACAGCTACAAAAAAGAGGTAATTTTGAAGGCAAACCGAACTACAATGATTGATTTAAGCGGAAAATCGGAAGATGTAAAAAACCAGTTGGTATTCAATCTCGAATATGAAGTGAAGAACCTGGTAATTGCTCCTGAAGAATGCTTAAAGGTAGGGATTGAGGTCGCCAATAAGTAAATGATATCCATAAAAATGAAAAGCGGTGTGATGCCACCGCTTTTCACTAAACAAACAACTAAAATTACCTTACGAACTTTGCTTTTCACCAAAAACCAATCAACCCAAAATAAGTCCAAAAATTAATTATTGCAAAGTCAAAGTTAGTTACGTTAACCAAAGTCAGATAGTTTCACAATTTCGATAAATTAACATTTATTTGCAATACTTCCTGCTATTCCTCTACAATCGATATTCAGCATTTTCCTCCTAAAAATCTTTATTCAATCTCCAATTATGCTAGTCAAAAATATGTTCATTAATTTAATTTGATATTAGCAAATTCCACATTATCAAGAATTAAAACCCGTTCTTGATTTTTTAAAATTTTATCATTATGAATAAATGAAAGAAATTTGCTATCTTGTAATGATCTAAAGTAATTAGCGATTTTATGGAAAAAGGGCCCCCGACTCGTCAAGAATTGGAGAAGGGATTTTTAGGTTTTAATAACATATCTGCGAGCAAAAACGGAACAGATAGCAGTTCCAACATCATTAATACGGATGAATATAAAAACATCATCGAACTTTCCGTAAATGGAATACTTATCGCTGATGATCACGGGAAAATAATCAGTTGGAACAACGCCATGGAAAAGCTGACAGGAGTCAGACAATCTGAAGCAATTGGCCAGTCATTGTGGGAAATTCAATACCGTCTTAGCCCTCCCGAAATAAAATCAAACGGTTTTTTACCTCAACTCGAAAAAAGATTTAAAAGTCTTATCAACGAATCTGTTTATTGGCAAAGACAGGTAATTGAGCATAAGATAACCAATGTCAGTGGAGTAGATATGACTGTTGAAATGTCAACTTTTGTTACTCAGTCTTCAAATGGGAATCTTTTGGTTGCCAGTTACCGCGACATAAGCTCCCACAAGAATGCAGAAATGGCATTGGCATTACAAAACGAAGCTCTCTCAAAACTTAATCAGTTCTCAATCGAGCTTTCAAAACTATCGCTACAGGATGGTATGGAGGCAATTATCACCAAACGAATCAAGGAATTTACCGGATCAATTGGTGTTATCTTTTCAGAATATAATCCGGAGAACAGAACCCTTACTCCCAAACACATTGAGCTTGATTCAGCATTGCTGGAAAAAATAGTCAGTTTAGTTGATGAGCATGTTGGCAAAATTCATTCGCACATCAGCGACTACATGTATCATGAACTCACCAGAAGTACAGTCAGAATTTGCAACTCGCTTTCAGATGTCACTTTCTGGCCCATTCCTCCTCTTATGGGAGTTGCAATTCAATCTATGCTTCAGGCTGAAGTATTTGTCGAAGTAGCTTTCATGGTCGATGGAAAACTTTTTGGTACTGCTGTACTTGCTTTAGGCAAACAGCAGCCCGTTCCTGTAATTGAAATGCTGGAGAATTTTGTCTCTTTGGCTGCCGCTTCCCTCCGGCACAAAAGGGCAGAAGAAGCACTTTGGAAAAACGAAGAAACACTTCGGACAATTACTGAAAATGCCGTTGATGTTATCATTAAGTTAGACGAACAGGGAACAATTTTATACACCAGCCGTGTGCTTCCCGGATACCATAAAGAAGAAATTATAGGTCGTAATTTTTGTGATTGGACTGCTCCTGAATATCACAGCCAGATGCAGCAGGCACTTCAGAATGTTTTTAAAAATGCTGTAGCCCAAACCTATCAATCGCGCGGGTTGGGGGCCAATCGGGAAATCAGATGGTTTCTGTCCCGGCTTTCGCCAGTAATTACTAACGGTGAGGTAAAAAATGTTGTACTGGTGCTCAGCGACATCACCGAACGAAAGCTGGCAGAAGAAGCACTGCGCGAAAGTGAGGAAAACTACCGCCTGATTGCGCAGTCTTCCATCGATATTATTTTCATTATTGACCGGTTTGGAAAACAATTGTTTTTTAACAACAGTGTGGAAATGATCCTTGGCCACAAAGTTGAAGATGTTATTGGCCGGCCATTTTCTGAGTTTCTTCCCAAGGAATACATGGGTGATTATCTTTTTCATCTGGAGAATGTTTTTCAGAGCAAGCAAATAAGTACGTTCGTCACCCAGATGTTTCATAAAGACGGGCACCTGGTTGATGTGGAAATTACCATCAGGTTAGTCAAACTAAAAGGTGAAGACGTTGCCCAGGGCTCTATTCGCGACATCAGTGCAAAAAAACAATCCGAAGAAAAGCTACGCCAAAGTTTGGAACGAAATGAAGCATTGCTGGGTGCCAACCCTGATATGATGTTTGTTTTTGATTCTGAATACCGAATTGTCGATTTCCACTCTGAATCACTCGACCGGTTATTTATGAGACCTGAAAAGTTTCTCGGGAAACTTGTTGATGAAATACTTCCTGCAGAGGTGGCTTCCATTACACGAAAAAAAGTAGATGCTGTATTATCTTCCGGAGAAGCAGATTATTCTACCTATGAGTTACCAATGGGTAGCGAGTTAAAATATTTTGAATCAAGATATGTCCCTTGCGGGAAAGAAGTCCTTTCCATTGTTCGGGATATTACCGAGGGACGTAAAGCTGAAGAATCACTAAATCTGGCCATAGAAAGTTACCTTGATGTATTTAATTCGGTTTCGGAAGCCATTCTGGTCCTAGACGAATCGGGGAAATGCATTGATGTTAACAAAGGAGCTGAGAAAATGTACCTGTTCAACAAGCAGGAACTCATTGGTAGAACAACTTTATCAATGGCTGCGCCTGATCGAAATGACCTGGAAGAGATTCAACAGAAGATGAACCGTGTAGCACAAACGGGAATTCCTGAAAACTTTGATTTCTGGGCTGTTCGGAAGAACGGGGAGGTATTTCCCAAGGAAGTATTTGTCAATAAAGGTAAATACTTTGGAAAAGATGTACTGATTGCCACTGCCCGCGATATCACGGAAAAAAATCTGGCAGAAGAAAGGATTAAATCCAAAAATGAAGAATTACAGCGTCTAAACAGCGAAAAAGATAAGTTTTTCTCTATCATTGCTCACGACTTAAAGAGTCCGTTCAATGCTTTCCTGGGCTTCACCCAGTTAATGGTGCAAGACTTGCCATCGCTCAGATTGGATAATATTCAGGAAATTGCAATTTTAATGCGTAATTCGGCAACAAACCTCTATCGTTTGCTCGAAAATTTATTACAATGGTCTCGTTTACAACGAGGTATGGTCGCGCTCAATTATCAGACATTTCAAATTCTCCCAAAAACAAAAGCCTCCATGTCAGCCGTAATGGAAACCGCAGTTCAAAAAGGAGTTGACGTCGTTTTCAACATTCCGGACAATCTAAATGTGTACGCCGATGCCAACATGTTCGAATCAGTCATTCGAAATCTGACATCCAATGCGGTTAAGTTCACCAATAAAGGTGGAAAAATCATGGTTTCAGCAAAAACAGTAAACGACAATTTTGTCGAAATAGCTATTAAGGACACTGGTATTGGAATGAATAAGGAAATACTTGACAAGTTATTCCGGATTGATGAATTTACATGCAGGGAAGGTACTGAAGGAGAACCAAGCACAGGACTTGGATTAATACTTTGCAAAGATTTTATCGACCGCCACGGAGGAAAATTGTGGGCAGAAAGCATTGAAGGAATGGGTAGCACCTTCTATTTTACCTTGCCGTCAAAAGCTTAGTACGATCTGCAAATATCATGGCCACTGCAATTAAAACCATTTTCGTTTTCTGAAATACACCACCAAGCCAAGTGTAATTGCGATCATCAACATCCAGAAATAGAGGTAGCCATATTTCAGGTGAATTTCGGGAAGGTTGTCAAAGTTTGTTCCATACACCCCGGCCACAAAGGTTAATGGAATAAAGAATGCAGAGAAAATGGTCAACACTTTCATGATTTCGTTGGCCTTACTTCCCATGTTGGCGTGGTAAATGTTCATCTGGTCGTTCAGCATAGTCTGGTAAATCTCGATGGTCTCCGATGCCTGAGTCACTAAATCATCCAAATCCCTGAAATATTTTAAATTGTCCTCGGAAATAAACCCCGATTCGTTTTCTATCAGGTGATGTACAATTTCTTTAACCGGCCGAATATTTTTACGGAGAAAATTGATCTCAGTTTTATGCTTATAAATCTGCTGGATCAACTGTTCTTTCGGTTTGGAGATGAAAATACGACCTTCAGTTTTTTCAATCAGATCGCCCAATGCCTCAATATTAATCAGGTAATTGTCAACAATTGCATCGAGCAAAAGGTAAGTCAGGTAGTCGGCCCCCTTTCTACGCACCCGTCCTGTACTTTTTCTGATACGCTCGCGAATAGCCTCAAAATGATTTCCTTCCTTCTCCTGAAGAGTGATCAGCCACGAGTCGTCCAGGATAAACGAAATCTGGTCGGCATGAAGTTTTTGGGTCTGTTCATCAAAATCCAGAATTTTCAGGATAACAATCAGCAATTTGTCGGTTTCGGCTACTTTGGGACGCTGTCCGGTATTCAGCATATCTTCGAGGAGCAAACCATGAATTTCGAACAACTCACCTAACTTTTGAATAACCAGTTGTTCGTGTAAGCCATCAATATTCACCCAGGTTACCGTCTCTTCAGTTAAATAAGGCAGGCAGTCTTCCAGACTATCAAGTTCCCGTTCAACCAGTTTGTCCAACGTGAAATCAATCATCCGCAAACGTGGTGTGTCTATTCGCTTTTTCCCAAGATGAATTAATTCTCCCGGAATTTTACCCAAAGCTTTGTGTCTGTTATTAAGAAATCGCGCCATCTGCCGAGAAAAAGATTTATGATTTTCAGTAAACTAAAATAGAGTTTTTATTTGTGCACCATATCAATATGTTCCTCTATTTTTTCTATTCTCCGGCTATACCGGTCGGGGACAAAAGTCTGATCAGAAATCGGGGTTCTTATATATGCCGGATACTCCTTGCGGGGCGATAAACATATTGGCTCGGAAGGAACAGATTCGTAGTCAATCAAACTTAACAAGTGACTGATGCAGTTGAGTCTTGCCAACCGCTTATTATCAGCTGAAACCACATACCACGGCGCCTGCTTAATGTCGGTTAGCTTAAACATTTCATCTTTGGCCTTTGAGTATTCCACCCACTTCTCGCGCGATAAGATATCCATCGGACTAAGTTTCCAGCGTTTGGTCGGATCGTTCAGCCGGGCCTGAAATCGTATCTCCTGCTCCTCGTCCGAAACAGAAAACCAATACTTGATCAGAATTATTCCTGACCGCACCAACATTCGCTCAAACTCCGGGCAACTCCTGAAAAACTCTTCGTATTGCTCATCAGTGCAAAAACCCATCACATGTTCCACGCCAGCCCGGTTATACCAACTCCGGTCGAACAAAACAATTTCACCGCCAGCAGGCAAATGGGCTGCATAACGCTGAAAATACCACTGCGTTTTTTCCTTTTCTGTCGGCGTTCCCAATGCTGCAATCCTGCAAATGCGCGGGTTGAGCGGACTGGCTATTCGCTTGATAACACCTCCCTTCCCCGCGGCGTCTCTCCCTTCAAACAAAACCACCACTTTGAGCTGCTTATATTTCACCCATTCCTGAAGTTTGATCAATTCAAGCTCCAGTTTCCGAAGTACTTTATTGTACTTCTTTTTACTGATCAACTGATGATCTTTTTTCTCAGACTCGACCTGCTTCAAACCATCAATGGAATGCTTCGAATGCTTTTTTTCTAAATTCTTGCTCATGACGTAGTTTTCTTATAATCAGGTGATACAACCAGAAATTTACGAAATATCAGGCAGTTAATCAACATTTTTATTCAAGGATTCAGCTTTCCCTGAAAATATGGAATCCCAGGGCTTTTTCGAACAGTTTCATCGATTTATGGTTACATTTGCAACCTAATTTTTCAGATTTGGAACGGAAGGATTTCAGAAATCTGTTCAGCATGCACGATCAGACTAATCAATTGTGTCGCTTGCTGAACACCCCGGGTGAAAAAATTCACCTGCAGGGACTTGTTGGCTCTTCGCGAAGTATTGTTACCTGCCTGCTTTCTGAAGAAATACAAAAAACATTTATTATCTGCCTGAACGACAGGGAAGAAGCCGCATATTTTTACGATGATCTGAATGTTCTTAATCCGGAAACTCCAGTGTTGCTTTTTCCTTCGTCATACAAACGCTCGGTTCATTACGAAACCATTGAGCAGGAAAATATTATTCTGCGTACCGAAGTTCTCAACCAGTTAAAAGAAGGGAACCGCTTACTTATAGTGACCTACCCCGAAGCGCTGGTCGAAAAAGTAATTTCCGGCGAAGGACTTGCTTTGCATACTTTTCAGGTTTCAAAAGGCGATAAACTTTCCATCGAGTTCATTAACGAAGTGCTTTTCGAGTATGGTTTCGAGCGGGTTGATTTTGTTTATGAGCCAGGCCAGTACTCCATTCGCGGCGGAATCGTTGACATCTATTCATTCTCGTATGAGGACCCTTTTCGTCTTGATTTTTTTGGTGACGAAGTGGACACCATCCGAAGCTTTAACATCGACAACCAGATTTCAAAAGAATCACTTTCCAAAATCAGTATCATTCCCAATATTCAGGAAGATTTACGCGAAGTTGAACGAATCAGTTTTCTGGATTTTATTCAGCCCGACACCATCCTTTTTCTGAATGATATTCAACTGATTGCCGATCAGATGGAACACAATTTCAGGCAAACCATTGAAAAGGCTGAGACAGAAGACGACCGGAAGACCTGGTTTTCGAGGTTGTTTTCGGGAGAGGCATTTGCCCAGGAAATTGAAAAATTTACCTGTGCCGAATTCGGTCAGAAATTATTTTTCAGCCAATCTCAGGTTGTTGTTTTTCAGACAAGCCACCAACCGGTTTTTAATAAAAACTTCGATTTGCTGGCACAAAACCTGATCGACCATCAAAACGAAGGATTTACAAACTATATTCTTTCTACCAACGTTTCGCAAACCGACCGGTTACGGGCTATTTTCGATGACAAACGCTTGCCGGTCAGGTTTCAGCCACTTGATTTTACCCTTCACGAAGGTTTTATTGAACGCGATCTGAAGATTTGCTGTTACACTGATCACCAGATTTTTGAACGTTATCACCGGTACCAGATCAAATCGCGCAAAGCTGAACGCGACAGTATTTCATTGAAAGAATTGAACAAGCTCCACCAGGGCGATTACGTGGTTCATGTTGATCACGGTATCGGGAAATTTGCAGGATTGGTCCGCACCGAGGTTGACGGCAAGTTACAGGAAGCCGTTCGACTGATATACCGCGACAACGATGTGTTGCTGGTGAGTATCCACAACCTGCATCGCATTTCGAAATACAAAGGTAAGGACGGCACTGAACCTAACATTAGCAAACTGGGAAGCGGTGCGTGGCAAAAGCTGAAAGACCGTACCAAATCAAAAGTAAAAGACATTGCCAAAGATTTGATTGAATTATATGCCCAACGCTTGCAGGAACGCGGGTTCGCTTTTTCTCCTGATTCATACCTGCAAAAGGAACTGGAAGCTTCTTTTATTTATGAAGATACACCTGACCAGTTGAAATCGACCATCGCCGTTAAAGAGGATATGGAAAAGGAAATTCCGATGGACCGTTTGGTTTGCGGCGATGTGGGCTTCGGGAAAACAGAAATTGCCATCCGTGCAGCTTTTAAGGCAGTAGCCGACAGCAAGCAAGTGGCCGTTTTGGTCCCGACAACCATTTTGGCACTTCAGCATTACAAAACCTTTACCGACCGGTTAAAGGAATTCCCGGCCAGAGTGGAATACATCAGCCGACTTCGAAAATCTACGGATGTGAAAGAAGTACTGGCCGACACCAAAGCTGGAAAAGTTGATATTTTAATTGGCACGCATAAGCTGGTTGGGAAAGAAGTAAGCTTTAAAGATCTCGGCCTGCTCATTGTTGACGAAGAGCAAAAATTTGGCGTTTCAGTAAAAGAAAAACTGAAACAGCTGAAGGTGAATGTGGATACACTAACACTTACGGCCACGCCAATTCCCCGAACGTTGCAGTTCTCCATGATGGGCGCGCGCGACTTGTCAATCATTCAAACTCCCCCCCCCAACCGCTATCCAATAGCTACCGAATTGCATGGGTTCAACGAAGACATTATTAGGGAAGCTATTCAGTACGAAATGGCGCGCGGCGGACAGGTATTTTTTATTCACAACCGGGTAGGAAACATCGTCGAGGTTGAGAATGTCATCAAAAAGATCGTACCGGGAGTACGAACTGTTGTTGGTCACGGGCAAATGGATGGCGAACACCTTGAACAAGTGATGATGGATTTCATTAACGGCGAATATGATGTGCTTGTTGCAACCACCATCATTGAGTCGGGTCTCGACATCCCAAATGCCAACACCATCATTATTAACCATGCCGAAAACTTCGGATTGAGCGATCTTCACCAGTTACGCGGTCGGGTTGGACGGTCGAACAAAAAAGCATTCTGCTACCTGCTGGCTCCTCCGCTCTCTACTCTCACCCCTGAAGCCCGCCGACGATTAAAAGCTATCGAGGAATTTTCGGAATTGGGAAGCGGATTCAACATTGCCATGCAGGATTTGGATATTCGCGGAGCCGGAAACCTTCTGGGCGCCGAGCAAAGCGGATTTATTGCAGATATCGGTTTTGAAACTTACCACCGAATTTTGAACGAAGCCATTCTGGAACTTAAACAAACTGAATTCAAAGACATTTTCAAAGATGAAAAACAAGATTCGGCAAAGGCTTTCCTGAATGTAAAATTTGCCAGCGATTGCCAGATTGATACCGATCTTGAATTGCTCTTTCCTGACAAATACATTCAAAGCACTTCGGAACGGATGTTGCTTTATCGCGAACTTGATAACCTTGAAACAGAAGAAGCTTTGGTGCAGTTTGAAACCGGACTGACTGACCGGTTTGGCAAGCTTCCACCAGAAAGCACCGAGTTAATTGAGGTAGTCAGGTTGCGTCGGGTAGCCATTGATCTTGGAATGGAGCGTATCATCCTGAAGCACCAGAAAATGATCTGTCATTTCATCTCCGATCCCCGATCGCCATTTTACCAGTCGGATGTGTTTGGCCGAGTATTAAACTACGTTCAGACCCACCATCAAACCTGCCGGATGAAAGAGGGCAACAACAAGCTTACGCTTACTTTCGAAAAGATTAAAACCGTAAAACAGGCTAAAGAAATTTTATCCGGAATTTAGGAAATTGCACTTCAGGATTGTTTGTTGAATGAATATTCAGGGGTTAGGGCATGAATTATCTGGCACATTTGTATTTATCGGGCGACTCGGACGAAGTTAAACTGGGAAACTTCATTGGCGACTATGTGAAAGGAAATAAGTACCAAAAGTTTCCTGAGCAGGTTGCATTCGGAATCCGGCTTCACCGCAGCATCGACAATTTTACCGATCAGCATCCCGACGTTAAAACATGTATCGATTTGATCAAACCCGGTTTTGGAAGACATGCCGGCATTGTTGCCGATATTTTTTTCGATCATTTTCTCGCCAAAAACTGGAACGAATATTCTGAAGTCACCCTCAGGCAATTTGCCAAGCATGCCCATGCGATTTTTCTTTCCAATTTCAGGTTGCTGCCTTTACGAGTCAAGCAATTTCTTCCGTTTCTCATTCAGCATAAGCGGCTCGAATCGTATGCCCATAAAGAAAGTATATACCAGGTACTCGAAATCATGTCGCGCCGTACCTCATTGCCCGCAAACAGCCAGTGGGCCATTCTGCTGCTTGAAAACGAATACCAGACTTTTGACCAACTTTTCCGTAGCTTTTTTGCTGATATCATTGATTTTGTTGAAAACGACTTTGACATCCGCATTTCAAGGCCCGTTACCGCTACTCTCCTTACGATAGCTGGTGCAAAACATTGAAATGTATGCTTTAAATACGTAATTTTGTTAATGGCACACCAACCTCATAAAAATCGAACGAATGAAATGAGCATGATTCCAGAAAACACCAGCCGAAGTGAATATATTCCAATCATGCGAATTCCATCTGGCATTAAAAAACAAATTATATACAGATGAAAACACTTATCAAGAATGCCCGGATAGTCAACGAAGGAAAGATTTTTAAAGGAGCTGTACTGGTTGACGGTGAGTTTATTGCCCGAGTTTATGAAGGAGAATTTATTCCTGCCGAAGAACTCAAAAACATCAGTGTAATCGATGCAGATGGTAAATTTCTGATTCCCGGAGTCATTGACGATCAGGTTCATTTTAGAGAGCCTGGTTTAACCCATAAGGGTGAAATAGCCACCGAATCGCGCGCTGCTGTGGCAGGAGGAGTGACTTCGTATATGGAAATGCCCAACACCAATCCGCAAACCGTAACCCAGGAATTACTCGAACAAAAATACCAGCTTGCTGCCAGGGTTTCTGCTGCCAACTTTTCGTTTTACATGGGTGCCACCAACGACAATTTAGATGAAGTGCTGAAAACCGATGGATCGAAAGTATGCGGAATCAAGATTTTTATGGGCTCCTCAACCGGAAACATGCTGGTTGACAAAGAAGAAGTACTCGCCGAAATATTCCGAAGCACCAAACTTTTGGTAGCGACACACTGCGAAGATGAACCAACCATAATCAGGAACACAGCATTATACCGGGAAAAGTATGGCGAATTTGTGCCCATCTCAGCACATCCAAAAATCAGAAGTGCCGAAGCTTGTTATAAATCATCGGCCAAAGCGGTTGAGCTGGCAGCCAAATTTGGAACCCGCCTGCATGTATTGCACCTTTCAACGGCCGACGAAATGAAACTGTTCTCTGCCGGCCCGGTCAGCCAGAAACATATCACTGCTGAAGTTTGTGTTCATCATTTATGGTTTGATGAGCACGATTACGTGAAGTACGGAACCCGGATTAAATGGAACCCTGCTGTAAAATCAGCCGACGACAAAGCGGCGCTTTGGGAGGCACTTCGCTCTGATCGTATTGATGTTATAGCAACCGACCACGCCCCACATACTTTGGACGAAAAAGAGCATTCCTATTTTAAAGCTCCGTCAGGCGGACCATTGGTTCAACATTCGCTGGTTGCCATGCTCGAACTGAGTAAAAACGGATTGATATCAACTGAAAGGGTGGTTGAAAAAATGTGTCATGCCCCGGCCGATCTCTACCGGATTGATCGCAGAGGATACATCAGGGAAGGCTACTATGCCGATTTAGTATTGGTCGATCCTACAAGTCACTGGACCGTATCTCCCGAAAATATTTTATACAAATGCGGCTGGTCTCCTTTCGAAGGGCTCAGTTTTACACATCAGGTTACCCACACTTTTGTAAATGGCGGGCTGGTTTACCAGGATGGCAAAATCGTTTCCGATCAATCGGGTAAACGATTGATGTTTCAGGTTTAACTGAACTTATTTTGTTCCATTCCAAAAGCAAATTATTTATCGGTGGAATTTGAGAAAAACAAAGGGGCCTCAATCGAAGCCCCTTTAGTTTATTGCGTAAAATCGTTAACTATTCAACTACCAGCAAAAGGTATTTCGAAGCTTTCCAGAATTCTTCCGGCTTATCAATCACCAGGCTTTCAACTGTTTTGCTGCCGGTAAGGTGATAGGAATCGGCCGGATGATAGGTCACCACCCTGGCCTTTTTGGTATTCAGCGGAAGCTGGCTGAATTCACGGATGTCAATTTTCATGAAATAATCTTTATTGAAATCCTTTTTCAGTTTGATGGTTTTCCCGATTCCCAAAACGCCGCCTTCTCTTTCAATCACATTATTTTCTTCCAGTTCCTTTTTAGTTCCGAATGCGTAAAAAGCTGTATTCATAGCCACGGTCTGTTCATTGATAACCTGTGTTTTTTCTTTGATGGCCTTTTCACTTTCCGAAGTGATCTTCTCAATCTGCTGGTTCAATCCTGCAATGTTGATGTTTAAACCCTCAAGTTCCTGTTTCAGGGTAACAATTTCGGCATCTTTTTCACCCATCTGCTTGGTCATAAGGGCCATCATATTTTCAATCTCCGCTATCCGAAGGTTCGAATTGCGAAGTTTTCCCTGAAGCGATTTCACCAGTTCTTTGTTTTTCTGAAGAAGGTTATTGATTTGTGCAATGTCTTCAATAATTCGTTTTTTAGCTTCGGGTTTCAACTCAGTTCCCGGAGCAGTTTGAACCGAAACAATTTTTTCAAGTGCTTTAATAGAATCCAGGTTCATCTGGATCTCATTCATGGCTGCAATAAATTCAAGAATTGAATTGTCTTTCTGAACATTCAACTGAGCAACACTATCCTGTTTGGCCTGCATTCGGGCAATTTCTTTTTTATGCTGCCCGCACGACACCAAAATAACAACCGATAATGCAAACAAAAGCTTTTTCATCTGTTATGAGTTTAAAGTGTTAAAATTCGATCCTCAAAAACCACCTTTCGTGGTTCATAAACGGTTTATCTGGATAGGAAGGAATACAAAGATAAGCAGCTTTTTGGTTTTATCCAGTTATTCAACCGATAACTAAAACGTTGTCAGGCATTTTTTACTGACCGGTTTAACCTCTCAAGCATTATTCGGTTTAAATCAACCGAATCAAAAAAATCGAGCAACCGCTCTTCCGTCTGTTCAAAACCAATCCTGAAAATTTCATCGGCTTTTCCAAAATCGAACGTATTGAAGAGTCGGGTCTCCGGTGGATCGATCACAAAATCGCACTTGGCCAGCGCTTCATAAACATTTTTGGCAATGGCCAGCCGGAAAGTGCGTTCGGCAACCGCTTTAAATCCGGTAATGTTTTCTTCCGGTCCGTTATGGTTCACATGTACCCCAATCAGAATGCGGCATTGATCACGAATGGAATCAACCGGTAAATTCTGGAAAAGACCACCATCCACATAGGTTTGGCCATCAATAATCTGTGGCTCAAAAATAACCGGGATAGAAGCAGAAGCCAGCACCCACTGAAAAAGCTTTCCTGAATTTTTCACTTCGGCCTCGCCTGTATTGAGGTTAGAAACCACGCAATAAAATGGCTTTTCCAGTGCATCAAAATTGTCTTCAGGAATATTTTTCTCCAAAAGTTCAACTACTTTTTTCATATCAAGCAGTCCGCTCGCCGGAAGCTTCCATTTAATCATTTTGTGCATCTTGCTCGATTTCACCAGTTCAAGAATCTGCATGGGTTCCATGCCCGAAGCATAAAAAGCGCCAACCAGCGCTCCCATGCTTGTTCCTGAAATAATTTCAGGACGAATGCCATATTTATGCAAGGCTTCGAGTACACCGATGTGAAGAATTCCCCGGGCACCTCCACCGCTCAGGGAAATTCCGAAATTGTATGGTTTGGGTTTTGCAAACATGTTGAGTAAAACTAATTTCAACTGATGTAACAATTAAAAAAGCGGAAGTTTCTGCACACAGTGTTTTCTTCCGCTTTTTTATCTCCAGTGTTTTTTAGAAAATTACCTTCTGAATACCCACAAAATATTGTTGTAAGTAGGCTGCTGGTTATTTCCAAATGCAACACCAATATCGCGATAAGCTTTTATTCTTAGTTTTTCGAGCGCCACATTATCGCCCCAAACACGCTCCATGAACTTCCAGTCGCGAATTTCATCTTTCTGAACTTTCGCTTCCATTTTGGCAATAAGCGATTTGGTTTCGGGATAACATTTTGAATCAGGATCAATCAGACACAACACTTTACCGGCATCGGCGGCACCGGCTGCTGTGGGGTTCGAAGCCCAGATAGAGGCAGCCATATTGGTAAATATCTGGCAATCGTGATCGATATAGTCTTTATAAATCGGTCCGATTTCGTTGAGCGCCTTCATGTAACAATCCTTACAAACCTCGGGAATACCCGATAGTGTGGCAATGGCAGCCTGAAACTGGTTTTGCGACTGCAACGCTTTTGCTTTGGCAATTACAAAGTCGCAACGCGAATTGTAATATTCAATAATCTTTTGCTTTCCGGTTTTCATGAACCGCTCCAGCTCAGCATTATTCGTGTTGATGGGTCTCAACCCGCTCAGATAGGCTTTATTTTTATTGGTACCAGCTCCCTTACTCGACATGGTGGTGGTTGACACAACAATTTGATCAACCACATCCACAATGTAGAGGTAAATCTGAAATGTATAAGCTTCCATCGGCGGAACCGTCGGCGTTATATCCTTGGTTAGTACAGTCATTTTTGCAGTGATCGCAAACCTCGGGCTTGGGCCGGAGCCTCCCAGTCCGTTTTTCACTGCCACCTCCATCAGTTTATTCTCCAGTAAAGCCTGCGCCTGATCGGGAATATCCTCAACCTGCAGAGGAACAAGCACGTCAATAGCAATCCGGTCAAGGTCATCAGCCGATCCCAGATTGTTCTGCCCAAATCCGAAGAAAGGCAGACAAACGATCAATATGAAAAGATACTTCATTGTAATCAGAATTTAGATTTTTTAGCTTGAGGCAAACATCATCCGTGTCGCCTCCTCTTAACCCGTAATTACTTCTCGCCCAAAATCAGCCAGACTTCGCCCAGCCCGCGGGTATAAATTTTTACGGGTATGTTAAAGGGAGCGCCTGTGAGCATCGATCGCAAATCACGAACCCATCTGCGGGTGTCCATTGCACGGTCGCGGTCGTCAAACAGCGGAATGCGAACTTGTTCAAAAATCATCCGGTTTTCAGAATAATCAGAAAGATTATACCGGCCCTGAACGGTATTGTCGGCCACCCAATCTTCAACAATTTCGCCACATTCCAGCGTTTCTCCCTTCCAGTTGAATTCTTCTTCCAAATCAAAAGCTGAACCATTGAATACACGCATCTGCAAAGCTATTTCGCGTCCGTTGGCAAACAAATCGTTGAAATGATCCTGAAGCCTCGAATTGAAATCATCAATGTAAGAAATGACTGCTTCTTCCAGAAGAACGGTCAGTTCGGTAGCCAGCGACGGCTGTCCTGTGCCCTGAGCTCCGGCAATCTGCTTATCGGTGTAAGCGTCCAATCCCTGAAGCATAAAGGTTATCGATTTTCGGGGGCCATTTTGATTAACCACATAAGTGATCTGGATAATGATATCGGCATTGGCCGTACGCTTCAGCACATCTGTCGGGCTTTCGGCCAGATCACTACCCGCTTTACTGGTAAGCATACTTGCCTCAGCACTTTCGGTTTCCAGGGTCTTCAAAACACTTTCCAGATTTTTAAGCGGAAATCCCCGGTCGGCCATCAGGGTATTGATTTTCCCAAGTACCATCAGCAATTCGGTATCATTCTGGACCGCTGCTTTATAGTCAGGAAATGTTTTGATGGTTCCCATCACGTCCTGGGTCATGGTGTATCCATTCTTGATGCACCAGTTGTCGCTTGGGATAACCATGATGGTAGGCTTTTTGGCCTGAGAAAAACCGAAGAATGAGATAAAAAGTAACGCTGATAATAGTAGGTATTTCTTCATTTTTATTATCATTTGAAATTAAAATCCTCTTGACAGTTCTTTCAGAATTCCGGCTGCTTCAAGTTCCTGGCGCAGTTGTGAGTGCATAACGGCAACAATCACCCCAACTTTATAATCTTTATTGGAAACCTTGATGCGATCGACTTTGCCGTCGCCGGTTTGCGAAACAAAATTCAGGTATCGGCCACCATCCGAGAAGAAAGAATTAAAATACTCGCGATGCTGCTCCTCCACCCCCGGTTTGTTGATTAGCGGACGAGTCATACATCCGGGTTTTCCTCCCAAAATACCTTTAAAAATTACTGCATGAACAGCATTCTTTTTCGCGTTGTAAATAGCATCGTCAGGCTTTTTCCCGAATCCCCACACTTTAATCAGCTGAGTTCCGTCCATTCCGGTTCCCATGCACTCAACTTCATAATTGGAGATGATATACCCAGCGGCTGCGCGCTGTTTTTTGGTTTGTCCTTCAGTTGTCATACTGAACAGAAAGAAAACAAAACCGAATAAAAGCAAGTTTTTCAGATTCATATTTCAGGATTTTAGAATATTAGAACATAAACCGAATGCCATACGAAATCCCGAGTCCGGCTCGGTCAGGAAACAAATCGTCGTAACTTCCGGGATCATCTTTTTCAGTTCCGGCAGCATCTTTTACCACAGGCGCCAGCATTACATAGTAAGTTGCCGACCCGATCAGCTGAATGTTGTATTTCAGGTTGATCCCTAAACGGGCACCACCTTCAACAAAAATGGTTTCAGCTTTGTATTCGGATGTTTTCCCGGTGGCTGATTCGATTCCAACACCGACAAATGGACCGGCATGGAGGAAATTAGTGAGGTAATAATCTTTATTCACTCCTGCACTCACACGAAGAAGATCAACATCTTCAGGAGAAGTGCCATCGAGCGTAAATTCTCCCCTGTCATATCCACCATCAACATAGAGTTTGAATGAAGTCATTCCACGCGAAATTCCCTGCTTCTTCCCATAGAAAAGTCGCCCCATGTAGTATTCTATGCGCGCGTCGAAACCGCTCATAGCATCCTGCTGGTAGCCGAGGAAAAAGTTAAGACCTGCGTCAATACGCTGTTCAACAAACATTCCCATGTTATCGATTTTTCCTCCAGCAACCTGATAGAAATAGGAAGGCTCGGTTTCTCCGGTAGTTACATTCCGGTTGTCGGTAACTGACATTGATTTGATGACCCCAATGCGTTTGGAATACATTTCGCCGCTTCGGGTCTGTCGGTTCTCAAACACAAAATACCGCTGATCAAATCCCAATCCTTCTTTTCGGCCAATTTTTACGGCAATCGGGTTGGTTTTATATACCTGAGCTTTTACCTTGAAATCGGAAACCTGGTAAGTAAGGTGATTCAACACATTGGTCATCGAGCTGTTTACCAGGTCAGCCAACAGCTCAGCCTGGGTTTTCTGAACTTTGGGAGCCAACGATTGTCCCGGATTATACTGAGTTGCCTGCATGGGCATAACGAGGTTTTTCACCGGAAGAAGCGGAAAGGTTGTGGCATCGAATTTTGCGATTTTAGTTTTAAGATCATTCACTCCTTTTGCCGCCCACATGTCCTGGAAGAATACGGCCGACACCGAGTCGTTGAAATCAAGCTTATAGAGTAATCCAACCAAATCACCCTTTACTCCATTCATTTTTCTGTTTTCGGCTGGCGCTTCAATCTGGTCGTAATACTGGTCCATCGTCATCAGGTTCGAGAATCCGAGGACAAGTACATACGAATGGCCAACCAAATTAAGTCCGGCATCCATCAGAGCCGATTCGCCGCGCTTGCTTGCAGATGCAATGGAAAGATCGCTGTCGTCGGAATTATAAACTCCACGTTCTTTCAATACTTCGGTGTTGAATGTTCCGTCGGGCTGCCGGTTAAACCAATGGGCAACAATACCCTGTCCGACTTTTCTGGAATTCAGGAGTTGAGGCACGTCAGTTTTGAAAAGCTGATCCTGTTTAGGTTTATCGAACAAACTAACTTCTGTTTTGTAAGGAATGTTTCGAAAACCGATGTCGTTGCTATAAAACTTGTCAGAAACCTTCAGGGTATCAATCATCTTTGCTACCTGATCGGCAAGTGCTCCTTCCGATTTCAGCCCGATGATTGTCAGCGAATTTCGATCGTACTCCGATGAAACAAGCTGATTTTTTACTTTTTTAGCTGCATCGGTCACATCCTGAGCCAAGACACAAAATACCATTGAAACAAAAGTGAGCAGAATGAAGATTTTTTTCATAGTTGTGATGTTTGGTTTTTGTTTTCAGCAATTCGTCTGGGAAGAATTGATCCCCCAACGGCTTTGATTTCAGAATTAAAAATAAATGTAAATGAAATTTTACTTTTTCTTCAACTACACTTCACGAAAAAGATGCCGTATAGCCTTATTTTGAACGATTACGAATAACAATCCTGCTACGAGCAACTATCCTCCAAGACTGGTCAGTAGTTTCCTGACTTCTGACGCACTTTGGCTTACACTGGTAGATCCGGTAAGTTGCTGTAACTTTTTCATTGTTGTCAGCGGATCACTCTTGTCAGATGCAAAGTCATCCATAACTTTCTGAACCTGCTCCCAATGTTTAAGTGCTGCTTGCCTCGAAGCAGGCGAACCACCAGCATTTCCCGAAGCCGTTTTTAGTCTGTCTAAAACCTTTGTCTTTAGGTCCTTACTCAAACTGGCACAAGCTTTCTTCATGTTCACAAATGCAGGATCGGGTCCTGCCAAAGCGTTTTGCACTTTATTGTAGATGGCTTTCCCTGCCTTTTCAAAGTCCTGAGGGGTAACCGGAGGATCAAGCGTAGTAAAAGGACCTTCCATCTTTTTTTGAAGCCACGAAACCGGGAATGATTCACTATGAGCACTTGTCGTTATGCTTTGATCAGCAAGTTTCGCGCTCCTTCCCGTCACTGCTTTATATCCCTGGTCATAGGCTTTCTGGGCTTCATCCATAAATTGTCCCATTGAAACTGGCTGACCATTTTTGGTTACTTTACTCTCGAAACTGGCCAGTAAACCCATATCCCGGTCAGCATTTACTCCCCGGCTACAGGCATTGCGATATTCCTGAAACCAGTTCCCTTCCACATTATATCCCTGACTGCGAAGCTTTTTAATCATTTCGGCATCTGCCCTGGGATAAATGCTTTTTTGCAGACGGTTATCAAACACCTTCTGGTAACTGAGACATTCTTTCAGCTTGGAATAATCGCGGGTAGCTCCGGATTTGATTTGGTTTTCGAGCATGGTCAGTTCATTTTTCATGATTCGTTTGGCCAGACTACTGCTGTTTGCTGCTGATACGGCCTCGTCCAATGCTTTTTTTATTTCAACGTAGTTTTTCCCACCGGTAGCTTTACATTTTTCAAATGCTGCAGCTTTATCTTTTAGCTGATTTACAAGCGCACGGTTCCACTCCATTTCCTGCTGGTATTTGTTGGCTTCTAGTATTTTTTTAAACGAGTTGACTTCGCTCTGTACGACCTTCGGATTTAGCAATTTATTGATTCCCCAGCTTCCGGCTTTCATAACTCCGGCCATTGCCAGCATGGTTGCTCCTTGCACGGCCATATTTTTCAACGCTTCTTCAGGGCCTTTTTCAACACCCGTGCAGGCTCCTTCATAGGCCATCGAAAGAATTAATCCGGGAGCCATCCCGGTAAAAAGTGTTCCTACAAAAATGGCTTTATCACACCCCGATTTTAGTGTTTCAATGTACCTCAGATTTCTTTCTGCGGCAGCCAATCGTTCAAAGGCTTGTCCTTGCTGAGCCTCCAACTTTTTCTGTTCAGCCTGTGATGCCCCTTTCGCACTCACATAGAGGGCATTCAGTGCCTGTTCTGCTTTCGCAAATCCTCCCGGGTCAAAAATTCCTTTGATCATGTTATCTGTCATCGACTTCCTGAATTTCTCAGCTTCCGCAGGATTATTTTTCTTCAGGGTATTCAGCATCCTGACGTACGAAGCCTGCATTTGGCTGGCTCGCTGAAAATCTTCCCTCAGTTTTCGCGATGTTTCGGCCAGAACAACGGCGGAATGCTCATCCCACGGGCCTCTGGTTTTTACAATTGTTCCGGTACGAATCGACTCGATCAAATCTTTGCTGTCGTGGGCATTCTGATCCATGTGCAATGCCTGAAGTCTCAGTTCCTCGCGGCGTGCAGGATCTTTTTCTGCTGCCATTTCTCGCCGAATGGAATTGGCTGTTTTTTGGGCAGAGATGATGTTATATTCGTGCTCAGCAATAGCTTGATTTTGTTCCTGTGTCAGATTAGGATCAGGCTTCGATATGGTCAGCAGCGGTTCTTCTTTAACCGGAGTTTGCTCAGGTGCCGTTTTTGTTTCAGGTTTCTTATAGTTCAAAACATCAATCCCCTTTGCTTCAAGTTTTTTGCGTATATCCATGGCTTCGCGGTAAATGGCGGTGGCTTCGTTACAAGCTGCCGTATTTCCTCCGTTACAGCCCTCGTTTAACATACGGTGTTCTTCGCGTAAAGCAAAATAACGGCTAACCATGGCATCTATCTCGCTGTTTGAATCCTTATTCTCCCCATTCTTTTCTGCCCCTGCTCCTGAATTAGCTGAAGTCATTGCTCCAACTGCCCTGGCCATTTCAGTAGCATTTGAATTTTCGCTTTGCTGTTCTTCAATAAGCTCGGCCGGAGTTGGTATTTGTGCCACAGTTTCAGATTGCTTACTTAACTTCTCTATCGAAGTGCTCTGGTCCTGCATGATCATTTGTTGTATTTCTGCCAGCATCGAGCTTATTTCTTTTTCATCATCATCCGCCATAAGCTCCGCCATTTCGTTTTGAGAAAGGGCAAAATCATACTCCCAGGCTGCCTGCATCATAATTTGTCTGTGAATCATGGCCTGCAAAAGCAGTTCACTCTGACTTCGGATACCTTTGCTTGCCTTGGCCGAACCTGAATTGGCATACGGAGCATACTGCTTCATCATTGCCTGATCTTCACTTTCGCTGAATGGCCCCTGTGTTTGCCGGAGTAAGGCCATTAAAGCCTGAACATCGCCCCCAGGCCTATCGCCACTAAGCGCATCCAGAAGCGGTTTAGGATTTTGAGCCAGACCGAGTGCCCAACCTGCCCCTGAGCCAACAGTATTTACCGTTCCAACCGGATTAATTACCGGACTCTGCTCGTCACCATCCGGAATTGTAGCAGCTTTATCAGATAATTGAGAGTCGAAACCGCCAGAGGCAGTCTCGGAAACTGAAACAACCGTTTCTGAAGAAACCTGTGTATCGGGTTTAACACCCCTGGTATCGCCCGCCGAGGTTTTTACTGAACTTCCGGAAACAGACGACGAGGCAGTCTGAACAGCTGATCCTGAACCAATAGTCCCCGATTTCCCCATTTGAGTCTGATTGGGCTCAGTCTTCACTTTTGAAAAACCTGAAAGATCATTTCCTGCTTTTTCAGGTTCAGAATCAACACTTACCACAATATCTGACTTACTGTTCTTCACCGCAATTGCCTGCCCTTCATCCGTCGAAACCTGTGAAATAAAGTTAAGTGCATCAAGAGGTGGTTCATTCGAAGCCGTTTCCGGATAAACCTCAATCTGATACATTTTTGTTTTCACCTGCGGATTTAGTATAAACTTCTGCTGTCCTGTTGTCTTTGATTTCAATTTCATGAAATGACATGATTTTTGCCCGGCAAACGAGTAAGGTGCTGCTGGTTTGCGCTGCTCCATAATCCATTGTTCCTTTTGCAGATTTTGAATCAGCACTAAAATCAGTTTATTAAACTCCTGAAGGTTAGCGCACGACACAGGTTCCTTCTTAAATGCCAATTCAATTTTTTGCTGACTGTTCTGAAAAATAAAATAATCGCCAGAGCTTTTCTCGCTGTTGTAACTCCATTCAGGAAGCTTAGGGATGCTGTAATCACCCAATCGCTGAGCCTGGGCAAAAACATGATTGGTGATCAAAACTAAAAAACTGAAAAAAGCCAGAAGGAAAACGCTTTGAGACTTCGAAGCAGGATAGGTTTTCATTTTCGAAAGGTTAATTGATAAGTAAAAATAAGAATTGTTTTTTACTTGTTTTAACCGTTCTAACAAAAAAACAGGGGCAACTAATTTAACTTCAGGAGATCACTATTTCTTCAATTTTGCCGGCAACCTCCAATCCGGCATTTCTACCAATATCACTAAAAATTATTTTTCCTGATTTTCGGTCAATCAATTTCACCTGTATAAGGGCATTCATGCTTTCCTCTATTCTACCGTCCATAAAACCCTGGATAGGCGATGCCAATGCAGTGGCTGCTTCTCGTTTTACCAATATTTCCAGTCTGAAATTTTTGTTTTCGATAACCAATTCAACTTTTTCAATATCGATAAAAGATTTCCGTAAAATACTCTGGTTGTAGGTAGTAAATTGAATGAGTCTGTTTTCCAACCAGATACCTGCAATAAAACCGACAAATGAATAACCCATGTATGGGATTTTGGCAACCGAAACTTTTAATGAGTTTCCCGGCTGGCTAAAATGATTGGTTTGCATCCAAACATAAGCGCTAGGAAATGAATGTCCCCAGTCCTTTTCAGTATAACCGCGACCATTATTAAAATCCAAAATTTCTCCATTTTCCTCCACATAACCAGATATTGCATGATCCATACTAACAATTCCGTGGTAGCATTCCATGAACGGCAAAAAAGAATATGGCCCCATAATACCAGGCGAATACCATCGATTGGGCCATGGAACATTGTTCGTAAATTGTAAGTGTGCTTTCAATCCGGGCAAATTGATAAATAATCCGGATTCAGAAAAAAAGTTATCATGAATTTCAATCCTGAACTGATGCTGATCTGCAACAAACGTATTTGAATCAAATTTATGGTACTGGGCGCTGAGCTTTTTCCCATCTAAAACCTGTATAAAAAAATGCTTTTCGCCTTTGTCATTTATGGCAATTCCGGGAATAAAAGCAAAAGCTTTGGTTTCGGCTTTGTTAACCACTTTAAAGTACCAGCCTTCAAAATAATTTCGCTTTTGTATCCAGCCCTGAAATCGTTCGGGATGAAAAATGGCTCTAATTTTATTCAGGATCATTCGTTGTTGTCTTGTGAATATTTTAGTTTTCCAATTTACGGCTTTCTTTCGCAATTAAAATGAAAGTTTGTAATATTGTACGCGTTAAAAATTGGCTGAACTAATTCGGAAATACTGCATTTTAAGGGAGTTTATACAATATTCTTTTCATTTGACAGTTTATCCTAAAGTCAACAAAATTCAGAGCTTGGTCAAACACTATTCATATCGGTTTTTTATAGCAGTACTATTATTTTTTCTTGCCGGTTGTTCAACCGAGAAGAATACCTTCACCTCGCGGGCATATCACAATATGACTTCGCATTACAATGTTTATTTTAACGGCAAAGAGAGTCTCCGGGCGGGAGTTGAAAAGATAAATAATTCCGTTGACGACGATTATTCGAAGATTCTGTCTTTATACAAATCCAGTAATCCATCAACGGCTACGGTAGCCACTTCTGACATGGAAAATGCCATTATGAAAGGCTCCAAACTCATTCAATCACATTCCATTACTAAAAAACCCAAACGCCGCAAAAACCGAAGTGCAGCATATACCCGCTTTGTCAAACAGGAAGAGTTCAACAACTGGATTGACGACGCCTACGTTTTGATGGGGAAAGCCTATTTTTACCAGCATAATTTTTCAGCAGCTATCGAGAATTTCTCATACGTAGTCCGAAAATTCGAAGATGATCCGTCAATTTACACGGCCAACATTTGGCTCATCAGGTGTTACACCGAACTTGAAAGGTATGTTGAGGCTTACGAACTTATTCAGCAAATGCAGACTGATGAAGATTTTCCGCGAAAGCTTGAAGGAATACTTGCTGCTGTAACAGCCGATTATTACGCCAAGCAACTGTATTATGCTGAAGGCATTCCATTCCTTTCGATTGCGGTGAAGCAAACAGCAAAAAAAACCGACCGGTTACGTTATAAATACGTTCTGGCACAATGGTACATGGAAACGGGAAATGTTGAAAAGGCCTCAGAGCTTTTTCGCGAGATTACCCGAATGAACCCGCCATACGAAATGGCATTTAATGCGCATATTCAGGCTGCCGGCACCTTTACCGGAACCGGTGATGCCGAAAAATTACGAAAAGAGCTTCGCAAAATGTTGCGCGACAAGAAAAACAGGGAATTCCGCGACCAGATTTATTTTGCGATGGGGAATATCTCCATGAAGTCGGGCGATAAAGAAAAAGCAAAGGAAGAATACACTAAATCGGCCGCAGTTAGCTTTGACAACCTTTATCAGAGGGCTCTTTCGTGCCTCACCCTGGCACAAATTTATTTTGAGGAACTCGACTACAAAAAATCTCAAAGTTACTACGACAGTGCCATGGTCGTAATTGACGATCAATATCCAAATTACCAGCAAATTGCCGATCGACACAAAAGCCTTACCCGTTTGACCGATAACCTTTATGCTGTTGAGCGTGAAGACAGCTTGCAGCGTATTGCCCTAATGGACGAACCAACCAGAAATAGCCTGATCGATAAATGGATTGCCGAAGCTGTTGAGAAAGAAGCCAGAGCCAAACAGGCTGAAACTGCACAAATGATGGATCGCAACTACTTCAGAATGAATGAAAATCGGTTTGGATTAAGTCAGCAGCAGGAAGGAGCCGGATGGTATTTTTACAGCCCAACTACTGTTGCCTACGGGAAAGTTGAATTTGAACGGCTTTGGGGTAAGCGTAAACTTGCTGATAACTGGCGACGGGCCGACAAGCGAACTATTTCGGATGAAGACACTGGTATGGATGAAGATTCGCTGATGACTGCCGATGGACCAAAGAAAATTAAAGACCCCAAAACACGTGAGTTCTATACGCAGGATTTGCCCATGACTGATTCTTTAATGAGTGTTTCGCATGGCAAAATTCGCAATGCGCTTTTCAATGCCGGTCGAATCTTCAAAACCGACTTTACCGATTATCCTCGTGCCATCGAATCGTTTGAAGACCTCAACAAACGTTACCCCGAAAATCTTTACACTCTATCTGCATGGTTTGAGCTTTGGGATTTATTTACGAAACAAGCCAATCAGGAGAAAGCCGATTATTACAAAAACATGATTGTTGGACAGTATCCCGATTCGAAATATGCCAAATACCTGCTTAATCCAAACTATTTCATTGAACTCGAAGCTCGTACAGATAGCATAAACCGACTTTATCAGCAGGCATTTCTCGAATTTAAAAATGGGCAATACAGTCAATCTGGGAAAGTGACCGATCAGATCATGCAGATGAGCCCCGACAGTATTTTGATTCCCAAAATCAAATTCTTTAAAACTATTGCTGACGGAACTGCATCAACACGCGAAGATTTCAGCAAACTGCTGACTGATTACATTTCCAGCTATCCCGAAGCTGAGCCCAAGCCCCTGGCAGAAAGAATTCTCCAACTTATTCAGGACAGTACTCTGGTTGATTACCAAAAATTGGTGGCCAGCGGATACCTGAATGATCAGATAATGAATGATGAGTTGCTTCCGGGCAAACAAAAAGGGAATGACGAGTTTGAGGGAAAATTCTCGTATGATGAGGATTTACTGCATTATTTTATCATCGCCTATCCGAAAAGTGCAAATGTTGATCTGAACCGCCTCAAATTCGACTTGGCCAATTATAACATCGATCATTATACCCGCTACGACTTTGATGTTGAAACGCAAAGTCTGAATGCCAATACCAATTTGCTTTTGGTGCGTTCGCTCAACGACAAGGAACAGGGGTTAATTTACTTCCGCTCCATCATTAAACGGCGCGAAGTATTCGAAGCCCTTAAAAAGGTAAAGTATGTCAATTTCATTGCATCCTCAACCAATTTCAGAGAAATAACTGCTGACAAGGATTTTACCGAATACCTGAAATTCTTTGTTCAAAATTACAGTCGTTTCATTACAGGCGATTTCAGCGAAGAACTTATTCCCGAGCCCGAAGAACTACTCGCAAAAGCTCGTCAGGAAGAAGAATTACCGAAGGAGAAAGGCACTTTCGTTTCCGTTGCTCCAACC
>CAYRBM010000061.1:0-29867 GCA_964422425.1 uncultured Odoribacter sp.
ATCAATTAAGTTTAATTAAAAAACAAATGCTATGAGAAAATCATTTACTCGGCTATTTTCGATTTTCATGCTCTTTTGCATGATTGGCCTGAGGTCCATAGCGGTACCTGTTTGGAGTCCTCCAACACTTGTGCCGAAAGATGGGTCTTGTGTCGTTAACGAAACGGGTCAGATTTTTACCATGACTTTTGATCGGGATGTAATTCCGATTAAGGGAGGTAAGATTAGTCTGAACAAGAGTGACGGCACGCAGTTGTATCCAATCCAGTTTAACTGGGCTGGTACAAACCCTACTTCTCCAATGGTTTACACCAGTTCCATCGCTCCGTATGGAACCGTGACCTTTGATGGGAAGAAGGTAATTATTGATTTTAAAGCTACTCTAACAGAGAAAGCTGATTACTACATTACGGTTGCTCCTAATTCAATTAAGGATGCTGATGGGAATTTATTCAGTGGTATTTTGGGTACTGCGCCTTCGGATGGTACTTTAACTTGTGCCAATGAAGCAAATTATGGCTGGGATTTCACCGTGCGTGATTTCACTGCTCCTACAGTTACCACATTAACCCCGGCTGACGAAGCTAAGAATGTTGCTGTTAATCAGAAACTGGTTATTAAATTCAGCGAAAGCATGGCTTGGGCTTCTGGGGTATCATCCTCTACATTGGCAGATGGAGATATCGCATTGTACACTTCTACTGATCCTATTCTGGGACAGTATGGTGGTGATGTGATTTACACCAAACCCTCCAATGTCGAGTTAAGTGGAAACACTGTAACTATTACCTGGGCTGGAGATATGCCAACTTTAACCAACCTCTATGTGAGGATTAAAGCTGGTATTTTTGCTGAATATCAGGCATGCCCAAGTGGTGTTGACCAGGTTGCTCCTAAGTTATGGGAAGGTTTCAACGGAAACGGACAAACTCCAATGTTGGGCGATAATGGTAAATGGAATTTTACCACTAAAGATAATAAAGCTCCTACTGTTACCATTACCCAAGATGACTGTTCTCAGATTTCAAATTACACCATTACGATCAATGAAGGTAACATTGTTGTAGCCAACACAATGGCTGCATTAACAAATGCTAACATTGCTCAGTTTGTAACTTTCTCTGGAGGAACTTTTACTGCTTCAGTATCAAATAATCCTTCTAATACTGTAATTACGGTTAATCCTACCGGAAATCTGGTTTCTGGTGCTACAGTGACTGTTACTTTAACTGCCGGATTATGGGATTCTTCTCAGAATGCTGTTCCTGCTAAATCTGGTGTTTTCACCAATGGTGATTATCTGGCTCCTGTTTTAAACAAATTACAAGCCGCTAATCAGGTTGGTACTTCTTTCGATATCTTGGCTAATGCAAATGAGGTTTCTACTATCTATTATGTAGTAGTTAAAAAATCTGATGTATTGAGTTCGAGTGTTGAAAAATTCAAACCAACCTTAAGTCAGGTTTATTATTTAGCTAACACGTATGATAACCTAGGTAATCCTAATCTTCCTGAAACTTTTGGTTTTGCAGGTGGATTATATGGTGATGAATCTTTCAATAACCAATTAGCTACTTATTTCTACAATGAAACTGGTACAGCTAATGATAAGACTGTAAATGTTTGGGCTGCCGGTAAATTTGATATTGCTGCTAACCGTGTAAATACTGATGTATTGGAACGTGTTGCAGACCTGCCGCGTACTAACGGAACAGAATATGTTGTTTATGCGTATGCCATTGACAATTCAATTTGTGGGCCATACAATAATAATATGACCTCTACGGTTCAGCTGCGTGCTTTTGGTCCGGGGTCTGTTGTTAATCTTCCTGCTGCTGATGCTGGTTGGATTACAGGCGAGTTGTCTATCAATCCTGCAACTACAACCGATGTTCTGCCTCCATTAGGTACGATTACTGCTGCTAATCATCCATATCAGATGGCTGGTCCATTCCGTCGTATTTTAAGAGATGGACCTATCTATATTGATTTTAATGAAGGCATTCGTTTAGCTGATGGTTCAGCTATTACCCCTGCATCAATTGCAAATATAGTTAGTGTGCAAGATTTCTCTGGTAATTTAGCTATTAATACAACAACCTCATCTTACGATCCGGTTGCTAAGCGATTAACTATCTATCCTGTTTATGCATTTAAATCAGGTTCTAATATTATTGTGACTTTATTATCAAACAAGATAGAAGATCTTAATGGCATCGAACAGAATATACCAGCTGTTAATAATTTCTGGGTTGAAAATTATTGTGAACCTGCTATTAGCTGGACTGCTGATAAAAATGTTCCTCCATACGGAACTCCTTCAGTTACTGAAGATGCTCCATTAGTAGACGGTGGAACTGAAGTTGCCAAACATGCTACTATCCAACTTGTTTTTGATCAGTTGGTTTATGCTCCTGCTGATAATGAACTTCCTGCTGGTGTATTAACTGAAATGACAAATGATCCAACCAAGATTAATTGGGTAGGTCGTTTCGTTAAAATTCGCGAAGCTTCTTCTCAGGGTGGTGCTCCTACCGGGAACATTATTTATTCCAATGGTAATGAGTCTAATTTTGTAGTAACAGTTAATGGTTACACCGAAACTTCGACTATTATTACCATTACTCCTGCTGCAGGTTATGATTTTGGTTCTGAAATGTGGTATAATGTTGAAGTTGAGGGAACACTCCAAAATGCTGAACGTTATACACTTTTGAGTGATTTATGTCACCCTCTTCAGACTAATAATGTAACTTTCCAGGTAACTGATCATCAGGCTCCAACGGTAAGTTTCTTTGAAGCTAATGGATCAACTAAAGTTCAGGATTTCAACAATTGCGTATCATGCAATACGCCTTCTTTGAACGTTGTTGCTACAAACCGCATTGGAGTTAAAATTTCTGAATGGATTGCATTAGGTTTTGATGGTTTCAGAGATCTGAATCCAACTCAAACTATTCAGGATGCTAATGCATTACGTCGTTATTTCAGCTTGACCAAATGTGATGGTACTGCTATTAGTTTTGATGTAAAAGACTTTACATTAGACGCAGGACTTGATGTGGCAACTATGTACATCGATCCTTACAGCGGAACTAATTCGGAAACTGTTAATTTCACAGCTGGCGAACAATATACGGTTAAGTTTATCAGCAATCCAAATGAAATTGCAGAAGCTGGTCCTTACGGTCCGGGTGCATTTGCTGATGATCATGGCAATATTGTTCAAACTGGCGAATCATGCTTTAAAGCTTATATTGCTCCTGTCGCTCCGGTATGTCGTCCAACAATTGCTGTTGGTGCTCCTGCAACCGGATCATGTGTTGGTGTAAAAGCCGAGCTTGCCAATTTCAGCTTATCGATGAAGTTTGTTAATGCCATGATTTCAGATGGTATTGCTACCTCTACAATTAGTGTATTAAATGGTACAAACAGCGTAGTCTTCAGTTCAACTTTCTCGGGCTTAACAGTTTCAGAAGGCGGAACTAAATTCACAATTGATGGTGGTGATGTTGTTGATCCATCTTTATTTGTTGACAATGCTGTTTATCGTGTATTTGTTACACCTGGAATGTTCCAGTCATTCGATACCGGTATTGGTTGTTCATGGCCTGCCAATGGTTTGGCTGTTGGTACTTTCACAACGGTTGATTCAACATCTCCGTTGTTAACCGGTACTACATCAGGTACTATTACCAAGACAGCTAATTTGCAGATGACATTCAACGAAAATGTTTGGCCGGTGGCTGGACAGGTAGTTAAAATTTATGAGAATGCTACTAACACGTTGGTTGCCACAGTTAATATTGCTGATGCTACCCGCTCAGGAAATACATTAACTATTGCAAATGCTTTATTCAATACTTTCCTTGCTTATGGCAAAACTTACTATGCACAATTTAATGCTGGTTTAGTTAGAGATAATTGTGGTAATTTAACTACTTCTTCAGTTTTGGATAAACTGGGTTGGGTATTCACTATTGAAGCAGATCCAGCTCCGGAATTTGTTTGCAATGGATTTGCTCCAACTGGTAATGTTGCCGTTCAAAACTTAACTCCAACTTTCCAGATTAAATTTACTGAACCTGTTGTGCCTGTTGCTGGAAAACAGATCGATATTTACGAAGAATTACCTTCCTCAGCTATCGCAAATCTGGGCAATTTCTTTGCTACAAGTATGACTGCAAGTGCTGATAAGAAGACTTATACTATTCCTTATTCTGCGATCACTTCGTTGAAACCAAGCTTGACTTATGGTAATTGCTACCATTTGAATATTGCTGCTGGCGCCTTCAGAGAAGAAAATGGTTTGCAGGTTACAGGTAGTGTGGTGTCTTTTGAAACAGCTAACACTGGTTCGGAAACAACTTGTACCTGGGATTTCTGTGAAGTTGATGTTATTCAACCTACTGTTACTTTCTGGCCTGCTAATAACTACAAGAATGTTCCTTTAAATGCTTATTTGTTTGGTTATATCAGTGAGCCGGTTAAATTTGATGCTGGTTTTGCATTTACTGAAGCCAATGCAAAGGCAAGTTTCAGATTGGAACGTTTGCTTACAGGTTCTACAACAAATCCAACATCTGTTCAGGCAATTGATTTCAGATTGGATGCTGTTGGTACATTTGCTGACAAACAGAGGGTAATGATTACTCCGCTTGATCCACAGGCTCCTGATTTTGCAGGAAACAACAATCCTACAATGAAAGACGATTCGTGGTATCGTTTGTCGTTTGTTCAACCAGGAGCTCTTGGAAACTTAGAAGATAATGCCGGTAACGATGTAGTTACTAGTTCGGTATGGTTCCAAACTGAAGATATTACTTGTCCGGTTACTGTTTCTACTTCAACAAGTACTGTTACTTCCGGTGGATTTAAGTTTAAAGTTAAACTTGATGAAGCTGGTACGGTTACCTACAAGGTTGTTAAAGCAGGCGCTGGTTCATCAGCTACCGCTGTTGCGACTGGAACTGGTACTGTAGTTGCCAATACCGATAAAGAATTTACGGTTACTGGTATTGATGCTAATCAGGTATCGGGTTACGACTATGAAGTTTGGATTCAGAAGAAAGATGATGAGAGTGATAAATATGACACCGATGCTGAAATTTTAGCAGAATGGCCATATACCATGACTCCATCATGGAATTTGGAAACCGTAAGAATTAAAGACTTACGTCCGTCTCCAAATGTATGTAGCTGGGAAAAAATCGCTACTGTGTCATTATGCGACGATGATGTTCCAACTATTGCTGGAAGATATCCTGCCATTGCAGCACCTGCTGTTCCGGTTAACGATAACATCACTTTGTTATTGAATGAGATTGTTGCTTTTGGCGCTGCTCAGCCTGCACTTACTCCAAATCAGATTGCTTTACGTGACTACGAAAACAACCTGACCGTTAGTGCAACTATTACTTTGGCTTCAACAGCCACAAGAACAACTATTACGATCAATCCTGATGCTCCTTTAATGGATCAACATCGTTACTATGTAACCTGGGATCGTTATGCTATTCTTGATGTTGTGCCTCCAACTGCTTGTACAGCTCCTGGTAATTATTTAGCAGAGTTGATTGACAAGACATGGTGGTTCAAAACAAAAGACAATACGTCTCCTGCCATTTTGTGCAACACAATTTCTCCTGCATATGGCGCAACTTGTGTAGAACAAAATGCTGATCTATCTATTACTGTTCAAGATGGTAATGATGTAGTTGTTAATACTGCTTTAACAAATCCTTTCATTGAAATCTATGAACAAGGTGTTGCTATTCCTCATGAAAGAATTCCGCTTTCAAGTGCTGTAAAAGTTGACAATGGTGATGGTACTTACACTTTCACTTTCCCAACTGCTTACTTCTATTTAAGTGGAAAATGCTATACTGCTGCAATACCTGCAGGATTATTTAAGGATAGCTTCAATAATTTATCAGCAGCTCCTGGCTGTAGCTGGAATTTCTGTGCAAGAGACTACGAAGCACCAATTGCTTCATGGACTGTTACAGCTGATTATTCATACATGTATGCTGCACAGACAGATCCACTTTACACACGTACAATTGATAGTGGTGACGCTGGCGAATCTATGTCAGGTGTTCCAACCAGTAGTTTTGTAAATGTTAACTTCAATGAAAATGTTAATATTTTTGATGAAGGTACATTGACTTCTACTGTTGATGATGCCTGGAGATCGCTTACTTCTTTCTTCTTGTCAGAAGATGATATTGCTAAGGCATTAACTGTTAAGAATGGCAATACAGAATTGGTATATGGTACTGATTACCGTGTTGTGAAGTTCCCATTTGGTTCATCATCTAGTTTTGCAATTGTTATTACTGATGATTACAGCCATATTGGTTACGGTGGTATTGTTTACATGAATGGTTCGATGAAGAGCAATTCAACTTATCACATTGGTTTGAAACAGGGATGGATCAGTGATCTTGCTTCTTGTTCAACTCGTAATATTATTACGGAAGATGTTGATTTGTTGACTGTCGTTACCCGTGACGATACACCTCCAACATTAACTATGAAGGATGCCAATGGTGTTGCTATTTGCGATGCTGCTTGTGCTGCTCCTATTGCAAGTTATGGATGGAACAATAACCAGCCAAACAATAATTCTGGATGGTCTAATTGGTCACCAGTGTGGCCAGGTCAAGGTACTGCAACAATGTGTAATACCTGTGTAGCACCTGATGGAAAGATCACGCTAGAATTTAACAAACCGGTAGTAAAAACTCCAACAGAACTTATTAATAATAATCCGTTCTGGTGGGAAGGTGTTAATGGCGTAGCATGGTGGACTCAAGCTAATTTAGGTCTTACTCCTGCTGATTTTGCTGATCCTACTACCAGCAAATACATTAAAATTCAGAAATGGAATGGTTCTTCGTTTGTAAATGTTGCAAGTGATTTCATTGATCATGCAGTAGTTACAAACAATCAGACTATTGACCTTTATTTCGAAGAGTCACTTGCTTCTGAAGGTATCTATGCAATTACTTTTGCTCCTTACACTGTCAAAGACCAGATTCGTGTACCTGATGGTAATGAATTCCTTGGTTTAACATGTGTATTCCAGGTAGTTGATCATCAAGCTCCTCAGGTTAAAAAGTTTATTTATACTCCAGAACCTTTGGCTTGTATTTCCGGAGATTATCCAATGGACCTTGCAACTGAAACTGAATTGTCAATTTTATTTGATGAACCAGTTCAGCCAGGTACAGGTAAATTGATTATTCGTCGCGAAAATGGTCAGCAACAGCAGATCATTGATGCTTCACAGATTACTGTTGATGAAGATAACGATCAGTTGATTCACTTGAACAATGTTGCTTTCGAAGAAAATACATTGTATTATGTTGAAATTCAACCTGGTTTTATTACTGATCAGGCATCATGTGGCGTTAATGCTTATGCAGGAATTGATCCGGAAGACAGCACTCCTGGATGGCAGGCTCAAATTCCAAGTTTTAAATGGGTATTCAAAACTGGTGACAATACTCCGCCAACTCCGCTTACATTAACTCCAAACAGAACTAATGATGTTTCTCGTGAAACTAATTTGGAAATTGTGTTTGACGAAAATATCAGTACAAGTTGTACTTGTGATAACAAGAGTGCTACTATTCCAATGACATGGAATGGAACATCTCCTGGTAAAGGTTTCTATATCTACGCCAATAATGGTTCAACTCCTGATGCTGACTTTGGTAATTTTGTAGAATTCATTCCTTGGAATAGTGGATTGGTTACTATTTCCGGTACTGATATTTACAATGGAAAAACAGCGGATAAGGTGACTATTAATCCTACTACAGTATTCCAGAAAAACATGATTTACTATGTTCGTGTTTCTGGTGGTATTTACTGTGATGGATTTGCAAATTATTGGGGTGGAATTGGTGACTCTACAACTTGGAAGTTCACTATTACCAATGATGTAGCTCCTGAAATTGCATCATTTACTCCTGAATTCGAATCGACTGTAGAAGCCAGAACTGATGGTTATGTGGTTACTGATCTTACCATGACATTTGTTGATAAAGAAGAGAAAGAACCACTATTGGTTAAACCAGGTGCTGGTGCTGTTAAAATTTTCGAATACATCTATAACCCTGTAACATTATCGTACGAAGAAAAACTTTGGAAATCAATTGACATCAAGGATCCAAGTGTAGTCTTCAGTGGTAATACTGTTACTATCAATGATGTAATGTTGAAAGATGACGTTAATCCTCAAAGTTGTAATGGCCCGCGTATGTATTACGTTACTGTATCTTCAGGTGCTGTTACCAACGGTTATCCAGGAAGTTTGACTTATTGGGAAGGATTTAACGATGCGTTTGACTGGAGATTCTACACTGGCGCTGATAATACATTCATGATGCCTAACACGATCGTGAAACCAGTTGCCACTAACCTTTCAATTCCAGCTGCTTCAACTCTACAGATTAGTTTTGCTGAAAATATTCAGGCAATTCCTAATACTACTAAGAAAGTGAAGATTTACAATGCTAAGACTGATGCTGTTGTTGATCAGTTCACCGTTGTTCCTGCTCATATTACAGGTAACACTTTGACTCTGGTTTCTAACATGTTGGTTGATGAAACTTCTTACTATGTAATCATTGAAGAAGGTGCATTTGGCGATACTTCAAGTTGCAGTACTCCATTCCCAGGTATCAGTGATAAATCAGTTTGGACATTCTCTACTGGTGACAATACCGCTCCTGTACCTGCTTGGGCTTCTACGCTTGGAACTTGCGAAGGCACTTGTGCTACAGTTACTTTCAGTTTCAACGAAACTTACGGTGTTAAAGTTGGAACAGGTATGATTAACCTTTGGGTTAACGGAACTAAGTTTGCCAGTGCTCCTGCAGTTCAGGGAACTGACATTAATAAAGTTTCTGCAGTATTCTGCAACCTGCCTGATAAAACTACTTTCGCTGTTTCTGTTGACGCCAGCACTGTAATTGATAATGGAAACAATTCATTGCCTAATGTTGCTGTAGCCAATGCTGCATGGACGTTTGCTACCGGTGACAATACTGCTCCTGTAATCAATGCATGGGCTCCTGTTGTTACCAATGCTGAATCAACTGTAACAATTACTATTACTGCATCTGAAGCTATTACTCCTGTTGCTGGTAAGAAAGTAGTTATAGCCAATGGTTCTCCAGCACACGTATATGATGTAACTTCGATGGTTGCTTCTAATGATGGTAAGACTTATTCACTCCTGGTTGGTGGATTGTCAGATACTACTACATTTAATGTAACAGTTGAAGAAGGTGCATTCCAGGATTTAGGTTGCAAACCTAATAAAACTGCTGTTGCTGCATGGTCATTCACTACCGATGACAATACTGCTCCTGTTGTTACTGCTACTACCCCTGTTGCTGGTGGAATTCTTCCATCGTACATCGGAATGGCTGTTAACTTCACATTCAATGAGCCGGTTGCTGTTGGTACAGGAACTATCACAATTACTCGTGGAACAAATGTTCTTTCAATTCCGGTTACCAGTGAAAAAGTTGTTGTTGAAGGCGCTAAAGTTACTTTAGTGTTGGAAGATATGCTTTATTTCGGTGCTGTAACTGTAGCTGTTCCTCAGGGTGGATTTGTTGATAAAGCTAACCAACCAAATGGTAACGTTGCTAAATCATGGAACTTCACAATCTTTGATGAAACTGCTCCAAACTGTATAACCATTGTTAATCCAACTGATGGTAAAACAGGTGTTCTTAAGAATGTAGTTCTTGAAATGTCGTTCTGTGAAAGAGTTGCTGCAGGTAATGCTGCTAAAAAGTTGAATGTATATTCAGTTCTTGAAGTACAAGGCCAATTAGCAAGTAATACATTGTTCTACTCTACTCCAATCACTTCAGCTATGATCAGTGGCTCTACTGTTAAAGTTCCTTTGAGTGGTTTAACAGACAATACTTCATATACTGTAATGATTGATGCTGACGCCATTCGTGACGAAGCTGGTAATTCGTTCGAAGGTATCACAGATCCGATTAAATGGAACTTCACAACCGGAGACAATACTGCTCCAACAGTTGAACTTGTTCCTGCTGCTGCTACTAACAAAGCAAATCAGTTTGTTGTAAATGCTATATTCAGTGAAGAAGTTGTTGGCGCAATTGAAAAAATTGTGGTAGCTAACTCTGAAGCAAAAACAATTACTACAACTGATAATAAAACTTTTGCAATTACTATTACAGCAATGGATAGTAAAGTTGTAACTGTAACTGTTCCTGTTACTATTACTGATAAGGTTGACGCTAAAGGATATGGTAATCCGCTAGCTGAACAAGTTGTTGGTACGTATGTAATTGGAGATAATACTGCTCCTACTGTTCAAGTAACCAAACAACCTGCTGATGTATCAAATACTACTAATAATTTTGCAGTAGAACTTACATTCTCTGAAAAAGTTACTGGTGTTGCTGGTGCTTTGGCTAGTTCTACTGGATTGGTTAGTGTTACAACAACTGATAATGTTGTTTACACTGCTACATTCACTGGTGTTGACTTGGCAGATGTTAAACTTGTTCTTGACAAGAATGCAGTTAAAGACGTTTCTGAGAATATGAATCCTCTTGCAGAAGGATTGTCGGTTACTTACAAAGTAGGTGATCATGTAAATCCAACTGCTACAGTTTCGCCTGAAACTGCTACCAATGCTAAGAATAGCTGGAATGTTGTAGTTACATTCTCTGAAGCTGTTGTTGTTCCTTCGAATGGAATCACTGTTGTAGGTGGTGTAGCTTCTGTTACCAATGCTGGAAATGTTTATACAGTAACAATTACTGCAAACGATCTGGCTGTTGTTAAACTGAAACTTAACACTACAATTACTGATGCTTCAGCAAACGCTAATCCATTAGCTGCAGCTGAATATACTTACACAGTAGGTGACAATACTAAACCAACTGTTATTGTAACTGGTCCTGCTACACCAATTCAAACTAACTTCATTGTTAGCTATACGTTTGATGAAGCTGTTACTGGTTTCGCTAATGCTGTAACTGTTGTAAACGGTGAGGCTAAACAAATTGTTGGTTCTGGTAAGGATTACTTTGTATCGATTACTGCAGCAGAAAAGGCTGAAGTGAAAATTACCGTGAGCGATGCTGTTGTTGACGCTGCTGGCAATAAATTTGCTGGTAATGTTTCTACATTCACCGTTGGTGATTTCACTGCCCCAACATTGGTTAGCAATGTTCCTGCTAGTGGCTTGACAATTAATGACAATCATCCAAAACCATTGTCATTCACTTTAAGCGAAGCAGTAAAACTTTCAACTGCCGGTGGTAGTTTAAAAATTACTAAAGTTGGTGCTACTACTGCTTCTGTAACAGTTCCTTTAACAAGCGCTATGATTAGTGGTAGTGTTGTTTCAGTAACTTATACCAGTGGCTTGGATAAAAACACTGATTACTTTGTAACTGTTGATGCTAATGCATTGGAAGACCTCGCTGGTAATAAATTTGCAGGTATCACAGCTTCTAATACATGGACATTCAAGACTGGAGCTAACTTTGCTACACCAGTTAATGTTGTAAATGGTTCTCTCAAGGTTTATCCAAATCCATTTGTTGACTATGTGAACGTTGTTACTACTTCTGAAATGTCTAAAGTTGTTGTTACCAACATCGCTGGACAAGTTGTTAAAGAAGTGGTTAATCCTTCTAACACAATTCAATTAGATGGACTGCGCAGTGGTGTTTACTTTATCTCTATCTATGACAGAGATGCTGTAATTGGAACTGCTAAGATTGTTAAAAGGTAATACCGAATTGATTGATTAAAGAGGGGAAGCCTGTGGGCTTCCCTTTTTTATTTCTATTAATAGTCTTTCTTCCCAATTTGTTATAGTGTGTCTAAATGATTAGTCTTTAGTTTATGGATTTATTCAAATCTCACCGCACGGTTCGTAAGTATAAACCTGTTGCTATTCCAAAAGCTATTCTTACTGATATTCTGGAGAGCGGTATCCGAGCGTCGAATACTGGTAATATGCAATTGTATAGCATAATTGTAACCTCTGATGATAATATGAAGTCTCTTTTAGCTCCATGTCATTTTAACCAAGCAATGGTAAAGGAGGCTCCTGTTATTCTCACTATTTGTTTTGATATCAATCGGTTTAATCGATGGTGTGAAAACAACAATACGAGTACGGATTTGTCGAATCTTCTATGGCTTTTGAATGGTGTTGTCGATTCTTCCCTGCTGGCCCAGAATATTGCTTTAGCTGCCGAAGCAAACGGCTTAGGAATTTGTTATTTGGGAACAACACTTTACAATGCTTCTGAGATATCAAAGATTTTAAGTTTGCCTAATGGTGTTTTCCCAATAACGGCATTATCCGTTGGTTATCCTGAATTTATTCCTGAACTCACCGATCGATTGCCGCTAGAGTCGGTTATTCATTTGGAAAAATATAGCGATTACAGCTCTGATGAGATTTGCAGAATTTATAAAGCGAAAGAGGAACTCGAATCCTCTGTTAAATTTGTAAAAGAAAACAGCAAAGAAAATCTGGCTCAGGTTTACGCTGAAGTTCGTTATAAAAGTACTGATTCAGACTTTTTCAGTTCAAAGTTGTTGCTGGCGTTAAGGGAGCAAGGATTTAATATCTAGTCATTAATTTGTGAATTTAATCGGAGATGATCGATATTTCAGTAATTATTGTCAATTATCGTGGCTGGAGTCATTTAAACAGATGTCTGGAGGCTTTTAATTCGTTTCAGTTCAAGCTGTTTTCTTTTGAGGTTATTGTTGTTGATAATTGTTCTAATGATGGATTTTTAGCTGATTTTGAGAACCGTTTCTCTAATGTTAAATTCCTTTTGAATTCAGGCAATTTCGGTTTTTCTCATGGATGTAATTTAGGTGCCAGGTATGCAGAGGGAACTTATTTGTTGTTTCTTAATCCGGACATTGTTGCGACTGAGGATTCTATTAGCAAGTTGTATGAATTAATTAGAAGTAGTACTGATGTGTCAATTCTTTCCTGTAAACAAGTAAATTCGAATGGAAAAATTGAGCAGCAGATTCGTTTTTTTCCTTCATATTTTACTTTAAATGGGTTATTTCGTTCATTTTACCGAATGACAAGGAAGAAGGTCTCGGATGAATTTAAACCCGATAAGAGGGCTTTTATATATTCTGATTGGGTTTCAGGTTCAGTATTACTTATTTCAAGAAATCATTTTAATGAAATTGAGGGCTGGGATGAACGTTATTGGCTCTATTATGAAGATGTTGATTTATGTTATCGGTCTTCGTTATCTGGTGGTAAGATTGCTGTATGTGATTCGGTATCTGTTTTACACCATCACGGAGGTACAACCCGAATTAATCCAGCAACCAGAGCATTGACAAAATCAGAGGTTGTTATTTCATTACATGTGTTTATTTCTGCTCACTATTCTTTTTTCAAGGCTTTTGTATTGCATGCTTCTGTTATTTTTAATTCGTTAATTATTCAATTTTTCCCTGCAACGCTTGGGGTAATTTTCTTTTTTGTCAGGAGACTAAATCAGTATAGCCATATTTATTTCAAACTTCTCAATTACTACCTGAAGGCTATTGTAAACCAAACCTGGATTAGTCCTCGCTCTGTTCTGTATAAAAAATAAATACCAATCTGAATTTAGGCGTTACCTGTTTGTAGGACTGAAATGAAAAGATTCGGTATATTTACGTCGAATTTCCTTTTAAGAATACACTTCTGATTGCACGTCAGAGTTAATTTGAATTTACTAGTAGTATGAAGATAGAAGTTTCGCATGGTGAGATTGTCGATAAATTGACAATTATTGAGATTAAACTGAAGAATATCAAAGATGAAAGTAAGCTGGCTAATCTGCGTCTGGAATATGATGTACTTGATCAAGCAGTCCAATCTATAATTTCCAAGGATCATCAGCTTTATCAGGAGCTACTTCGGATCAATATGAAGCTTTGGGATATTGAAGACCGGATTCGTGAACTCGAAAAAAGTAAAGATTTTGGAGCAGAGTTTATTGAGGTTGCCAGAGCAGTTTATTTTACCAATGATTTGCGGTCGGAAGTTAAACGAAAGATCAACAAAATGACGAATTCTTCATTAATTGAGGAAAAATCTTACGAAGACTATTCCTAATGACCAAGATCCTGGTATATCGTTTTTCAGCTATGGGCGATGTAATTCTATTATTGCCTGTCTTAAAAGGTGTTCTAGCTGCGAATAACGATTTGAAAATTTACTTATTAACTCAGCCCAATTTTTTCTCTATCTTCAGGGGTATTGATAGATTACATCTTGTTGAAGCCGATCTGAAGGGCCACAACAATGGATTTAAGGGCTTGTTTCGTCTGTTTAAGAGCCTCGAATCTACTATTAAGCCAGATATCGTTATTGATTTGCATTGTGTTCTTCGTTCGTACATTTTAGATTTTTTTTTCCGGATCAACGGGTTTCGGGTGATTAATTTTCGCAAGGGAACTTTCAAAAAACATCAGCTTATCCGGACAAAATCACTAAATCCACTTCCTAATACAGTTGACCGTTACGCTGAGGCTTTTTTGAGTGCAGGATTTCCAGTTTCTTTGCCTGAACCGCCACTGTTTTCACCATCAATATTGCAGGTGCCTTTCAGTGATCTTCTTAAGAAGCCTGTTTGGATTGGAGTTGCTCCTTTTGCCAAACATGCCCCCAAAATCTGGGGAATTAAGAAGATTGAGTCGCTTCTTGTCGAATTAGGAAAAGTTCATGATGCAAATATCATTCTTTTTGGTGGGGGAAAATCAGAATTAGATACTTTGAATCTATTGGCAGCAAAATATGCCAACTGTATCGTTTCTGCAAATCATTATAAATTTCACGAAGAGATTGATCTTATTGCACAGCTTGATGTCATGATCAGCATGGATTCAGCCAATATGCATATCGCCTCAATGGCTGGCATTCCAACGGTTTCAATTTGGGGAGCAACACATCCTGCTTTAGGATTTGCCCCGTATAAGCAACCTGCTGAAAATATAATTCAATATCAGGGCGATCAACTGAACTGTAGGCCATGTTCAGTTTATGGAAATAAAAAGTGCATTTTTTCTGATGGAATCCGCTGCATGGATCTCATTACTGTTGATGCCGTTTTATCGAGTGTCAATCTGATTCTTGGCAATTCAAAGGGCTAATCGTTTTTTATTCCCCGAAATTCAGATTAAATTTCTTTCCTAATTCTTTCAAGTCATCTACAACCTGTTCGTGAAGCGGAATGCCGTTTTTTAGTCGTTCAGTGGTTAATTCTCTTTCCGGATCGCCAGGTATTAAAACTCTTTCCTGACCTGCGGCAGGCTCTGCATTTCTGAAAGTTTGAATCCAGTTATCCATGTGATCTTTGAATTCCTGGGCCGGACGAAAAGCATCAATTCGCATGGCGCCGAGAAAATGCCCGATTCCTTTGCCAACAGGGTTTGACGGAGGATCCAGAAAACTCACGAATGGAGGTACCCAGGGTCCATAGTTTGCTCCTGAAAGTACTGCCGAAAAAATGTCAACCATTGCACCCAGACAATAACCCTTTTGTCCGCCGTGCTCGCGGTCGCCTCCAAGAGGGAGCATTGAGCCACCTTTTTTTAGCGAATAAGCGTCAGTTGTTGGATTTCCATCTTTATCCTGAGTCCAACCTAGTGGTGCGTCCATGCCCTTACGCTGTAGTACTTCCAGTTTCCCATTTGCCACAGTGGTTGTCGCCATATCGATTACAACCGGAGGCTGGTTTTGGGCCGGTATGGCCACTGCAATTGGATTGGTCCCGAGAAATCGGCTTTTTGAGAAGGCTGGAGCTACTAACGGACTGGCATTAGTCATCGAGAGACCAATCATATCATGCTTTAAAGCCATCATCGCATGAAACCCAGCTATTCCGTAATGATTTGAATTTTGGACTGCAACCCATCCGGTGCCGGCTATCTTTGCTTTCTCAATGGCAATTTCCATAGCTTTTGGTGCAACAACCAATCCTAGTCCCAAATCTCCGTCTAGAACCGCAGTGCTGGGGGTTTCATGCACAATCTTTATATGGGGTGTTGCATTTAATCGGTTAAGTTCCCAAAGTCTGATGTATCCGCTAAGGCGTGCAACACCATGTGAATCTACGCCGCGTAAATCAGCCTGATTTAAACATTCTGCTGCAATTTCAGCCTCATCCGGCGGACAGCCCATACTTACAAATACTTTTATCGTGAAATTTTTTAAATAGTCTGAATTAAATACAATCATTATCGGAATCTTAAAGGTTAACAATCCTTCCTCTACTTTCGGTGAAAATCCCGAGCCGAACCCTGACTGGTTGGCATAATCAACAAATCATCAATATTGACATGAATTGGACGTGTCAATATAAATAGGATTGTTTCTGCAATATCTTTTCCTGAAAGAGGAGTGAACCCCGTATAAACTTGCGCGGCTCTTTCAGCATCGCCCCGAAACCTTACCAGCGAAAATTCGGTTTCAACGGCACCCGGAGCTATTGAGCTTACTTTAATTCCATAGGGCAAAAGCTCGATGCGCATTGCTTTGGTAATAGCTGAAACTGCATGTTTCGTCCCGCAATAAACGGAGCCGTTGGGATAGGACTCTTTTCCGGCAATAGAAGAAATATTAATGATATGTCCTGAACGTTTTTCGATCATCCAGGGCGAAACTAAATGCGTCACATAAAGCAGCCCTTTAACATTGGTATCAATCATTGCTTCCCAATCTTCAACATCAGCCGATTGAACCGGGGCCAGACCTGCTGCCAGTCCTGCGTTGTTGATTAGTACATCAATGTTTTTCCACTCAGTAGGTAGTCCGTTTAAACTTTCTTCCACTTCTTTTCGGTCGCGGATGTCAAAATTCAGGAGTTTTACCTTGATGTTAAATTTCGATTCAAGCTCCGACTGGAGTTGCTTCAGCCGGTCGTACCGGCGGCCTGTTAATATTAAGTTGTAATTGTTTTGAGCGAGAAGCTGGGCTGTTTCGTAACCAATTCCGGCTGTTGCTCCTGTTATAAGGGCAATTTTTTGATTCATTTGGATTGATTATTAGTTGAGTTATCCACTATTAATTGAATTGCAAAGATGAGTAAAAATGCAAACATGTGAGCTTGGTCAAACTATTTAATTATTTTTGCTGAGGTATTTTCAAGCTAAATTTAACGTTATGATGAAGCAAACGAATCAATCTCAGGAATTCACCATTGATCAGATTTCGGAAGATCAGGACATTCAGGATATCGTGTTTAACCTGATGGCCGATCCAAATCTTGCTGCTATAAATTATTTCAACGATTTTAGCGAGGAAACAGTTGATCTGGCTTCTTTGTCGAATAGTGATAATGATGAGAATGGTATCTTCTGTTCGGAGAGTGGTCAACTGATGGCCATTTCTACACATGCGCTGCATCATCATCTCGAAATCGACCCTAAGCAGGCTACTGAAATACTGGTTGCCAAGGCTGTTCGTAAAATGATCTGTTTCGGGGCTGTTCCAGAAGCCATCAGTTCTTTTTTATATCACATTAACATTGCCGACCCAAATGGTCAGTTTATTGCTGCTGGTGCCAAAAAAGGACTTGAAAATGCCTGCAGTAAATTCAATATAAAACTTACCGACCGGAAAATACGCTTTGACTATTTTTCGGCTCATGGCCCGGTTTACCCGACCATTATTATCAGCATTATGGCTTCTATACCCGATAAGGAAAAGCTGGTGACTCACAGCTTCAAGAAAAAGGGCAATCATATTTTTATGATTGGGAAATCATACGACGATATTAATTCTTCCGAATATCTCGAGTTTTATCATGGGATTTCCGAGTCGGCCTTGCCTTCTTTCGATATTGATGTGGAAGTGAAGCTTCATTCAGTTATGAAACGGTTGATTCAGTCCGGGTTATTAAGCTCTGCCAGCCCGGTCGGAAAGGGTGGCTTATTCTTTTCGTTGCTTCGTGCAGGTATGCCTTCCGGGTTAGGCTTTGACATTACATCGGATGCTGAGATTCGTAAAGATTCTTTCTTGTTTGGCGAAGCAATGGGAAGGATCATTGTTGGTATCGATCCTGAAAAGGAAGATGAGTTTGTTGATTTGATGAGCAGCCTAAAAGTTCCATTTTTTGCCCTTGGACATGTTACCAAAGGCGAAATCAGAATTGACGATGAATCTTTTGGGTTTATCGATAAAATGACTCCGGCAAATTAAAATCCTTGTCAACAAAGAAACAGGTAAGCTGTTCTGTTTAAATAAATTCTAAAAATGCAGGTTATCCCATACAAAGATTCGGAACAGCAAAAGAAGCAACAGGTGGAGCAAATGTTTGATAATATTGCTCCTAAATACGACTTTCTGAATCATTTTCTATCGCTTGGTATCGACAAACTTTGGCGCCGCAAAGCAATTCGTATTTTATCCGGGTACAAAACAGAGCTTATACTTGACGTGGCAACTGGCACCGGCGATTTTGCTGTTGCAGCATCGAAATTAAAACCCCAAAAGATTGTCGGATTCGATATTTCGGAACAAATGTTGAATGTTGGCCGGGAGAAAATCAGTCGTTTGGGATTGGATGCCATGATTGAATTTCAAAAGGGCGATTCCGAATCAATGCCTTTTCATGACAACCATTTCGATGCCATCACTGTAGCTTTTGGGGTTCGAAACTTCGAGCATCTTGAGCTTGGATTAGCCGAGTTTTTCCGGGTTTTGAAACCTGGTGGCGTGGCAGTTATTCTTGAATTCTCAAAACCGAGGTACTTCCCGATGAAACAATTGTATCTGTTTTATTTTTTCCGGATACTCCCTTTTGTAGGCCGAATGGTTTCGAAAGACAGTGCGGCTTATTCGTATTTGCCCGAATCGGTGATGGCGTTCCCGGATGGAACTGAATTTTTATCGATTTTGGATCGGATCGGATTTTCAAGTACCATGCAGAAAAGGTTAACTTTTGGCATAGCGACTATTTACATTGCTCAAAAATAATTCAGCATACAATAATTTTGTAATATTGTTGTTTGATAAAAAGCAGATAACCGTTTTATCGTGAAGAGATTATTTTACATCCTCCTGTTTTTACTTTTGGGTTTTTCGTCCATGTCGCAGCGCATTTACCTGAAGAACCTGACGACATTTGATGATAAACTTATCCATTTTGGGTTTACTCTTGGGATCAATGCAACTGATTTTAATATTGATCATTTCACAACGTTGATTGATAATCCAAAATTTGCACCCGAGACAGTGGCCGGATTGTCCCTGAATGGAAGCGAAAAAGTTAGGGCAGATATTGCCTCTCTGACTCCTGGATTTACAGTAGGAATTGTCACTAATTTACGTTTGTCCGAAAGTTTTGACCTGCGTTTTCTGCCGGGAATGTCTTTTGGCGAGCGAAAGCTGAGATACACCTATTTAGATGCAGCCAACAATCAGTATAAAGAGTTACTTATTTCCGACGTAAATAATGTTGACAATACGGAATATTATTCCATCAAGTCAACATTCCTGGATTTTCCACTTCTTCTGAAATATAAATCACGGCGAATGAACGATCAGCGTCCGTATGTGATTGCCGGAGGTGCCTACCGGATCGATATCTCGAAAACAGGGCAGGAAGATTTAGTCCGCCTGAAGCCATTTAGCGCATCGCTCGAAGCCGGCGTTGGATGGGATACTTACCTGCAATTTTTCAGGCTTTCTACCGAACTGAAATTCAGTTTTGGCATGGATAATATTTTGGACGATGGTCCAAAAAACACGCAGCCCCAGGTTTATACCAATGCTCTTTCACGGGTTGCTTCCAATATGTTCGTTCTTAGTTTTCATTTCGAATAAACTTGAAACAGGAATTTAACCTATCACTTTCGCCTAAGCAGGCATCGGATGAGCAATTTTACCGACCGATTCTGGCCGAAAAACTTCATGTAAATGAAGATCGGATTAAATTAATCAATGTCAAACGGAGATCGATTGATGCACGACAACGCGTTATTCGCATTAATTTGGGTGTCGAAGTTTTTTTGGATGAGCTTCCGGTTGAAGAAAAAATTGAGTTCCGTTATGAAATGGTTGATCAAAAACCTCCGGTTATTGTTGTTGGTGCCGGACCCGCTGGGCTTTTTGCCGCACTGCGGTTAATTGAACTCGGATTCAAACCAATTATTTTTGAAAGAGGAAAAAATGTGAGTGACCGAAAACGCGATATTGCACGCATTCATCGCGAACATTTGGTCGATCCCGATTCGAATTATGGTTTTGGAGAGGGTGGGGCAGGCACTTTTTCAGATGGGAAACTCTACACTAGATCAAAAAAAAGAGGCAATATCCGGAAGGTACTTGAGGTATTTTATGCCAATGGTGCTTTACCCGAAATTCTGATTGATGCCCATCCGCATATTGGGACGAACATGCTTCCCGGAATCATCACCAATATCAGGAACAAGATTATTGAGGCTGGCGGCGAAATTCACTTCAATTCCCGTGTTGCTGATCTGCTGATTGAAAACGACCAATGTACTGGGGTCATGCTGTCGGACACCACCATTGTAGAAGGGGAGGCTGTCATTCTGGCAACCGGGCATTCGGCGCGCGAGATTTATGAATTGCTTTATGAAAAGGGTATTTCTATTGAGGCAAAGACTTTTGCCGTCGGTGTTCGAGCGGAACATCCGCAATTGCTCATTGATTCTATCCAGTATAGCCAGCCTGTGCGTGGACCGTTTCTTCCTCCGGCAATTTATTCGTTTGTTGAGCAGGTTGATCAGCGCGGTGTTTATTCTTTTTGTATGTGTCCGGGAGGAATTATGGTTCCGGCATCCACAGCTCCCGGCGAAATGGTGATAAATGGGATGTCGCCCACTAAGCGTAATACCCGTTTTGCAAACTCAGGGATGGTGGTTGAAATTCGTCCGGAAGATTTGAACGAATTTCGACATTTGGGTGTTTTTGCCGGATTGGAATTCCAGCGAAAAATTGAACGGTTGTGTTTTGCATTGAACGGGAATACACAGTTCGCACCGGCTCAGCGAATGAGTGATTTCGTGAATAACCGGTTTTCTCAGGATTTGCCTGAATCTTCCTATCATCCGGGTTTGATATCAGCTCCTTTGCATGAGAAGTTGCCAAAACGAATCAGGACTAGGCTGCAGGAAGCATTTGTGATGATTGATAAAAAAGCCCACGGCTACTTGACCAATGAGGCTGTAATTGTGGGTGTTGAATCGCGTACATCTTCTCCTATCCGGATTCCCCGGCAGGAAGACACCCTTGAGCATGTAAAAATACATGGACTTTATCCTTGCGGTGAAGGAGCCGGCTATGCCGGAGGCATCGTTTCTTCGGCCATGGATGGAGAGCGCTGCGCTGAAGCTTTTGCTGAAAAATTTCGGGTTAAACAGTCGCTTTAGAATTGCCTTCTTTTGAACTCGGAGCAGCAAATAGCGGCGGCTACAGCAACATTGAGTGATTCAGATCCTTCCCCTTTTGAAAATGATGGAATTGAGAGCTTATGATTGATCAACCGGCTAACTTCCGGCGAGATGCCATTTCCCTCGTTGCCCATGATCAGAATCCCGTTTGCAGACAAAGTTTCAGAATAAATATTTTCCCCTTCCAGAAAGGTTCCATAAACAGGAATTTGGGTATGACAGTGTGTTCCCAGGAATTCAGGAAGATTTACATATTGGATTTTGATGCGGAAGATTGCACCCATACTGGCCTGAACCACTTTAGGATTGAAAACATCGACGGTATTTTCAGAGCAAATGACGTGGGTGATTCCAAACCAATCGGCAATCCGAAGAATAGTTCCCAGGTTCCCGGGATCTTGAATAAAATCTAGGGCCAGACAGAGTTCTGTTTGCAGATAAGTTTCCGAAATGCTGTAATTTCGTTGACGAACAACAGCCAGTGCATCCTGCGGATTTTGCAAAAGACTTGCTTTTCGAATGGTTTCTTTGTCTGTTTCAATCCACTCGGTTGTGCGGGTTTTAATTTCCGGATGTTGAGACAAAAAATCAGAAGTACAGGCAATCAGTTCGATCTCAAAATCTGATCGGATAGCTTCTTCAACCATTTTATTTCCTTCAGCCAGAAATAATCTGGTTTCGTCCCGGTCTTTTTTCCGGTTAAGCGAATGGATCAGTTTAATTTTATTCTTACTCAACATATTCGATGGATTTCCGTTCTAAAAATATAAAATAAACGAGAGCAAATCATTTGTGAACCGAATGCTCTGCTTATTTTTGTAAAAACTCAGATTCATGCCGTTTAAAAACAACAATCGTTTACAGTTAATCCTAATATCCATTCTTATGGGTGGATTATTATTGGGAGCATGTAATTCAACACGGTTTGTTCCTGAGGGTAAGTACCTGCTTAATCGGATTACGGTAAATGTTGACGATAAAAATATCAAGCGGGAAGAGCTGAAAACTCATGTCAAGCAGAAGGAAAATCTGAGGATTCTGGGAGTGCTGAAATTTCATTTGGGAGTTTATAATTTGTCGTCGGCTGACAAAGAAAACGATTGGCTGAAGCGTATTGGCGAAGCGCCTGTTCTGTATGACGAATTTCAGACTCAACGTAGTAAGGAACAGTTGCAGATTTACCTGAAAAATAAGGGGTATTACAATGCGGTTGTGAATGATTCGTTAAAGGTGGATGAAAAAAAACGGAAGTTGAATTTGATGTTTGACATTCAAGCGAGGCAACCATACCGAATTGGCAAATATTCTCACTCTATCAAAGACGCCCGACTTCAGAATCTGATTTTGAAGGATACTATCAACCAATTGCTGAAGCACAATGACATTTTCGATTTGGATGTGCTGAATGCCGAACGAAGCCGTATCGTTACGTTTTTGAAGGATTGCGGGTACTATAAATTTCAGGAAGAATTCATCAGTTTTTCGGCCGACACAAACTTTTATTCCAATCGGGTCGATTTGACTGTGAATATTGATGACGCTTCGTTGCGAAATACGGATGATGAATTTCTGCCACATCAGAAATATAAAATCAGGCATTTTGAAATTAACCCAACTTTCAAAGGCCCGTCATTATCCGGAAATCAATTGGAAACAGAGCCCGATTCAGTCGTGCAGGGTGATTATACCATTTTATATACAGGAAAACTAAAGTACAATCCCGCTTTGTTTTTCGATCTGAACAGGATGAAAGACAGTACCTATTACAGCCTGCAAAATGCTGAAAAAACCTACCGAGCCTTGAGCCGACTGAAGCAGTTTAAGGTTATTAATATTGGGTTTAACGAACCCGGAGCTTTTGAGAACGACAGCATCCCAATGCTCGATTGCAAAATACAACTTACACCTTTCCCGCGACAAAATTTTTCGGTCGATGTAGAGGGAACAAACTCCTCAGGAAATCTGGGTGTGGCCGGGAACCTGAATTTTCAGCATCGCAATGTGTTTGGCGGAGCTGAAGTTTTTGATATCCAGCTGCGTGGTGCCCGCGAGCGACAGCAGGCACTGGTAAATAACAGTAGCCTGAATTTTAATACGCGTGAGCTTGGTATTGAATCGAGTTTGACCATTCCCAAATTTTTAAGTTTCATCAGGGGAAAACACATGTTTTCGTTTCAGATTCCTGAAACAAAGCTGACTCTCGGATTCAACTATCAAAGCCGCCCCGACTATACGCGCACCATAACAAACCTGAAGTTTGGATATAACTGGAAAACTTCAAGCTTTAACTGGCATACACTAAATCTGGTTGATCTCAATTACGTGAATTTATACAGTTTCAATCCGGCTTTTATTAATTCAATTGAGGACTTATACATTAAAAGCAGTTTTACTGATCACCTGATCTTTGCATCGAATTACAGTTGGATGTATAATACACAAAGCATTAATAAGCGGGAAGACTATAAATATTACAAGCTGAATTTTGAATCTGCCGGAAATCTGCTTTCGCTGTATTCGAATATTATTAATAAAGGTCAAACCGAAGTTTTGGACACAATTACAGGTCAGGTAAATTCATATTATCAGATTTTGAATACTCGTTTTGCCCAATATTTAAAAGGTGACTTTGAGTACCGGTATGGTCACATGATTGATAAACTAAGTTCGGTTGTTGGGAGGGCATTTCTTGGGATTGGCGTTCCATTCGGAAATTTTGATGTGCTGCCTTTCGAAAAAAAATACTTCACTGGCGGAGCAAACGGTATTCGCGCATGGCAGGTTCGGTCGCTTGGGCCAGGTGCCTATACGGCTCCGGCCGACATATATCCAAATCAATCATCAGATATCAAACTTGAAGGGAATCTTGAATACCGGTTTAAGTTAATCTGGATGATGGAGGGGGCTTTGTTTCTGGATGCAGGAAATATTTGGGCAATTAACGGGAAGGATAATCGTGTTGGTGCAGTATTTAAAATAGATGAATTCTACAAGCAAATTGCTGTCGGAACAGGTTTGGGGCTAAGGTTTGACTTTACCTATTTTCTTTTCCGTCTTGATTTGGGGATGAAGTTACGCGATCCGTCTCTTGAAGCTGGTAAACGATTAATTCCGGGGAACTACCCAATTAATGGCGATCATTTTAATTTGTCATTTGCCATTGGGTACCCGTTCTAGAAATGAAAAAGGGGACAACTCAAGTCATCCCCTTCATTTATCCGTTTAAAATATAATGGTTAAGCTTTTCCGGCCGAACCCAAAACGCTTTCGTTTTTGTGTTTATAGAGTTCTTTCAAAGCATCGCGGGCTGGTCCGAGATATTTGCGCGGGTCGAATTCTCCCGGTTTCTCAGCAAATACTTTGCGGATAGCAGCAGTCATAGCTAAACGACCGTCAGAGTCAATGTTGATTTTGCAAACAGCTGATTTGGCTGCTTTGCGAAGCTGTTCTTCAGGAATACCTACTGAATCTTTCAATGCACCGCCGAATTTGTTGATTGTTTCAACTTCTTCCTGTGGAACAGAAGATGAGCCGTGCAATACGATCGGGAATCCGGGCAGTTTGTTTTCAATTTCTTCAAGGATATCGAAACGCAGTGGTGGCGGAATCAAAACCCCGTTTTCGTTGCGGGTGCACTGTTCCGGAGTAAATTTGTTGGCTCCGTGAGAAGTACCAATCGAAATAGCCAATGAATCACAACCTGTACGTGTAACAAATTCGATCACTTCCTCAGGTTTTGTATAATGCGATTTTTCAGCAACCACATCATCTTCAACTCCGGCCAGAACGCCTAATTCACCTTCAACAGTAACACCATGTGCATGGGCATACTCTACTACTTTTTTAGTCAGGGCAATGTTTTCTTCAAATGAATGGTGCGAACCATCAATCATAACCGAAGAAAAACCGTTGTCGATACAATCTTTGCATAACTCAAAAGTATCACCGTGGTCGAGGTGAAGAGCAATCGGAATTTCAAAACCCAATTCTTTTGCATACTCAACAGCTCCTTTTGCCATATTGCGAAGCAAATTAGAGTTGGCATATTTACGGGCTCCTGAAGAAACCTGCAAAATTACCGGAGATTTGGTTTCAACACAGGCTTGAATAATTGCCTGAAGCTGTTCCAAATTGTTAAAGTTGTAAGCAGGAACTGCATATCCGCCAGCAACTGCTTTTGCAAACATTTCTTTGGTGTTTACCAGACCTAAGTCTTTATAGCTAGTACTCATTTTGTGGTATTTAAATTGATTATGAATTTGATTTTTTCTTTTACAGGATTGCAATGTTAATGATTTATCGCTAAAAATCAGTCAATTTAGCTGAGTGTGAACATGGGTTTAAAAAATCCTTAACACAGTTTCAATCTTTAAATTTACGAAAACGATAAAAAGCTGGGGTTTAAACAATCGCTTAAATTCTTGATAATGATAGTTGTCAGCTTCTTGTATTTTTAGCGAATGAACAATACGGATAATTCTCAGTTATATGAGGGATAATAAAATGCTTTTTAATCTGATTTAAAAACTCATAAATCTTAAAATCATGACAAAGATATCTGAACAGGTCAAGCGTGGTGTAGTAGCAGGAAGTGATTTACAAACTCTATTCCGGATTGCCAAAGAAAATGGCTTTGCACTTCCGGCAGTTAATGTTGTTGGTTCTGATTCTGTAAACGCAGTGCTCGAAGCTGCCAAGGTTGTTAATTCTCCTGTAATTATACAATTTTCGAATGGTGGTGCTCAGTTTTATGCCGGAAAGGGATTGAAATTAGATGGTCAGCAAGCTCAAATTGCCGGGGCAATTATAGGCGCAAAATCTATTCATCATTTGGCCGAACTGTATGGGGTGCATGTGGTCATACACACCGATCATGCAGCCAAAAAACTTTTACCATGGATTGATGGTCTGCTCGATGCCGGCGAAAAACATTTTGCAGAAACGGGAAAACCCTTGTTTAGTTCGCACATGCTCGATCTTTCAGAAGAACCGCTTCATGAGAATATAGAGATTTGTAAGAAATATCTCGAGCGGATGAGCAAAATAGGAATGACACTTGAAATTGAACTGGGTGTTACCGGAGGAGAAGAAGATGGCGTTGATAATTCCGGTGTTGATAATTCGTTATTGTACACCCAACCTGAAGATGTAAATTATGCCTATGAAGAGCTGAGTAAAATTAGTCCGAATTTTACGATTGCTGCTTCTTTTGGGAATGTTCATGGTGTTTATAAACCCGGTAATGTAAAACTTACTCCGAAAATTCTGGATAATTCGCAGAAGTACGTTTCGTCAAAACATGGTCTGGGAGAAAAACCAGTAAATTTTGTATTTCACGGTGGATCGGGTTCTACACTCGATGAAATCAGAGAAGCTATTTCGTATGGGGTAATTAAAATGAATATTGACACCGATACACAATGGGCTACCTGGGATGGCATTCGCAAGTATGAAGCTGAAAATCGTGCTTATCTGCAAGGTCAAATCGGAAATCCGGATGGAGACGACAAGCCAAATAAAAAATATTACGACCCGAGAGTATGGTTGAGAAAAGGGCAGGAGGCAATGATTGAAAGACTCAAAATTGCCTTCAGTGATTTGAATAACATTGACAGAAGTTAATTCCTGAAAGTTTTTTTATGAGAACCGGTTGAAAGACCTGTTTTTTTATTTCCTTAAATTGAAGTAAATTAGTCATAAACATCTCATCGTATGAATTTTAAACAGATTGTTCGTGATTATTTTACTTTCACGCGCAGTGAGCGGCGTGGGGTTATTGTTCTTTTAATCCTAATTTTCTTGTTTGCACTTGCCAACAAATTCATCTTCTATTTTGAAAAGCCAGGGAAAATTGATTCAATGTTAATCGATTCATTGAAAAGTGAATTAGGCACATTTAATGATTCTGTCAGGCAGATGGCTATTGTAAAAAAAAGCAGCGATAAAGCGGTATATTCTGAATTAGAGAATAAATCTCCGGAGGCAGAGCTTTTTCAATTTAATCCAAACACCGCTACTGATCAGGAATTTCGTCGTTTAGGTTTGTCTGAAAAGTTAATTGGAACAATACGAAACTATCAGGATAAGGGTGGAATATTTCGGAGTAAAAATGATTTCTTTCGGATATACGGGCTTACTGAGAGTCAAAAACGACGTTTAGGTGAATTTGTAATTATTGAAAGTTCAGATAATTTAGAGATTTCATCTAAAAATAAAGGCGAAGAGTTAAGAATAGAACTTAATTCTGCGGATTCTATTTCACTTGAAAATTTGCCGGGGATTGGAGATAAACTTTCGAAAAGAATTGTAAAATATCGTGATTTATTGGGAGGTTTTCATTCTGTTGACCAATTACAGGAGGTATATGGAATCACGAATGAAACATTCAGTATGATTGAAAACAGAGTGACTGTAGATGGTTCAAAAATAAAGAAGCTTGATTTAAATTTCTCGGACCTAAACGAATTAAGCAGGCATCCGTATGTGAAAAAAGTACTGGCACAAAAGATTATCAAGTTTAGAAGCAAGTATGGCAGCTTCCGCGATTTATCGATTTTGCGTGATAGTATGATTTTAAACATAGATGAGTATGCCCGATTGAAGCCGTATTTTTGAAACAAAACTTGAGTTTTTCTGTTTTTTAGTTGAGTTTATGATGGTTTAAAAGCAGAAAAATAAATTTTTTGGTATAAATTTGATTAGTAATGTATAATTCATAAATTTGCGGCTCAAATTTTAACCAGAAAAAAATAATTGTATGATCGTTATTCCAGTAAAAGAAGGCGAAAATATCGAAAGAGCGCTTAAAAGATTTAAAAGAAAATTCGAGAAAACAGGTGTCGTAAAAGAATTGCGTGAAAGGCAAGCTTTTACTAAACCTTCCGTTGAGAGAAGGGCTGAAATTAAGAAAGCCATTTATATTGAAAATTTACTGCGTCAGGACGACTAGAAGTATCTGGAAGGTTCCTGCTTAGGATGTAAATTATTTACAGATGTCACATCAGGAATCATTTATCAACTATCTCAAGTACGAAAAAAGGTACTCGCATCTAACTGCTGTAGCCTATAAAAAAGACCTCGATCAGTTTGAAGAGTTTTTTGTCAAAACGATCGGGGATTTTAATGTAGATAAGATAAATGATAAAGTAGTAAGGCAATGGGTTGTGGAATTGATGGATTCAGGCTTTTCTGCCCGAACTGTAAATAAGAAAGTCTCAGCTTTAAAATCTTTTTATAAATATTTACTGAGATTAGAGGTAGTTGCAGAGAACAGGTTAGTCAATGTAATTGTGCCTAAACTTCGAAAGAAGCTACCTAATTTTGTTGAAGAGAAGAACTTAAGCCATTTGCTTGACGATGGTTTCTTCGGTAAAGATTTTGATGCTCTTCGGGATAAATTGATTATTAGTTTATTGTATGGTACAGGGATTCGGCTTTCTGAACTGATGAATTTAAAAGATTTTGATGTTTCTCAAACCGATTCTCTGATAAAAGTATTAGGTAAACGAAATAAGGAAAGAATTATCCCTTACCCGAGAAGTTTGAACCCTTTGATAGATCAATATAAAGCTGAGCGCACTGCCTTATTTGGTAGTCCTGTTTCAAAGCTTTTGCTCACATCAAAAGGGAAACCTGTTTACGAAAAGTTCATTTATCGGGTAGTAACCCGGTATTTGGCTTTGGTTACGACAATAGAAAAGAAAAGTCCGCATGTGCTTAGACATACTTTTGCTACTCATATGCTTGATCGTGGTGCTGATTTGAATGCTGTGAAAGAGATGTTAGGTCATGCTAATCTCTCGGCAACTCAGATTTACACACACACATCCTTGGATAAGATTAGAAAAGTTTATCAACAAGCGCATCCAAGATCATAAATAAAGGAGGATTAATTATGAACATTCAGGTAAACACTGTACATTTTACAGCTGATCAGAAGTTGGTTGATTTTGTGAATAAAAAAGTTTCAAAACTTGATACCTTTTTTGAAGGTATTATTGGAGCTGAAGTAATAATGAAGGTTGTAAAACCTGAATCAGCAAATAACAAAGTTGCTGAAATTAAACTTTCCATTCCGGGTTATGATTATCTGTTTGCAGAAAAACAAGCAGATACTTTTGAAGAAGCAATTGATTTATCTATTGATGCAATTAAGCGACAACTCTCCAAATATAAAGAGAAACTGAAAGAGAAATAAAACAGAAAAAATCTGGAGTTTCTTGTAAATTCCAACAAAATATTTATACATTTGCAAACCTTTTTCGGAGCAAGTATTTCGGATAGGGATAATTGTGCTGAAATTTGGTTCTGTAGAGATTTTTTGTGGTTGTTTACAGGATCTTTTAATGATAATTTGCCGAATTAGCTCAGTTGGCCAGAGCACGTGATTTGTA
>CAYRBM010000062.1:0-29348 GCA_964422425.1 uncultured Odoribacter sp.
CGATTTTAGTTTTGTTTTTAATGGCAAAATTTAATTTAACAGGAACTGAAGCCGGGGCTTTGTATTCGATTTTTTATGGCTCCATTTATATTTTGGCTTTAGTGGGTGGTTTAATCGCCGACAGACTAAGAAATTACAAAGGAACCATTATAGTCGGTCTGATTATTATGGCGCTTGGTTATACATTGTTAGCTATGCCAATATTAATTACAACCAAATATATTGCATTGGCTGCTTTGTTGGTTATTGCATTTGGTAATGGATTATTCAAAGGTAATTTGCAAGCCCTTGTAGGCCAGATGTACGACAACGATGAGTTTCGTAATAAAAGAGATTCCGGATTCCAGATATTCTACATGTTCATCAACATCGGTGCAATGTTTGCTCCTTTCCTGGCCAGCTGGGTAAGAAATACCTTTGTGAAAATGCAGGGATATGCTTATAATGCCGAATTGCCGGGTTTGTGTCATCAATATTTGGATGGGAAAATGTCGGAAGAAGTTGCTTCAGGTAAGTTCTCCGAATTGGCAAAAACCGTGTCGAATGGCGTTGCTCCGAATAGTTTGTCTGACTTTGCAACCAGCTACCTGGATGCTTTCAATACAGGATTTCACTATGCATTTTTAACAGCAGTGGTTGCTATGGCAATTTCGCTTGTTATATTCCTGATATCAAAAAAGACTCTGCCAACTCCAAAAGCAAAAGTTAAAGCTGCTTCGAATTTGACCGCTGATCAAATCAAACAAGACGCACACGAAATTAAACAGCGGATTTATGCTTTACTTGCTGTATTTGGTATCGTAATTTTCTTCTGGTTCTCATTCCATCAGAACGGATTAACACTGACCATGTTTGCCAAAGATTATACCCTGCTTGGAGGTATTTTCGGATCGGCTGAAATTTTCCAATCGGTTAATCCATTCTTAGTCGTATTCCTCACTCCACTTGTAATTTTCATATTTAGCTTCCTGGAGAAAAAAGGTATTGTACCATCAACTCCCAAAAAGATTGGTATCGGAATGGGTATTGCGGCCCTTGCATTTATTGTAATGGCTTTGGGTTCTATTGGTTTACCGGTATTGAGTGAAGTGGAAGCGCAGGGTGGTCTTGATGCATCATTAAAAGTTACTCCCTGGTTATTGTTTGCGACTTATTTTATTTTAACCGTTGCCGAATTGTTTATTTCGCCTCTTGGAATCTCTTTCGTATCGAAAGTTGCCCCGGCGCATATGCAAGGTTTAATGCAGGGAGGTTGGCTAACTGCCACTGCGGTTGGAAATTTCTCCTTGTTCCTTGGAGCAATGATGTACGACAATATTTCAATTTCAATTACCTGGAGTGTGTTTGCTCTTGTTTGTTTATTGTCAATGTTAGTCATGCTGGCGATGGTCAAATGGCTCGAACGCGTTGCCAAATAATTCGGGATTTGGATTCTTTTTCCAAACCAACCAACCGATAAAAAATATACTTTTGAAGGAGCGGCTCGGGCCGCTCCTTTTTTCGTTGCCCAATTACCGAAATCCAAACTATGCGAACACGCCTTCAATATATTGCACCGATTGTCCTGATGTTTTTCTCATTCTTTTCCTGCACTGTGAAACCAGCCAAAGATGTGCCGCCAAACTTTCAGCCATTCTTTGAAGAATACGGAGTGGAAGGTTGTTTTCTGCTTTACGACCTGAAAAATGATTTGTACCAGATTTATAACTCCACCCGTTGCGAACAGGGATTTCTACCTGCCTCAACGTTCAAAATTCCAAACGCGCTCATTGGCCTCGAAACAGGCGTCATTACCGGCGACAGCATGGTTATTCCCTGGGATGGACAAACACGTTCGGTTGAAGAATGGAACCGTGACCATACTCTGGCATCAGCCATTCAGTATTCCGCAGTACCGTATTTTCAGGAAGTAGCCCGCCGGATTGGTCCGGAGCGAATGAAAGAATATGTGGATGATTGCGATTTTGGCCGGATGGACATTTCAAAAGAAACCATCGATCGGTTCTGGCTGTGGGGCGATTCTCGCATTACTCCGTGGGAACAAATGAATTTTCTTTTGAATTTCTACACCTACAAACTTCCATTCTCGCACGAGCACATCGATCTGGTCAAAAAATTAATTATCCTGAAACAGACCGACAAATGGACTTTCTATGGTAAAACGGGCATGACCGTTCAGGTCAATAAAAACATTGGCTGGCTGGTTGGGTACCTCGAAGAGGGCGGCAAAACATGGCTGTATGTTTGTAACATAGAATCAGGTCAGGAAAATTCTGCAAAATTCCGTGAAGCCCGTCGTGGTATCACCGAAAAAGTATTTCGGTCGATGGGACTGATTGAGGAATAAAGAGTTCCTGGTTTCGGGTTGCGAGTTCCGCGAAACAATTAACTCGGAACCCGCAACTCATACCTCGCAACACCTTCTGCAAACTGCGACTGAATACTGAAGACTATCTTTTCACCTCAACCAGTGCGCCATCGATAATTTTATTGACCACTTCTTCATCGAGCAAGGTTGTGATATCGCCCAAACTGGAAGCATCGCCTTCGGCCACTTTCCTGAGAATTCGCCGCATAATTTTTCCTGAACGGGTTTTGGGCAAACCGGGTACCAACTGGATCAAATCCGGTCGTGCAAATGGGCCAATCATATTGGTTACGGCCATTTTAATACTCTTTCGGATTCCTTCTTCTCCACCGGTCGACAGCTCGCCACAAACCACAAACGCATAAATTCCCTGTCCTTTTATCGGGTGCGGATAGCCAACCACTGCCGATTCGTTCACTAACGGGTGAGCGTTGATGGCATTCTCGATTTCGGCCGTTCCCAACCGGTGACCCGAAACATTGATCACATCGTCCACACGTCCGAGGATTCTGTAGTAGCCGTCTTCGTCGCGCTGAACACCGTCGCCGGTAAAATACAGATTCCGGAATGATGAAAAATACGTTTGACGGAATCGTTCGTGATCGCCCCAAATGGTACGGGCCATCCCCGGCCACGGAAATTTGATGCACAGGTTGCCTTTTACGCTATTGCCATGCAGTTCTTTGCCTTCAGCATCAACAATTATGGGTTGAATTCCGGGCAGTGGCAAGGTAGCAAACGACGGTTTAGTCGGGATAATCCCAGGCAGCGGACTAATCATTACTCCACCAGTTTCGGTCTGCCACCAGGTATCCACAATCGGGCAACGGTTACGGCCAATGTGGTCGTGGTACCAATGCCAGGCTTCTTCATTAATAGGTTCTCCAACAGTTCCCAGCACCTTCAGCGACGATAGATCTTTGCTGATCACAAAATCGTTGCCCATCGCCAGCAGCGACCGAATGGCAGTTGGAGCGGTGTAAAACTGGTTGACTTTGTATTTGTCAACAATATCCCAGAAACGACCGGCATCGGGCCAGGTTGGAACGCCTTCGAACATCAGGGTTTGGGCGCCATTCAGCATGGGGCCGTAAACAATGTACGAGTGGCCGGTGATCCAGCCAATATCGGCGGTGCAGAAATACACATCTCCGGCATTGTATTGAAATACATTTTTGAATGTATAGGCCGAATAGACCATGTATCCGGCCGTGGTGTGCACAATTCCTTTCGGCTTCCCTGTTGAGCCTGAAGTGTATAGAATGAACAAAATATCTTCGGCATCCATCTCTTCGGCTTCGCACTCGTCAGATTGGCCTTCAATGGCATCGTGCCACCAGATGTCGCGTCCGGGAACCATGTTTACAGGCAATTTCGTACGCTGATAAACGACGACGGTTTGTTTCTCCGGACAACTTTCCAGAGCTTCATCAACGATTTCCTTCAGCGGGGTAACTTTCTCTCCACGGAAACCGCCATCGGCTGTTAAAACGATTCTCGATTGTGCGTCGTTAATTCGGTCGGCCAAAGATGCAGCCGAGAAGCCACCGAAGACTACCGAATGAATGGCTCCAATTCGCGCACAGGCCAGCATGGCAATGGTGAGCTCGGGAACCATAGGCATATAAATGGCCACCCGATCTCCCTTTTGAACACCTAATTTTCGCAAAGTATTGGCAAAGCGGTTGACCTCGGCAAACAATTCAGAATAAGTGAGTGTTCGGCCCGGTTCATCCGGATTATTGGGTTCCCAAATAATTGCTGGTTGACTTCCAATGGTGTATAAGTTCTTTTCAAAAATGTTTTCAGTAATATTCAGTTTGGCGCCCGAAAACCATTTTACCGACGGGCCTTCAAATTCCCATTCCAAAACTCTATCACATCGCTTGCGCCAGTAAAAACTCTCTGCAGCCTCGTTCCAGAATGCTTCCGGACTAGCCAGACTTTTCTGATACTCATGAATGTATCCGCCTAAACTGTGAATTTTTGGTACCATTATCGTTTAAATTAGGTTATAAAAGATATTTTAGTCTTAAAATAAGATAGGAACAAGCAATTAGGAATTTGGTTGAGCAACAGAATATTGAATTTTGAATGACTTGTTAAGGAAAGCTTTATTCAGAAAAGAAATAAGCCTTGAAAGGAATATTAAAAAATACTATTTTCAACCAATCGAACTAATAACCACAAAATGAGAACTAAACTAACTTCCTGCATTACAATTATTACGTTTCTCTTGTCGGTAAACCTGTCGGCGCAAAAGCTTCCTTCCGGAAATCCAAAAGATTTTAAAGTAAAAACCTGCCTGCATTCAGTGAGCTACATGGGTGTTTGGCGAGGCCAACCGTTGTTGACTGTTGATCAGTTTTTGATAAAAGCCAAAGAATTAGGTTATCAGGGAGTGATGCTGGCTGCCAAACGGCCACACGTTTCGCCGCACGATTACGACAAAGCGGCCCGAGCCCGCCTGAAAGCAAAAATCGACTCGCTCGGACTAACATTAGTTGGGCTGGCCGGCTACACTGATTTCACTGCCGGAATTGACAAACCTGGCATTCCAAATGCAGAAATTCAGGCCGCATGGGTGGGCGAATTGGCCGAACTGGCCAGCGATTTAGGGACAAAAGTTGTACGCGTTTTTACCGGCTACGAACGCCCGGGAATTCCTTACGACAAGCAATATGCTGAAGTTGTCAATGGACTCAGAATGGCTGGAAAACTGGCCGCAAAATACGGCGTAACATTAGTGGTTCAAAATCATCACGACATTGCCCTTCATCACGATGTCCTATCGTGGATGCTCAAAGAAATCAACATGCCCAACGTATTGGCTGGCTGGGATGCGTGGTCGCCGGCCCTTGAAGGTTTAAGTTCCGAAGAAATGCGTCAGTCAATCCTGAAGATGAAGCCATTTCTGGCACAAACCATTGCGGCCGATTACGTTCGTCACCCGAGGTTTAGTTACGTGAACGACCTGACCAACTATTCGGCTCAGCAACCGGTTATGCGCGCCACGCAGATGGGCAAAGGCATTATCGATTACAAAACATGGTTCAACACGCTAAAAGAAATCGGCTACCAGGGTTGGGTGATTTACGAAATGTGCGAAGTACTGGAAGGCGGCGGATCGATGGAAAACATGGACCGCACGGCCAAAGCTTTCCTGGATTACATGAAACAGTTTGAATAAACTATTGACTGTTCCCGAGGTTTCAGGATGACAATCAGGCGTTATTTCTGTGCTGTGTAATTATAAGTGCATTCAACGATGTGGATGTTGAATGCACTTATAATGATGGTAGTCTTGTGATCTATTTCTTGCGCAGAAGGATTAGCATGTCGTTTTCAAAGTTTTGTACCAGTTCAATTTTATTGTTGTTCCTATTTGTTTTTGCATCGAAATATACATTGGTTACAGGGTTAAACCATTGGATTTCGTATGTATGACCTTCAGGATTGTGCAAACTGACAACACCATTTTCAGGAGCATAAATCAGAATTTCAGAATGGTCATCTTTCCTTAAAACCGAAATCCATTGATTGAAGTTTTTATGGCCCGGCTGATCGATTAGCAAATCATTAGCAGGGAAGAAATTCCACCATTCCAGTTTCTGAAAGAACTGTGCAAGGTAGCTCATTTGAATACTCCCAGGGAAATCGAGGCTTTTGCGCCAGTTTGTTGTTCCGGGAGCATCGCGATGATTCAGTATGCTTTCACCGTCGCGCAACCAGGGCCAGATGCCGTTGGCGCCATAAGTAATTCCGGCAACAGGTGTGGCAAACAAGCTCCAGTACGAGGCGTTTCGTACATCTTTGTCAGTTATTTTGAATCCGATTTGTTCGTAGTTTGGCTCCATATTGATGTATGGCATGGGTTTTAGCTGGCTCCACATGGTAGCCATCGGCCCTTTGTTTATCCAGTTAATCGTTCTTTCTCCGTTACTGTGCGACGATTGATAGGCCATCAGCTCGTACCAGTTTTCACGGGCAAATAGTTCTCCAATCCACGAAACGCCATGCGGGTGAAGGGTAACCGGAGCATGATCGATATCGTTAAAAACGAGTCGTCCAATTTCTTTCCATTTCACTTCCTGATCGTCGTAATATTTTCCATCTCCGCCTAAGGTCCAGACTACCTGATTTCCCTGATAACGGGCAACAATGTACTTGGCAAGCAAAACCGCTTCTTCGAGCGGTAACGTGTAACCCGGACTGAGGTGCCGCCCCTGTCCGTTTGGTAATGCCCACAAAATCACCGGCGAAACAATAAGTCCTTTTTCATTGGCTTCATCAATTTTCTGATCGATGCGTTTAAAAAACTCCGGATGAATGCGAATGTATCCGGTTCCTTCTATTGCGGTGAGTCCTTCGGTATTTTTATCGCAGCCCCGCCATTCCGTTGTAACCAGTTGAATCACATTGTAATTGTTTTTTACCCGATGGGTTAGGTAATATTCCCATTCTTCGTCGTTCGATTTTAATGCACCATTCCATGCCGTGCAGGCCAACCAGAAAAACGGGGTGCCATCGTTATAAGCCAGGTAATATTTCCCCTTTGGATGAATAAGACTTCCTTTCTGAAAGATTTGTTCTTTTCTGTTATTCGGAAAACATTGAAAGGCACCCTGTCTGTTATGCAGTCCAGTATTTTTTTCATCCGTACATTGGCTTACCCAGGTCCATTTCCCGGTTTCTCCCGGACAAAAACGCACTTTCCAGTTTAAGCCTCCATCCCAGAATCCACGCACGACATGGGTTTTTCCTGAAGGGCCGGTAAACGTAATTTTGAAATCGCGGACGTCGTATATCGGGTTGGAATATTCTTTTTCGCTCGTGAATGATATTTCATGCTTCTTCCATTGAAAGGCTTCCTGTGCAAATAATCCAAAAGAAAGAAACAGAAAAAATGAAATGAGTGATATGTTTTTCATAGGTAGGTATGATTTCAATAGTTGTGGTCTTCAACCAATTTTTGCCGTTTTATTTCAGTTTTCCTGGGGCAGGATATTTCTTCGACAGATCATCGAGCACCAGCACCCAGTCGAGGTTTTCGCCGGGAGTGGGTGATATAAATGATTGAGTGCCTGAATTGGTAAATTTACCGATCAGTTTGGAGTCACCGTTTCGTGGATTGTACCACCATGCAACCACATTTTTGCCCTTGATTACATCCAGACGAACGTTGAATTTGCGTCCAACCGGAACGTAAACCATGGCAAAAGTACCTTCCTCATCTCGTGTTGCCACAAATTGGTAGGAGCCAGCTCCGGGTACTGAGGTGGGTACCGGGGCGGTTTCGATGATTGATTGGTCTGGAATACGGTTCAGGAAAGGACGTGATTCGATCAGTAAACGTCCGTAGATCATCTGTGCTGCGCCAGGCTGATCTATGGCCTCATCCCAGTACATCAAAGGACGATTGACCGGTTCACGTCCGGGCGCCCACATCTGCCAGACGGAATGGTGTCCATAGGTGTGCCCGCATGCTCCGCTGAAGAGGTTCCAATAAAGGGTGCGACGAACATCGGCAGCCGTAGAATGGCCGTTTTGATCGGGCTTAAAATTTATCGGATGGTCTTCGTAAATTGGTTCTGCATCAATAACCGGCTTAACGGGTAAAAGGTTATAATCCTTCTCTGTCATGTGGTAGCGTTCGGTATAACTCAGGCTGTGCCCGTTCTGGCGCATGTTAAAATCGAGCCATTGGTCATTATGAAAATATTGAGAAGAACCGCTGCCTCCTGTCGGATGAAAGGAGATCAGGTGAAATCCGCCATCTCCTTCTTTCAGCCCGGTTACCATTCCGGTGATAATCTGTCGGTGTAAATCCGATTCAATCGGACGATCACCTCCCAAAATCCAAATGATATTGGGACTATTTTTATACCGATTTCCCAAATATTGCCCATAGTTTTTTGCATTTTCGGGAGTAAATATTTCGGGTCCATTTCCCCATTTTTTATTCCATTTGTCGCCCCAGGTGGGTAGTAACCCGATGAAAATTCCTTTCTCCTCAGCTTTTTTGATTACCCAGTCCACATGGGCGAAGTATTTTTCGTTGGGTTTGTTCGGATCATTGTCTAACAGTGGCTTTTCGCCTTCCGAATTTGGAACATTCAATCCATCAAGTTCTGCTAATGCTACTGCCTGAACAACTGTGAATCCATTCTGACGTCGGTTTTCAAGGTATTTTTCCGCTTCGGTTTTGCTCAGCCGGTGAAACAATTCCCAGGCTGTATCTCCCAGATAGAAAAAAGGAGTTCCATCTTCAAAAATGATGAAATGTCTGTTTTCTGAAATTTTTAGTTTGCCATGATTTAAATCAACTGATGGGCCATTCCATAATTTTTCCTGTGCATAAATCTGAAGAAATGAAAATGAAGCAATCAGGAGAATAATTTGTCTGATCATAAGGATAGTTTTTTCGTTAGGTTTAGTAATTTTCAGGAGCTAAATTAACTATTTATCGCTTTTACTTTTACAGGGTAGTTGAACCAAATAATATTTCTAAATTTATTTGGACGATTTCGGAGATTAAGCCGAATAGAGTTTCAGTCTCACTGAATTGAATCATCGCTAAAATAATTCTAAAGCAAACCTGATGGGAAAAGTAGCAAATGTGATTGGGGCCAGTGGCCTGGTTGGTCAGCAATTAGTGGCACAACTGGTTGACCATCCTGAATTCGAAAAAGTGCGTTCGTTTGTCCGTCGTCCTTCTGGAATTGTACATCCAAAGCTTGAAGAACTGGTGGTTGATTTCGATCGACCTGAAAGTTGGAAACGTTTTGTGAAAGGCGATGTGCTTTTCTCCACTCTGGGAACAACCATCAAAACCGCCAAAACAAAAGCGAACCAGTACCGTGTTGATTTCAGCTATCAGTTTGATTTTGCCAATGCTGCCTCTGAAAATGGGGTAGGAGTTTATATTCTGGTGTCGTCGTTGGGCGCCGATCCAAAATCATCGGTTTTCTACTCAAGAATGAAAGGCGAATTGGATGAGGCGGTGGCCAAATTGCCGTTTCAGAAGATTGTCATTTTCAGGCCATCCATTCTGGATGGAGACCGAAAGGAAAAGCGTCGTGGAGAAAAGGTTGTACTAATTTTGAGCCGTTTTTTAACCCGTTTCATCCTGAAAAAATACCGTCCGACACCGGTAGATGTATTGGCTTCCAGAATGATCGGCCTTTCGGTCGATGAAGTGCCTGGTTTACGGATTGTGGAAGGACTTGAAATTCTGTCTCAACCAAAATAGCTTTCATTCGTTTAGTATCTGAAACAATTAAATTTCAGAAAACATGTACACCGGTTTTTTACATTTACACGATACCTTGCGCTGGCTGCTTTTGCTTAGCCTGGTTACTACTTTGGTCAAATACCTGATTGGCTGGCTGGGAAATCAGCCATGGAAAAAGACCGATAATTTGATGGGGATTATCTTTACCTCGCTCATGGACCTGCAGTTGCTGGTTGGCCTGGTGTTGTATTTTTTCCTGAGTCCAATAACCAAATTTGCTTTCAGTGATTTTGGTGCCGCCATGAAGGATACGGAACTTCGGTTTTATGCAGTCGAGCATTTTCTAATGATGCTGATAGCTGTTATCCTGGTACACATTGGTCGCGCAAAATCGAAGAAAGCGGCGACTGATGCAGGTAAATTCAAGATAGCAACTCTATTTTACGGATTAGCGCTGGTTGTTATGCTGGCCGCAATCCCGTGGAGCAGGTTGTAAAAGCAAATTCGCGGGTGAGAATCGCCACTATCGGAATATTTCGGTAGTGGCGATTTTTTTTTCGGTTTTTCCTGAACCTTTCGTTTTTCGGGTGTACAGGTCAGAAAAAAGTATGATCTTTCAGAAAAAACAGTACATCGCATGGATTATCATTCTTGGTGTGTTAATTTTGGGTTTTATCCTGATGAGTGGTGGCGGATCGGATAATCCGGAAGTGTTCAATGAAGAGGTTTTCAGCTTCCGGAGAATTACCGTGGCCCCCATCCTGATTGTTGGATCGTACATCGCCTTAATCTGGCTTATTTTAAAGAAACCGGCAAATTGATATTTGGAAAGCGAAATAGGGAAGCGACGGATACTGAACTGATGCAGCAAATTGTGGCTGGAGATCAGACCGCATTCGGGCAGTTGTATCATCGGTACAAAGACCGGATGTATTATTATTTCTATCGGATGTTGGGCAATTCGCCGGAGTTGGCCAACGACTTTCTGCAGGAGCTTTTTATGAAACTGATTGAGAAACCAGAAAGTTTTAATCCGAAATTTTCTTTTCCCACCTGGTTTTATTCGGTCGCCAACAACATGTGTAAAAATGAGTACCGACGCAGGGAAATCCGGAGGGAATACCGCACGTCAGAGGCGCTGGAATCCAAAATTGATTACATAAACGACTCGTCGGTTGGACAAGAACAACTGATTGAGAAGGTTTTCGCAACGCTCGACCAGCTGGGCGAAGAACCCCGCTCGGCATTTTTGCTTCGGTATCGCGAAGGTTTTTCGGTTAAAGATATTGCTGAAATTCTGGAACTTCCGGAGGGAACAGTAAAGTCACGCCTGTTCTATGCCCGGAAAGTGTTGGCTGAAAAGCTGAATTATTTAAAGGATGAAGTTGAATTTTAATATAGAACGCCATGATAAAAAAGGATCACGAACAATTTTATAGCGGATTGCTGAAGAACGATCAGGTTGGCAAACCCGATGCGGCTATCGAAGACCGTTTGATGTATTCTTTCATGTTGAAATCGGGCGCTTCAAAACCACGGCAAAATTCATTTGCCAGCTTCTTTGGCTGGCTGTTTTCGGTCCAAAGTCTGGGGCTTAAAACCGGTTTGCTGTCGGTTATTCTTTTCTTTTCGGTCATGAACAACCAAATCGGCATCGAGTCGGGATCGGTTACTGCAACTGATAGCCTTTTTACTAAACGTGTTTTGGTTGCCGACAGCACCTCCATCATTCAAAATATTGATTCGATCCGACCGGACAGCCTGAATTGATTATCGCCAAAAATTCTTAAATTTAAAAGGTTTTGTAGTCGCGCAAACTGCGATTCATGTTGATCAACCTAAACCTTTTACTGTGAAGCACATTTCATCGTGTATTTATGCTGAAATTCCCGAACTCATCAATCAAGGGATTTCGGTTGTTCTGGCAACGGTAGTTCATACGATTGGTTCCACCCCGCAAAAGGCCGGAAGTTCGGCCATCATCGGAATGTCGGGCCTGATTTCGGGAACTGTTGGAGGCGGACAAACCGAGTTTAAGGTGACTGAACAAGCCAGGATTTTACTTCAAACCCGAAAATCAGGATTATATACTTACGAATTGCGTGGAGAAATCGCCGAAGGAAGCGAATCGGTTTGCGGCGGCAGCATGACCATTTTAATTGATGCCACGCCGGAAATTCATTTACCCGTTTTTCAACTGATGAAGGAGCAAACCGAACAGCGCCGGAAAGGTGTTTTACTCACGCTGGCCGATTCGGCCGATACCAACGATGTCAGGCTGATCAGACAATGGATTGAAAGCAATGACTTAAAAACCGACCTTTCTGCAAAAATTAAACCGGTTGTTAGTCAAATGCTTCACGATACTCATGCAAAATCAGTTCAAACCATACCTTTCGACGGAATTGATGCCTTGTCGAAAGGCTTTACCCTGGCCGAGAAAATTTTACCGAAACCAATGCTGATCATTGCCGGCGCCGGCCATATTGGGAGGGCGCTGGCCCATTTGGGAAATTTCCTGGGATTTTCAGTTGCTGTTTGGGACGACCGTCCGGAATATGCCGATCCGCAAAAATTGGACGCCGCCGATTGGGTAGTGAGTGGTTCACTCAATCGTTTACTGGAAAAATTTCCGATACGAAGCGATTGTTATTTGGTGATTGTGACCCGTGGCCACAAAACCGACGGCGAAGTTTTGCGGCAAGTCATTCAGTCGGATGCTGCTTACATCGGTATGATGGGGAGCAAGGCCAAAGTTGCGAAAATGAAAGCTGAATTTTTATCAAAAGGCTGGGCAACATCCAGTCGATGGAACCGTATTCATACTCCGGTTGGACTCGACATCGGCGGCCAGACTGTTGAGGAGATTGCCCTGAGCATTGCAGCTGAGTTGGTAAAAGTCAGAAACCAAATACTGGTGAGTAATGAATGATGTTTGCGCTATCGTACTCGCAGCCGGTATGTCCACCCGAATGGGAACACAAAAGCTGCTTCTGCCTTTCGATGGGAAAACGATCATCGAAAAAGTGGTTGAAAATATCCTGAAATCAGGAATTGAAAATATATTCGTTGTGTTGGGCGCCAATTCTGCCGAATTAGAAGATGCTCTTGATTTTTGGCCGGTTCAAACATTTGAAAACGAAAATTTCCGCGAGGGGATGCACACGTCGGTAACGACTGGAGTAAAAGTTTTACCGGATAATGCGAAGGCAGTCCTGGTTTTTCCGGGCGATCAGCCTTTAATTCCTGAGGACGCAATTCGAAAAGTGGTTGGCGCATGGCGGCAGTCGGGAAAACTGATCGTAATTCCGCTTTTCGAGGGGAAAAGGGGTCATCCGCCGCTGTACGATCTCCGGCTCCGGAATGAGTTACTAAACATCGATCCGGCCATTGGATTACGGTCGGTAGCGCAGAATTTTCAGGAGGAAGTGGAGGAAGTTGAAACCGGTAGTTCCGGAATTATGAAAGACATTGACACACCGGAAGAATATCAACGCGAATTAAAATACTCACAAACTAAATAAACCAAAAAATGGCTGACACAATTCAATTTGAACTGAACGGAAAGAAAGTGGAAATGCCGCTTGAAAAGGGGCAGACGCTGCTCTGGGCCCTCCGGACAAATTTTAACCTGACCGGAACCAAATACGGTTGCGGCGAAGGTTATTGCGGTGCCTGCACCGTATTGATGAACGACGAGGCGGTTCGTTCGTGCACCATAAGCATGGAAGAAGTAGCTGGTAAAAAGATTACCACCATCGAAGGTCTGTCGAAAAACGGGAAATTGCATCCTGTTCAGCAGGCTTTTGTCGATCACGATGCCCTGCAATGCGGTTTCTGCACACCAGGTATGATTATGAATGCCGTGGGTTTGCTCGAAAAAACACCTCATCCCACCCGCGAACAAATCATCGAGGGAATGGATGGCAATCTTTGCCGGTGCGGCGCTCATGTACGAATTATTGATGCCATTGAATCGGCTTCCAAATCCATGTAGTTTAACCTGATAAACCTGAAGAAATGAAAAACGAAAAATATTATCGGGACGAAGTGCCGGAAAATAACCCAACTTTTGAAGTTGACCGGCGTGACTTTGTGAAACTGCTCGGTGGCGGCTTATTTATCTATTTCCAATTGGGCGAGTTTTTGACCGGCGTTTCAGCAGAAGCTGAGCAGCGGCGGACGGTGCCCAACGATTACAACGCATTTATTCACATTGCCGAAGATGGTAAAGTGACCTGCCTGATTGGCAAAATCGAGATGGGGCAGGGGATCATCACCTCATTCCCGCAAATGGTGGCCGACGAACTCGACACTCCGCTCGAAAGCATCAAAATGGTGATGGGCGACACGGAATTATGCCCTTACGATGCCGGAACCTGGGGATCGTTATCAACCCGTGCGCTGGGCCCGGTGATGATGACCGCATTGGCCGAGGCCCGTTCGGTTTTATTGGAGATGGGAGCCGAACAGTTGGGCGTTTCGAAAGACGAAGTAACCGCCGAGAAAGGTGTCATATTCGTAAAAAATAAGAAAAGTAAAAAAGTAAGCTACGGAGAACTGGCTAAGGGCAAAAAGATTGAAAAGTACCTCAGCGTGAAGCCCAAAGCCAAAGATTTCAGCGAATACAAAATTCGCGGCAAGTCGTTTAACCATGTCGATGCGGTATCCAAGGTAACCGGGCAGGCCATGTATTCAGGCGATTTCAGGATGCCCGGAATGTTGTACGCCAAAATTCTGCGCCCGCCATCGCACGGGGCTACCCTGATTTCGGCCGACACTTCCGAAGCTGAAAAAATGGCTGGTATTTCGGTGGCCCGCGACAAAGAACTGGTTGCCATTCTGCATGCCGATCCGGAGAAAGCCGAACAGGCGCTGGCTAAAGTGAAAGCCGAGTACAAATTCAACGAGATGGATGTAGACGACAAAACCGTTTTTAAACATCAGCTCGCATTTAAATCGGAAGCACGTGTGGTTAAAAGTGCTGGCGATGTTGAAGCTGGCAAAAAGAACTCCGATTTTATCATCGAAAGCGAATTTTACAACAGTTACGTCGCTCATGCCCCGATGGAACCACACACGGCCCTCGGCTTTATGGAAGGCGACAAAGTGGTGGTGCGCGCATCAACACAAACTCCGTTTGGCACTCAGGACGGCATTGCCCGCGAGTTGGGCCTCGGACTCGATAAAGTGCGCGTCATTCCGCCGTTTCTGGGCGGTGGCTTTGGCGGAAAGTCGGCATTCCGGCAGGCGGTTGAAGCAGCCCGTTTGACCAAATTGACCGGGAAACCCATCATGGTTCAGTGGACCCGCAAGGAAGAGTTTTTCTACGATACTTTCCGGCCGGCTGCAGTCGTGAAAATTACTTCAGGAGCCAATAGCTCCGGAAAAATTACTGCATGGGATTTTAAGGAATATTTCGCCGGATCGCGTGGTTCGGATACCATTTACGATGTACCCGATGCCAAAACCACCAGTTTTTCGGCCCGCGATGTTCACCCATTCGGAACCGGCGCCTGGCGTGCTCCGGCCAACAATACAAATACTTACGCCCGCGAATCGCAGATCGATATGATGGCGGCCAAATTGGGTGTTGATCCGCTCGAATTCCGCCTGAAAAACCTGAAGGACGAACGAATGATTGGTGTGCTGAAAGCGGTGGCTGATTTGTTTGGCTACACTCCTGCAAAAGGTCCGAGCGGACGCGGTTACGGTATCGCCTGCGGATTTGACGCCGGTGGTTATGTGGCTCATATTGCCGAGGTGAAAGTGGATAAAACAACCGGAAAAATAGAAGTGGTGCGGGTAGCGTGTGCCGAGGAAATCGGTTTTTGCATCAATCCCGAAGGTGCAATTATTCAGATGGAAGGTTGCATCACGATGGGAATGGGCTATGCGCTGACCGAAGAAGTGAAGTTTACCGGAGGCAAAGTTCACACCGAAAACTTTGCCGATTACCAGATTCCGCTGTTCTCGTGGCTGCCGAAAATCGAAACCAGAATTTTGCACAAAAACGAACCTCCACAGGGTGGCGGCGAACCAGCCATTATTTGCATGGGCGGTGTTTTGGCCAATGCTGTTTTCGATGCAACAGGAGCACGACTTTATCAATTACCAATGACTCCCGAACGGGTTTTGGAGGCTTTGGCAAAAGTGAAATAGTATTAGTTCCTCGAAATGCGCCTAGTGGCTTCAAACTACTTAGCGCATGTGTGTTGATTTTTATGAAGAAGCACATGATGAATCTTTTCAGATTTTCATGTGCTTCGTTCTTTAACTCCATTTTTCAGCAAAGTAAATCAGTTTTTCTTTCATCGATTTTAATTCATTCTCAGAAAGTGTATTGGCAGCTTGTTGAATAAGTTCATTGTAGAGAGATAGCTGGTAAGCAGCTTCATCCAAAATCGATTTCTTTTGCTGTGACTTAAATTCAGAATAATAAGTAAGGTTTTCCTCAATTGATGCAGTCAATTCCCGGAACCGTTTTTCTCCCAATGCTTTTTGCCCGTTTGGCGCATACAACGATGCCATTAAAATACTTTGGTAATCAACTGGCCAAAGATTCAATCCAATCGTTTTTTCTGCCTTTTGGAGAACTTCCAGCGCTTTGACCGTTTGTTTTTCATCAGTCAGACTTTTGGCCAGCCGGTAAAATGCGTTTCTGATTTGCATACTGGCCAGCATCCGCCGGTGATGCCAGTCGAAATAAACGTCAGGGTCGGCCAGATTTTCCCAGTTACATTTTTGCATCAACCTGGTGTATAAACTTTCGGTGTCAATTTTACCCATTTCGAGGACCGAATTGCTGTCGGTTTTTTGATCAGTCAGGCGGAAAACCAGTCCATCGAAAATGAGATGATCTTTCAGCCCGTGTTCCTCCGGATCGACCCACGAAGTAAAACATACCGGACGTTTGCCTTGATTGCTGGCAATGATGTCCCAAAATGCAAGGTCGCCTTTATGGAGTGCCCTTTGGTTAAATTCTATCGGAATAGGTTGTTTACCTGGCATTTCCAGTCGGACTTTATTCACCGGAATATAACTGATGGGCTCGTGATTTTCGACGGCCAGTTTGGTTTGCGACGAATCGCTGGCCACAAATTCAAGGACATCATTCAACGATTTTTCGGTTTCAATTTTCGGAACGATGTAAACGTAATCCATTTCGCCTGATTGGTATTTTTCTACCGGAATAGTCATTTTTAATCCTTCATTTTGATAGATTTTCCGCCGAAGCTGCTGAATATACCATTCGGCCTGAAGATAAGGCATCACTACTACGCGAACATCTTTCCGGATTCCTTCCACTTCCTGGCAATACCACAACGGATATGTATCGTTGTCGGCATGGGTAAAAAGGATAGCATTCGGTTCGCACGATTCGAGGTAGTTTCTTGCCAGATCACGGGCAGAATAGCGACCGGAGCGATTGTGGTCGTCGTAATTCTGCGCCAGCAAAAGTACAGGTGATGCAAGAAAACTAATCGTAATCGCGAGAAGTAATGCTTTCCGTTCGTCCAACCATTTCAGTAATCCTGAAAAAATGGCTAGTGCACCCATTCCAATCCAAATGCTGAAGGCGTAAAACGAACCCACATAAACGTAATCGCGCTCGCGGGGTGTGTTGGGTACTTCGTTGAGGTAAACGACCAGCGCAACGCTCATCAGGAAAAACAACAACCCAATAATCAGAAAGCCTTTTCGATCGGTTTTGTAATGGAAAAACAGCCCGATCAACCCTAAAATAAGGGGCAAAAAATAGTAGGAGTTGCGGCCTTTGTTGACTTTTGCTGATTCAGGAAGATTCTTTTGCGGTCCTGAAAAATGCTGGTCGATCACCGGAATCCCGCATTGCCAGTTGCCATTCAGCAAATCGCCGGTGGATTGAATGTCATTCTGTCGTCCCGCGAAGTTCCACAGGAAATACCGAACGTACATAAACCCCAGCTGATATTTCAGGAAAAAGCTGACATTTTCCTGAAAAGTTGGGATGGTGGTGGTTGATGGATTCCCTTCGTCGTCGGCAACCTGCACTTTCCGGCCTTTGATAGCCACCCACTTTTTATAGGCTTCAATGTGTTCAGGATCGGAACTATGCATTCGGGGGAAGAAACCCACCGTCTGCGGATCGTATTTTACCTCCGGGTTTAACTGACTTTTAATGTATCGGTCGCCTTGAGCAATCCAGGTTTCACGCTCCTCGTAACCCGTAGCAACCGATCCAAAATTCGATCCATATAAAATCGGGCGGGTTCCGTATTGTTCGCGGTTGAGGTAATTCAGCAAACTGAAGGTTGTCTCCGGATTTCCCTGGTTAACGGGCACACCAGCCGATGCTCTGATAATGGTTGCTACATACGAAGTGTAGCCGATTAGCAAAAAACTGACGCATAATACAGCCAGATTGAGATTTGCTTTCTGCTTTTTGTGGCTGTAGAAAATTCCGAAAGAAAGTGCTGCAACGAGCAAAACGAGGTAAGTCAATAGTCCGGAATGAATCGGTAAATGGAGGTCGTTCACAAAAATTAGTTCGAGGTTTTTTGATAGATCGAGTAATCCGGGAATGACAATTTTTAGCAGTGCGACAATGCCGATTCCACTAATCAAAAGAGCCAAAAGTAATCCTTTTGTGGTGTAATTATATTTCCTGAAATAGATGATCAGTGCGACCGATGGAATGACGAGTAAGTTCAATAAATGCGCGCCAATGGACAGGCCAATCAGGAAAAAGATGAGGAGAATCCACCGGGCAGAGGTGGGCTGATCGGCTTCGCGTTCCCAACGGGTGGCGGCCCATAGAATGGCTGCGCTGAACAACGACGAAAGTGCATAAACCTCGGCCTCCACCGCCGAAAACCAAAACGAATCGGTAAATGCAAACGACAGCGCCCCAATCGATGCTGCTGCCAATTTCAGGAAGATCGGATAGGTTTTATTTTGCACCTGTTCGAGTTTGGAGATGAGCCAAACCAGCGTCCAGAACAGAAAAAGAATGGTAGCAGCACTCGAAACAGCCGAAACCATGTTGATAAAAAAGGCCGCTTTTGCCGGATTGCCAAAGCTTAGTAGTGAAAACAAGCGACCGAGCAGCATAAAAAGCGGTGCGCCAGGCGAATGATTGATTTCGAGTTTATAGGCCGAAACGAGGAATTCGCCGCAGTCCCACAAACTTAAAGTGGGTTCGAGAGTGAGGGTATAAACAAGAAGGCTGATGGCAAAAATGCCCCATCCGGCCAGATTATTGATGCGTTGTTCCATGCGGGTTTTTTCTGACACGGTACACGCGAAAGGCAAAAGGTTCAGCGCGGGAAGAATAAATTAGACACAGGACATGAAAATCTACATTTCGGCAAAATTATAATCCACAAATGTTATCATACTTTTTAGCGCCTGATGTAAATCCTCAATTGCCGAATTTGCTTCGGAAGTAAAATTTCCCCCGTTGATGAAACACGGCGAAGTAGTGATGAAGTATCTTTTGGTTTCGCCATAATAAATAGGGATACACCACGAGAAGATTTGCTGCGACCGGATGAAACGAACCAATTCGTCCTTTTTAGCGATGGGATAGATATGAAGAATCAATGATGGATTTACCTTTGTTGTGCCGAAAGAACTGAATTTTTTATCCCGGTTAATGTACTTGATAATCGACAGAGGCTGTTCTGCATTTCTGGGAATGTCGTTGGGATCAAAGTTTTCCTGAATGATTTCACAGTCCCATCCGGCAGGAGCAACGGAGCAAAACTCATCAAGATCCGGATCTGTTTCGTACTTGTCGCAACTGGTTGGAAATAATATAAAAACAATAATCGCCAAAAACAGAAACAGTGTTTTCATCTTTCCTGAAATGAATGAATTTTATTTTTGTGAAAAATAATTTTTGATGATTTCCTCAACTTGTTTCAGAATGTTTTCAGGAGCAGGACCTATTCCGGTAAACGAATCAGCCAGTTTGGTATCACTTTCCGAAAGTTTCCCATCAGTATCACATTTAATAATTCTGATTAAAGCTCGGTAAGTTGAATTAAGATAATTTGGTGGAAAGTCCCCATTTTGAGATTTTTTAATGTCAAGTTTTGAAAATAATTCAGCAGCTACCTCTTTTCTCTGTTTCTCAGTATATTTTGAAATTACGATTGGTGCAGAAAGGATATATTCAACGACAGAAATCCTGAAAACAAAAAAGACAGAGGAATACATGGTCGCATTTTTAGGGTTTATCTGCTGGTAGTAATTATAAATCACAGCATGGGCATTGCTTCGCTTATAGAATTCTCTTATGCCGTTGAAATTTGTTTCCCAGGCCGCATACCCATCGGCAAAAAAGTTAAACGCGCCAATGTCCATTAATAATGGGTATTTCAAACAAAGCACGAGTAATTCTTCGGTTGACAAACTGGTCATTATATTTTGAGGGATCTGGCATGCCTCAACCATTTCTTTATTCGATTTAAATGCTTTCCACTGTTCGGAGCCGGGCAGCACCGGATAATTCCAGCTTAATTCATTTTCGTATGGGAAATGAATAGTTTCCACATCGGAGTCCGATTCATTCTTGTTGCAACTGAAAAGAATAAAAACACTAAAGAAAAAAGCCAGACTGATTGCAGGAATGACTTGTTTCATAGGTATAAGTTTTGGTTTTTTAAAAGATGCAAAAGTCAACCTTTTAGTTGCGTGAAAGAAAGAATCCTGCCAGGTTTTTAAAACATGACAGGATTTTATTTTGATGTAGAAATTTATTTCAGGAATTCGGCAGGTATTTCGGTGATATCGGTGATTTCAATCTTCCGGATGAAAAATTCACCGCCTTCGGATTGAATCTGGATTCGGCCCTCGGTGAGTGGGACCAACTGCCCGTTTTCATTTTTGCTGCAATTGGTATTAACCATCACCACTTTGCCATTTACCACATGAACAGCTGTTTGCCCGAAACAATACAAATCAACGGTATTCCATTCTCCCAGGGGGTTTTCGGCATCTTCCGCTTTTTTGATGGAGCGGCCATTTGTATCTTCACTAAATGTTGATAGTTGTCCGCCCGAAGTATAAAAATTGGCAGCTCCAAAATTGCCCATTTTAACTTTGGCCTGACACATGGTATTTCCCATCAGGTAAGTGTCACCAAGATTTTCGTGCATCAACTGATGCTCGATACAGGCCATCCAGGTTCCAAAAGCAACACCAAACGGGCCGTAGCTATGGTAAAGCAAACCGCTGTTACGCTTACCATATACTTTTTCACCCCATTTGAATTCTAAACGCAGATGATAGTTGCTGTATGACTCTTTGGTTGCCAGCGCAGCATTTAACTCGCCCGATACCCGAATAACTTTCTGTTTTTCCAGTTTTACAATCGAATATGTTTTTGCGGGTGTTGCCTGTTTTGCTAAATCTTCAAAATCTTTAATCGGACTTCCCATAAAAATTTCCCAGTTTTTAAGGTCTTTTCCATTAAACAGAGGTTTTTGTGCGAACGAGGAAATTGCAAATAAACAGCAGATTACGAGGGCTAATGAGTTTCTCATGGTTATTGGTTTTTGTGAATTTGATCAAAAAAAAACTGCCCTATAAAGATAGGGCAGTCTATCGGAAAATAAAATTTAATTTTTAGTTCGCGTGTGAGGCAATTAATTCCTGCGCACGGTCGAGAATAGCAGTGTCGTCCAATAAAACAACTCCACCATCGGGCCCTGGTTCAATGTGTAATCCTACTGATTTTCCTTTGTCATAGTTTGCGCCTCCAAAATAATTTCTGACGGTTTCAACCTCTATCCCAAACTCCTGCGCAATTTGTCTGATTGAACCGTCAGGCAAGCTGTCTTTGATGTGACGTAACTCGTTAAAAGTGATTTTCCTTTCCATGACATTTCGATTTTTATGGTTATACACTCCTTTGTCTGTTTAAACACCCTTTAAAGTTAGAATTAATAAATAAATAACAATGGGGTAACTTTCATGTTTTAGTCGCAGGTTTCGGAAAGGAAGCTAGTTTGCTTGCTTAACATTGGCTGTGTCTTTCTTTACGTCTTGTCAGATAAGTCGTTCAGATTTTGTAGTGGAAATGGCTCTGTTGTTAAACAGCAGAATATTTAACAATTTTTAAGAGTCAGTCCCGATTTTTCCTGATTGCATCGTAAATGGCCTGATGCATCCCGGTTCGGATATTCAAATCGTTGATTGCTGAATTTCTGCGTGTTGGAAATACCCTATTGGAAAGGAATATGAACAGAAGTTGATTTTCAGGATCGGCCCAAACAAAAGTTCCTGTAAAACCCGTGTGTCCATAACTCTGTGGGCTGGCATCGGCTGCCGGAAACTTGTTTTTTTGTCCTTTTATGCCAGGATTGGGCTTATCAAATCCTAAGGCTCGTCGGTTTGAACCTTCAGGAAACTGAACTTTGGTGAATTCGTTCAGAGTAGTTGCTTTTATGTATTGCTTTCCGCCATAAAATCCGTTCTGCAAATACATTTGCATGATTTTAGCCAAATCGTTTGCATTGCCGAAAAGTCCGGCATTCCCTGAAATTCCACCCATGAGCGCAGCTGTTTCGTCATGAACAAAACCCTGAAGTGTTTCTTTTCTGAATATCTGATCATCCTCAGTAGGGACGATATTATGGATTGGAAAGTGTTCGTAGGGTTTGAATCCTAATGTTGAAGCTCCTAGAGGGTTGTAAAATTCCTTTATCAACAAATCCTGAAACGGAGTGCTGGTAGTTCGTTCGCAAACCAGAGGAAGAAGGCTAAATCCCAAATCAGAATAATGGTACTCTTTTTTTTGTCTCAAAGGCGATTTAATGATGTCGGTGATCATTTGTTGCCTGATGTCATTTCTGGCATACAGGTTGCTTGCTACCCTGATGGAATATTTCTCTGAAGGTTGATCGCGAAAAAAACCGATTCTCAGTTTATTCTGACTTCCGGATTCCAGCCAGAAAGGGATTCCGCTTTGTAAGCGAGATTGATGCGTAAGTAGGTCCCGTAGGGTGATTTCGGCTTTATTCGTCCCGCTGAATTCCTGAAAATATTGCGCTAATGGTTGGTCGAGTTTGATTTTTTTTTCGTCATAGAGCTTCATGATGGCCGGTAGCGGTGCAATAATTTTAGTAAGCGAAGCAAGATCGTATAAGTTTTCGTTGTTTACAGGTTGCGGTTGTCCGTAGGTGAAATTTCCATAACTCTTCCTGAAAATTACCTTCCCATTTTTTGCGACCAGAACCTGGCACCCTGGAAATGCCTTTTTTTGAATTCCTGTTTGGGCGATGGAATCAATTTTCCACTTCAAAATGTCTGAATTTATTCCAACTTCTTCAGGTAGTGTGTATTTCAATCGCTGAACAGGCTGTGTTGCCAGTCCTGAATTCCTGAGGAATTGATCGTTTATGGTAACTGGAAGTTTTCCATAGGCTCCGGTTGCTCCAAAGATTAGCTGTGCAGCCATTTCCTGTGCTTCGTTGTCATCCTGGTAAGCTATAATCAAACTATTCATTTGGCTTAAAGCGGGGAAAAACTGGGTTGCATAGGGATTTCCAAAAAAGCAACAGACCGTCTTTGCCTTCCGAAGCTTTTCGGTTATCGCTATCATCGGATCAGTTATTCCATACCTTCGGGAAGGGTAGAGCCCCATTCCGTGAATTCCGGCAATAACCAGGTTATAAGATTGGAGTTGCTGGATTATTTGATCGATTTCGTCAGCAGTTGCAGTTTTGCTGATGGTAAAATGATCAATTTGGGTATAATTTGACAGCATTTCCTGAAACGTGGTTTCAGAGTTGGTTCCAATTGCAAGGCTGGCTATTTTCAGTGTATCTATTTGCGCTAGAGGTACCAGGTTCTGGGTGTTTTGCAAAATTGTCAGCGATTGTTCGCAGAGTAATCGTTTAGTGAGGCGGTATTGGTTTTGATTCAGATCAATAGTCAAATGTTCCGTTTCAACAAGCTTTCGATCGTTCAACCCAAGCCAGCGTTTCAGGGCCAGGATCTTTCTGCATTTGGCGTTAATTTCATCTATCGTTAGCTCTCCATTGTGTATGGCTTGTTTTACTGCTGCAACTGCACGGTCAAGTCGGGGAACAATTTCCAACATATCGTTTCCGGCTTTCAAAGCTTTAACCGATGATTCTGCGGACGAATAAGAGTTGCTGACACCCTTCATATTCATGGCATCGGTAATAACTAATCCCTGAAAGCCCATTTCGTTCTGAAGTTTTTTTTGAATAATCCTCGATGAAAGAGTAGCCGGAATTTTTGTATTTGGTTCGAGTGCTGGAACTTGCAAATGTCCGGTCATTATTGCTCCTATTCCCCGTTTAATCAAATAGTCAAATGGGAATATTTCAAGAGAATCAAGCTGACTTTTTGTTTGTTGGATAACCGGCATGTCGTGATGAGAGTCGGTTTTTGTATCGCCGTGTCCCGGAAAATGTTTGGCTGTTGCCAATACTCCTGCTGCCTGCAATCCACTTGCATATAACCAGGCTTTTTTGGCAACCAGGTATTTGTCCTCTCCAAATGATCGATAGTTAATTACCGGATTGTTCGGATCAATATTGATGTCGGCAACTGGCGCCATATTGAAATGAATACCTATCCGGCGGCATTGAAGACCTATTTCGTATCCCATTTGGTAGATTAGAGAATCGTTAACAATTGCCCCCAATGCTAATTGCGGAGGATAGTTTATGGTGGAGTCGAGTCTGAATCCAAGCCCGGTTTCTCCGTCTATTGCCATAAGCAACGGAATTTGGGATGCGTTTTGTAGCTGATTGCTCAAAAGGGCTTGAGCAACAGGACTTCCCTGCATGAAAATAATTCCTCCGACGTGGTAATCAGCGATAGATTTTAATAATTCCTCCGTTTTTTGATGCTGATTCGAATAAGCCTGAATCATAAATAACTGTCCGATTTTTTGTTCGGTGCTCATTTTTTGCATGAGCGAGTCAACCCAGGGATCCTGCCTGTACTTCAGAAACTCTGGTGTTTGCTGTGCAAGGCTTAGATTGACGTTACAAATCAGGATTAATAGAAAGCTAATAGATCGAGTCATTTTCGTGCGAATTCAACAGGGTAAAAATAACAACAATGTTTACAAAAGCTGAGTTTAATTATCCTGAAGTTTTGGCGTCAACTAAAATACCTGATACTGATATTTTCTAGAAATAATAGCGATTTGTTAATGTTTCAATATCTGTTTTTAGTTCTTGAAAAATGATTGATTAAAAACCTGTTGCAAAACAAATCGTTGGCTTTCCCTTAGTTTTTCTGACATTTTAGACTTTAGAGTGAGATGTTTTTGCACGAATATGCTGTAATGTTAAAAAATGTAAAAATCATTTCTTACTTTTGGGATACTAAGTGTTTGAAATCGTCGTTTTATTTTGAAAACTAGCTTGAAGAAACTGATCTACATATCGATTCTCATCCTGTCATTAGGTTATTTATTTTCTTGTGAAGATGAAAAATATTTGTCGTCATCTGACGTTAAGTTGAAATTTTCAATTGATACGGTGATGTTCGATACGGTATTTACCACCATCGGATCAACTACTCAGCATTTGAAAATTTACAATCCGTTCGATCAAAAGATACTCATCTCCTCTGTTAAACTTGCCAAGGGCGAAACCTCCAATTTCAGGCTGAATATCAACGGTGTTTCGGCCAACGAACTGCAAAACCTTGAGATTGCACCTTTCGATAGTATGTATATTTTTATTGAGGTTACTGTTGATCCAAGTGGACAGAATCTTCCTTTGGTTGTTAAGGATTCCATCGAGTTTGTTACCAATGCTAACCGCCAGGATGTGGATTTACTTGCCTGGGGACAGGATTTTAAGTTGATACGCAAAGAGACTCTAAAAACGACAACCTGGACCAATGAAAAACCCTATCTGGTTTACAATTATGCCTATGTTGACAGCACTGCTACATTGACGATTGAGCCTGGAACCAAAGTATATTTTCATAAAGATGCAGGCTTGTATGTAAAGGGTAAGGTATTGGCTAAAGGTACGGTTGAGAATCCAATTTTATTTTACGGAGACCGGCTTGAAGATATTTACGCTAATTTACCCGATCAGTGGAATGGTGTTTTGCTTTATTCGGGTAGCAAAAACAATGAATTTCATAATGTTGAAATTAAAAATGCAAATATCGGAATTCAAGTTGGAAATATTGAGAATGAGGGATTTGCTACGGTTAAACTCAATAATGTGAAGATCCAGAATATGTCTTATGCCGGAATCTTTGCGATGAAATCAGACATTCAGGCTAATAATTGTTTGATTACCAATTGCGGTTTTTATGCAGTTGCTCTCTTGGTTGGAGGAAACTATGAGTTTAACCATTCTACCATAGCCAATTACTGGGGAGGTTATGGTTTTAAAGCCCGGAGCACACCTGCACTGCAAATTCAGAATTATTTGATCATTAAGAAGGATCAGCCGGCTTACATTGGAGATATGGCAAAGGCTGATTTTAATAATTGCATCATCACAGGCAATGCCTACAGTGGTAATGAGATTTTGATTAGTCAAAATTCCAAAGCATTATTCAATTATAAATTTGATCGGTGCATTCTTCAGGTAGCTGATACTTTTAAAACTTCCAATCCTGATCATTTTGTCAATATTCTGAAAGGGGTTGATCCCAAACTGGTTGATCCGTATAAGAAGTTCAATTTTGAACTCGACACACTTAGTCCGGCTAAGGATGCAGCAAAACTAAGTGTTAGTAAATTGTATCCCAGTGATTTAAGGGGTAGAGGGCGATTGCTCGATAAGGGTCCCGACATTGGAGCTCTTGAAAGGCAGGAGAAAAAATTAAAAAGTAAATAACAGCAATCGGCTGGTTAATTCCAGAATACTCTTTGATTAGTATCTTGTATTCCTATTTTATTGCTAGTTATGAGGTATTTGGGCGTATGTTTGGTAATCCTGTGTTTTTTATGGAGTAAAAATAGTTTCTGTCAGAATACTGGTGTTCCTAAGGAGGTTACTTTCCTTTTTTACAATACGGAGAATTTTTTTGATTGTGAGGATGATTCACTGACTAACGACGATGAATTCACACCCGTTGGTGATCGCAAGTGGAAGCCTCAGCGTTTTTACGATAAAGCTGATCGTCTGGCTAAAGTCATTCTGGCAGCAGGAAAATGGAATGCTCCTGTATTTGTGGGATTATGCGAAGTTGAGAATCTTTCTGTGCTTGAGGTTCTGACAAAGGCTACTGCGCTTGATAAATTTCATTATAAAATAATTCATAAAGATTCCCCGGACGAAAGAGGAATTGATGTGGCCGTTATCTATCGTTCCGAAATTTTTAAGCCATTCGACTATGCGGCCATTCCTGTTATAGATTCTTCAGATCCAACATTCAGGACTCGGGATATTTTGAGAGTGAGTGGCGTTTTATTCGGGTGCGATACGATAGATGTTTTTATCAGTCATTGGCCTTCAAGATATGGAGGAATGATGGAAACTCTCAAACACAGAAAGCTTGCTGCGGAAGTGCTGAATGGTGAAATTATGAAGCTAAGGTCATCTTCACCGGGAGTGAAGCTTGTTTGTATGGGTGATTTTAACGACACCCCGGAAGACGAAAGTCTGACAAAGGTACTTGGAGCACAAGAGGTGGATGATCCTGATGTTTTCGGCGAATTGATAAACCTTTCCACAAAATGGAAAGGATGGCCGGTTCAGACTATCAAAAGTCGTCAGATCTGGGAGACGTTTGATCAGGTAATTGTTTCTGATTCTTTTTTTAAACGATCAGATTGTCTGGAAATAATAGAGGCTGATATTTTTCGACCGGATTTTTTGCTTGAGCCTGACCGTAGTTTTGGTGGAGTAAAACCCAGGCGTTCATATGTAGGATATAAATATCAGGAAGGTTTCTCCGATCATTTACCAGTTTTACTTCGTATGAAGGTGAAAAGTCAATGATCTGAGACCGGCTTCAAACCCATTTCAGCAGCTTTTTCAAGCATAAACTGATACGCTGCCTGATGTTCGTTCGGAATAATTCCGTCTAGAATTGCCTCTTTAATTGCATTCTTTATCATTCCTACTGTCTGGCAAGGGCCAAGAGCAAATACTTCCATAATCGTTTCTCCGGAAACAGGAGGCTGAAAGTTGCGGATATGGTCACGTTCTTCCAGGTCTTTCAGTTTTTGTCGTACCAGTTGAAAATTCTGGTAATATTTCTTCACTTTATCCTGGTTCTTCGATGTAATATCAGCTTCACAAAGGGTCATCAGATCATCAATATCATCACCAGCTTCAAAGAGTAATCTTCTCACCGCAGAATCGGTTACTTCTTCTTCCGAAAGTACAATAGGCCGCATGTGCAGTTCCACCATTTTCTGAACGTATTTCATCTTTTCATTCAGTGGAAATTTCATTTTTTTAAAAAGCGAAGGAACCATTTTTGCCCCAACGAAATTGTGAGAATGAAAGGTCCAGCCTAATTGGGGCGAAAACTTTTTAGTTGAGGGTTTTGCGATGTCGTGAAGTAAAGCCGACCATCTTAGCCAAAGATTATTGGTATTTGGTGCAATGCGGTCGAGAACCTCCAAGGTGTGATAAAAGTTGTCTTTATGTCCAATTCCTCCAATTTCTTCACGGCCTTTCATGCGGTGCAGTTCCGGAAAAATTAGCTCAAGAAGACCTGTTTTATCCAGCAATTTGAATCCAACTGATGGTTTGGAAGATAAAATAATTTTGTTTAGTTCTTCTCCAACTCGTTCTTTTGATATGATATTAATACGCTTTTTGTTTTTTGTGATGGCATCCAGAGTTTGTTTCTCGATGGTGAACCCCAATTGCGTTGCGAATCGGATAGCCCTCATCATTCTTAAAGGATCATCGGAAAAAGTAATTTCCGGATCTAATGGAGTTCGGATGATTTGGTTTTCAATGTCCTGAATTCCTCCAAATGGATCAACTAATTCGCCAAAACGATTGCTGTTTAAACAAATTGCCAATGCGTTTATCGTAAAATCACGACGGTTCTGATCCTCTTCCAGAGTTCCGTCTTCAACCGTTGGTTTTCGTGAGTGTTCCTGGTAAGATTCTTTTCTGGCACCCACAAACTCAACTTCCAGTGATTGGTATTTCAGCATGGCAGTTCCGAAATTACGGAATATACTGACATGAATAGTTGGCCCAAGTTCTCGTGCAACCATTTCTGCCAGTCTGATTCCGCTCCCAATTGTAACTACATCAATATCGGGCGATGGGCGGTTCAAAATCAGGTCGCGGACAAAACCACCAATGACATAGGTTTCCTGGTCGAGTTGATCTGCAAGTCGCGATATAACTGAGAATACAGGATGTTGTAAATGTTGCTTCATGAAAAAAATTCCGAAATAATCATATCTAAATACTTATATATGACAATTTGTTTTTAAGTGCTGACAAAATTACAATTATTTAGTGTTTAGGTGTTGAAAATAGTTTTTAAAATTATTGGTATTAAATTTGTCATTAATATATCAAAAAATCTATATATTTGTATAATTAAAATTTCAAGATCATGTTGGAACATTTAACTAAGGAAACATTCAAAGAAAAAGTATTCAATTTTGACATCAATACTGAATGGAAATATGCCGGAACTACACCATGTTTGATTGATTTTTATGCTGATTGGTGTGGCCCGTGCAAAATGGTTGCACCTGTTTTGGAAGAACTTCAGAATGAATATGGGTCAAATTTGGTGATTTATAAAGTAAATACGGAGAAT